>WAKF01000001.1 GCA_015523465.1 Aeropyrum sp.
AGGGTAAGGCGGGGAAGGATCTCGCCGAGGATTAGGGGTGGCGTCTAGGGAATGGTTCTAGCCCTCTTCACCCTCACCTCCCCAAGCACAGCTCCACTAGCGTCTACTAGCTTGAATACGTGGCCATAGAAGGCTGTATCACCCTTCATCCCCACTGCCGTCACCCCAGCGACGATCGGGCCTCCCCTAGCCCTCGCTAAGGACCTCGCAGTTTCCAGGTCCTCATGTGATAGCTCGTCCCTCCCGTTAGGGTGGCTATGCCACATTCCTATCCATGAGGGGTTATGGAGTGAGGCTGGGGATAGCTGGAAGTGTACTGTTAGGGGGGTTGCCGCTAGCCTGGCTATGTAGGTCCTGGCGGCGAGTGATATGACGGCCTTTAACCTTGAACCACCCGCCGACACTATATATCCGTGTAGGGAGGCTATAGCCTCGTTAGGGTAGCTTCTTAGAGCTAGGGCTTCAAGACCATCCAAGACCCTACTCCCCACTACTATCTCCGCCCGCCTCAACCGGGGGCCACCCGTAAGCCAACGCTATACTCCTATCGTCAGCCACCTCCACTAAGCCAGCTCTCGAGCCGTCGCCGAGAACAGCCTTTACAGTATCCTCTATGCCCTCTCTCCCCACAAGACCGTTTAACGCTAGACACCCCATCAGTAGTAGGGCGTGGTAGGCCTTCATGTCCACGAGCACATCCAACCTACCCTCCACCAGCTTCAACAAGCCATTCAGAGCCTCTGTAGCCTCGTTGTGAGCATAGCCTGTGATGAAGTCGAGCACGCTATAGTCGATCGAGGGGCCGGGACCCCCATTAAACCTTACCAGCGGGGCTCCAAGCCTGACACCATCACTCCACGCAAGCACCACCAAGCCGCTGTAGACTGTAGAGTAAGCTGCGAGGGCTGAGGGGCCCATGTAAACGTATGGTACGGGGCCCGCGGCAACTCTCGCCTCGAAGAGTAGCCCATGCATCGTGGGCCTAGGCCTCCTCAAATGAAGGTTGGACCTCACAAACCTAGGAGCCCCCGGGGGCATCATGGAGGAGTACTTAACGCGGGATATCAAGTCTAGAGCGTTAACCCTACTCCCAAGATCCTCCTCCCCCACACGCGGGCACAGCGCCAGGGATACTGTCGAGTCCCCTATGGAAGCTACGATAACGCCCCTTGTAGTAGCAATCCCCGCGGCCAGGGTAGAGGATGATACCACCTTAGCCTCCCGCCCTAGGAGGCGCTTTAGCTTGCCGGCTATCCTCCTTAACACTCCGAAGTGCTCCACGCTAGGACCTACAGTAGAGTTAAGGTAGTAGCTTAGCAGGTTCTCAAGCGGGATTCCGCCTCCACACTCCTCGTCTCTGAAGCACCGGTAGAACTCTACAATCTGGCGCGCAACAATTTGAGCGGCGAACACGCCGGTGTTGAGGGCTTCCTCCTCGCCCTCTAGGGGCTCCGTGATGCTAGCCCCATCCGCCACTAGAGCCATTAACCCCCTATCCTCGGCTATGCAGTAGGCGACGTCGTCGCCCTTAACGCTGAACACGTGCCTCACGCAGCCATTCACCCGCAAACCCCTTCACCCCTCATCCTCTCTAGCAGGCCTGCTACAGGCTGGCTAGGATCCGGGGGGCCAGCGCCCTTCAAAGCCGCCTCTAGGTCCTCAACGAAACTCCGACCCATAACGCTTTCGAAAGCCTGCCTTACCCTAGGATCCTCTATGGAGGGATCCGAAGCGCCCTCCCTCGCCTCGATCACGGGCTTGCTGGCGTGCGCTAGCAGCGTCCCGGTATATATGATGCCTATCCAGTCGGCCTTGAGGGGGTCGGAGCAGTCAGCGTTCACCCCGCTAAACTCCGCCAGGTCTCCGTTAGCCGGGTTGAAACAGAACACCGGCGGCCCCCTAGTGGCTGGCACGGCGCCGTCAAAGTCTATTATGACGGGCCTGTCGCTGTGGAGTATAACGTTGGCGGGCTTCAAATCCCCGTGAGCCACCCCCAAGCCGTGCATCCTAGCAGTAATCTCTAAGAGGGAGCAGAAGACCCTCCTAACCACGCCCTCCTCGAGCCCCTCACTACTACCTTCAACCCGGGGTAGCGTATAGGGTAGAAGGTTCTCACCCTCAACATAGGGAGCCGCCAGCCCCAACACGCTCCTCAACTCTCCACCATCCTCAACGGCCCCCCTACAAACCAGCATGACGGGGGCTACACCCCCCTCAACCAGGTCGGTAGCCATCCTTCCCAGGTTGAAGCCGTGCATGGAGAAGCCCTTGGCGACGGAGATGTTAGCCTCCACTACAGAGTTCAAGTTCGCCTCTATCGCCCTCTTAGAGTCACCCTCATAGACCTTAAGGTAGAACCTAGCCCCCTCGTAGTCTATAACCCCTCTCCACCGGCTAGTTACAGCGCTAGACTCTTTAAGCTCGACGTCACGAAAGACTATGCTACGTGGCGAGTAATAGATTATGGGGGTGCAATAAAGATATGGAGCCCGCGCACCCATAGAGCCCCCACCTAGAACGCCTCCACACTACCTCCCGCCGGTCGGGTTAGTGGTCGTCTTGAAAACCAGCTCTGCCAGGGCTGCTAGGTCCTTAATACGCCACACAGCGTAATCCCTAACCTTGCCACCCCTGAAGGGAACGTCCATCTCGAATATATCGCTACCCCTCTCCAGCACGCCCGCGTTCTCCAGAGACTTAAGGGAGCTCCTGATAGCGTCATCAAGCTCGTCTAGCTTAGAGCTTGTCAGCGCCGCCCTCACAGGGCATATATGCCCGTCGTCCTCGGGGAAGCGGGTGTCTCCATAGATTATCGTGATTACACCCCTATTCATGCCCGTAAGCATTGTGCTCAGCTCTAAACTCGCCTCATGTAGAGTCTGGTAGACGTCGCTGACGGTTAGCTGCCTCCCCCTGACTAGATTGTAGCATCCATCCGTGATCAGTATAACCCAGGTCCTGAGGTTCCTCCTACTCACAGAGTCCGTGTAGCCCGTGAGCAGTGTTATAGAGTTCTCTACAGCCTTCATGGCCTGCCCGAAGTCGGTTCCATCCTGGTTAATGCCATAGTAAGCATCCTTATCTATGACGTTGATCTTCTCGCCCCCTGCATCGTAGATGTTAGAGAGCTTGTCAACCTTCCTACCAGTAGGCAGGGCAAACAAGTAGTCCTTGCTATCGTCATAGCCCTCCTCGCCGAAATACCCTATAGCCAGATACGTCGTCTGAGCCCTAGCCCTAAGCTCGCCACCCTGAGGCTGGGCAAGCTCCTCCCCAAGCTTCCCAAAGAACTTTCTCAAGCCCTCATTAATGGCGGAAAATATAATATCCTCCTTAGGTTCACCACTCTCATCGGGGTTCCTAGTGCTACTCGACCTATCCACTATATACATAATCAGCCGGGTTGTCAGGGGAGATTTAGCCCCCATAGCTCCTCACCACCAACTAACTAGTCAGTTAGTTTATACATGTAGCTTACGATAAATGGTACAGCTACTTAATAGCGTGCTGTAGAGGTGGGAGACATGAAACCCCCTAACCACCCTAAATTATTTAATACTTTGAGAAGAGGGAAGGCCGGGAGCCGTTTAGACTCGATCCTCACCCTTAAAGCTAAACGATGCGTGAAGGGAGTAGTAAGGGAGTAGGTAGAGGTTGTTATAGCTCAAACTCTTATCTAGAAATAAAACTTATCTCTAAAGGGTACCTAAACGCTACTGAAAGTACTCGTACTCACATGGCTAGAGGGCTAGCTAAACGATCTGGAGGGCTCCCATGCATCTCGACCGGCTCCACTCGTTCCTCTCGGCAAGCTCTTTTAGCGTATCCGGGGGGATACGGGAGGTCCTGTCTAGCTTCTTCTCTGCTGCTAGGCGTATTGCTGGGGCGTAGATGGGTAGCTGGGGTAGGTACGCCTCCTCCCCCGCCATCCTACAGGGGTATAGTACGTTGTATTCCACCAGCCTCTCAGCTATCCTGTCTAACCTAGGGTCCCCTAGCCCCTTGGAGCTGTCTCTTATACACATCTC
>WAKF01000002.1 GCA_015523465.1 Aeropyrum sp.
ACGAATATAGCGGAGATTCCAGGAATCCTTATCATATCGCTCAATATCCTTTGAACAGGCGAAGCCATAGTCATCCACCCGTTTTCATTAATTTAGTAAACTTGTGAGGCTATTAAGCTTTAGCCCACCCTTACCTACTTATTAAGTATGATATACTCTCTGGAATATGGTGTAGAAGATAGCTTACAAAAAGTGTTGCAATAGGGGATTACAGAATTACATTATAATTCACCAATCATCACTTGTAAAAGAGGAGTGCTAAACATAGATACTGTCGACTATTAACAAATCTACTAGGAACAGTATCCCCCAATCATATTAAATACGGAGAGTTTGCCACACGATGGTGCGGGGGGTGGGATTTGAACCCACGCAGGCCTACGCCATCGGGTCCTGAGCCCGACCCCTTTGGCCAGGCTCGGGCACCCCCGCGCCGTTAAATTCACTAGTCGCCTTGGGGCTTTTTAGCGTTTAAGGGTGTTGGAGCCGTCTACGATATCGCGGGGGCGGTGGTGAAGCGGCTCTGCATCACTGAGCCTTTCAATGATGTATAACGGGTCTGCGGAGCCGCCCCCCTTATAGCGCTAGGTTTTGTAGGTTTCATAGGCTCCTTTATTAGACTCTGCATAATGGCTCTAGACTTCTTACTTCTATTGTTACGTGGGTGTGCGTCTGGCTTGAGAGCTTGTGAAGTGTGTGGTGTTAGGAGGGCTGTCGTGCTTCAGAGGCATACTGGAAGGGCTTTGTGTCTCGAGTGTTTCCGGGAGGACATCATAGCTAGGGCTAGGAGGGAGGTTGAGAGGTGGGGTATGATAGAGCCTGGTGACACGGTCATGCTTGCTCTGAGCGGGGGTAAGGATAGCTACGTGCTCCTCGATATCCTACCAGACGTTGTGAAGCCCTCTAAAGTCCTGGGTGTGTCTGTCATTGAGGGTATCCCCGGGTATAATAGGGAGGAGGACGTTAGGAGGCTCAGGGAGGTCGCTAGGGAGAGGGGGGTTGAGGTAGTAGTTACTAGTATTAGGGAGTACGTGGGCTATAGCCTCTACGAGGTGGTGTCAAGGGCCTTTAAGAGGGGTGTGAGGCACGCTCCTTGCACTTACTGCGGTATATCTAGGAGGAGGATTATAAACGCTGTGGCTAGGACCTACGGGGCTACTAAGGTCGTTACTGCTCATAACCTCGACGACGAAGCCCAGACGGTGGTAGTCAACTTCCTGAGGGGCGACATAGCCGGGTTGCTAAAAACCCACCCGCTCCACAGGCCGAAGGCTCCCGGCGTGGTCCCGAGGGTTAAGCCGCTGAGGAAGGTGTATGAGTGGGAGACAGCCGCCCTAGCCCACCTGAAGGGCTATCCCCTACAGGAAACAGAGTGCATGTTCATAAACATGCAGCCGACCCTGAGGGCTCGAGTCAGGCAGGCTCTATACGAGGTCGAGGCCGAGAGGCCCGGAACCCTGCTGAAGATTATGGAGGCCCTAGACGAGGCCCTGAGGGACCTAGCCTCGAGTGGGGGCCCTGAGAGGCTGGGGGTCTGCGAGAGGTGCGGAGAGCCCACGAGCCCGGGGAGGAGGGTGTGCAAGCTATGCGAGATACTCGAGGAGGCTGGGGTAGCGAGGCCCATATACACGCTAAGACTCCCCAGAACTAACGGCCTTATAGCAGAAGTAGAAGCGGCCAGCGAGGCCGAGGGCTGAGGTTAGCGCCAGCGGAGTCCTTCCCGGGTTTAACATGCGGCATGAGACTCTTCTAGTTATGACTCCTTCATGGTATCATTCTCAGGATGATCGTTGCGACCAGCGTAGCTATAACTGAAATCGTGAGTATCATATTCATCCTCGCAACGTAGTCTAGCCTCTTCCCCATCTCCTCCATCCTCCTATCAAGAGAGTCAATCCTCTTGTCTAGAGAGTCAATACGCTTATCAAGATCCCCAATCCTCTCGTTGACACTCCTTTCTAGGCCATCCATCCTCTTTGACAGCTCTGTTAACGCCCCTTCTACCCTCGCTACCCTCTCCCTCACCCCTGAGAGTTCTCTCTCAACATCTCCGAGCCTAGCCTCTACACCCTCAAGCTTCTTTTCTAAGCTGCCAAGCCTCTCCTCCAGGCTACCGAGCCTACCCTTAACATCCACAAGCTCGGCTCTAACACCCCCCAGCTCTCCAGCGAACCCCTCTCTCAGCTTTGCTATCTCTCCCCTAAATTCCCCTCGGAGCCTCTCAAGCTCCCCCCGGAACTCGCTCCTCAAACTTTCCCTTAGCTCGTGTAGGTCCTGCTTTGTCGCCATGTTGGTCACGAGTGTGTTGACCACGTCAACGTTCAAGCCTGACTCGGCTAGGAGGAGCGCAGCTAGCCTTTTCCTAGCCTTGGGATCTTCTTCAAAAAGCCTGACTACATCCTCGGCCGTCAAACCTGTGGACACGTAAACCCCCATAGCATTGAGTAGCCTGTGTGATACTATAAAATTTGGAGCATCGCCAGTACCAGTAATACTTAGACCCTGAAACTCGTCGCTAGGCGAGAAGGCTTGAGGTGGCGTTAAGGGCTCTACTGTTCACAGGGCTAGCGGTAACCGTATTTACGGGTCTCGGCAGCGCCGGTTTAGGGTAGCCTTGGTATGGGGGTTAAGCAGGTTATTGTTTTGAGGCGTGACCTCAGGATGGGGAGGGGGAAGGCTGCAGCACAGGCAGCCCATGCTAGCTGCGAGGCCGTATTCACTATACTCGATTCGGGGAGGGCTGAGTGGGTTAGGTGGCTGGAGGAGTGGAGGAGGCTGGGCCAACCAAAGATCGTTGTTAGGGTTGATAGCTTAGGGGAGCTTGAGGAGGTTTATAGGAGTGCCCTCGAGATGGGGCTCCCAGCCTCCTTCATCAGGGACGCTGGTAAGACGCAGCTAGAGCCAGGGACTCCTACAGCGGTAGCTGTGGGTCCTGCGCCCGCAGAGTTGGTTGATAAGATTACTGGGAGGCTGAAGCTATACTAGGGGGTGAGGAGGGAGTTTTCGGCTGAGCCTCTCGCGGTGATGGACAGCCTCATCACCGACCCTCACTGCTTCATTATGGCTGGTTATATTTACTCCTACATTAGGAAGGTGCTACTACTAGCCAGGGGCCTTGGGGTGGTTTTGATGTCTTTGAGACCGTGACTAGTAGTGCTCTGCAGCCTAGGGCTGCGTGGCTTCTTAGCCATGAAACCGTGTGTCTCAGGTCTTCCTCGTCGAGCCCCCAGTCGCTCACTATAGCAATAGCCTTGGCGTGGCAAGGCTTGAATTCGCGTAGGGCCTTGTAGAGGCTTGTGCCGCCTGAAGGGGCTAGAGGCAGGTCCCGTATACTCGCTGGGTTCTCGACTACGAGCCTAACACCGTCGTCGAAGGCTACCAGGCGCTTCTGGGGAGTCGGGAAGGCTTTGAGAAGCGCCTCCGCCACTTTCAGGGCATCCTCCCACTTACCGCCCTCCATGCTACCACTGACATCTAGGTAGACAGCGAGCGTGCCCGAGACTCTCCTACTATACCCGGGCACCACCAGCAGGTCATCTAAGGCCTGGAGCCTCTTAGAGGGCCTAAGCCACCCTCTACCCTCCCCCACAGGCATTACATGCCTGAGCGCCCTCACAGCCTTTGAGGCAAGCTCGCCCTCGCCTCTAGACCTCCTCTCGACCCGCCCGCCACCCCTACCCTTACCGGGAGCGTGGGAAGCTAGCTCTAGGCCTTGGGGCCTTGATAGGCGTAGGAGTAGCTTGGCTGCGAGGCCTCTAAGGCCCCACTCCCTAGATCTCGACGTCAGCTCGACGGCTACTTCTGGCGGAGTATAGGTCCTCCATTGGGGGAGGGCGGTGGAGAGTAGCAGTCTCTCGATGAGCCCCATAGGGCCTGGAAGGTTTAGCCTCTCGGCTGTGGCTTGGGCATGGGCTTCAATAGCAGTCATAACGGCCTCGGGTGGAGCCTCAACATCGCTAAGTAGTCTGAGGGCCCTGGATCGGGAGTAAGCCCAGGCTAGCTGTGCTAGCCTAATCCTCGGAGGAAGCCGGGAGGCGTGCCTCCACGCCGTAACCCTTCCCGGGGTTATGCTCCAGGCCTCGTCGCAGCCCTCAAGCCTAGCCTCTCCCGCGAGGCCCGGGTCTAGGGCTATCAGCGCCGCCAGCGCCCTCTCAGCCCACCCGCAATCCTCGCCCTCAAAGCCCCCTCCAGCGACTCCAGCCTCTCCAGGCTCAGCTCCCCCCAAGAAACCACCTCCAAAGGCCTACATGCTATAGAGGGTAGTGGTAGCAGCCTCCCCCGGGATAGGATGTATGCTATGGGGCCCTTGAAGTAGGTAGCTCTCAAGCCTAGGAGAACGCATTTCGACACAGCATAGAACCCCTGGGCTCTAGCTTGTGTGCTCGTAGACAAGCCTATACACCTCCCTAGCAGCCAGGCAGCCCGAGGAAGCGGCCTTCAGGGGGTCCACCCCGGCTAGGGTTAGGGCCCAGGCAGCCCGGGCGGGCGACTGAGAGTATAGCCTTTCAAGCTCGCTGCAGGCCCCCTCAACCCCCTTCTCAGCTATAACCTCCGCCAGGCTAGCCTCTTCAACCGCCACCTTCCCGGAGAGGAAGGGCTCTACTTCCCTCGCAGCCCTAGAGCCCACGATCATCGAGGCGAGTTTCACGGCGTCTTCGCCTTCCGGCCTTCCAGCGGAAGCCAACTCCCATGCAAGGGTGCTCCAGCTTCTAGGCGTGGGGAACTTCTCGCTGTCGCCACCCATAGAGGGGTTTAGCATCAACTGCGGCTTCGCCCTGAGGGCCGCCGCAACTCTCCTATCCCAAGGCCTCCCAACCCTGTTCATCCAGGAAACCCACTCCTCCACCGAGGGGGGCTTAACGGAGACTACGAGCCTAAACCTATCTATCAGGGGGGGCGATAGGGTGGCTGCTATCGGACTATCTTCAGGCCTATTACCAGCAGCTATAACCTCTACGCCGGGGGATAGCCTGGTATATGCCACCCTTTTATCCAGTACCAGGCTGAATAGCATTGATTGTACCTCAGGCATGACAGCGTTAGTGATCTCGTCGAGAAACACTAAGCCTCTAGCCCTTCTATCTGCTAGAAGCCTGAGCTTCACGGGTAGGACCCAGTCATAGCCTAACCCGGTCTTTGCTATGAAGGCTAGGTCCTCGGGTCTCACTAGTGGGGCGTATATGTGGAGGTAGAGGAAGCACTCACCCACATCAACTTCCGAGGCTTCAGTCTCGGCCAGGTCTAGGAAGCGTAGGCCTAGCCTTCTAGCCTTAGCCTCAGCGTACTCTCTCACAGCCGTAGACTTACCTACACCAGGGGGTCCTAGGAGTAATACCCTATCAGCCCCATGCCTCTCAAGCAGCGAAGCCAGCTCTCCTACAGAGAGCTCAACCACCCAACAAGCCCCCATAAATTCTTGTAGCCGTATAGAGACGCCTATTAAAACGGCTGGGGGGAGTGCTTATCGCCTGGCAGGCGGGACTCCAGTATCCATGCAGGGCTTGTAGGCCTTGGAATATTAAGCTTGGGGGCTCTCAGAAAGCGTTTGTGGGTGGCTCGGTAGTATGGAAGGTAAGAGGGTGAATGCTGGTGGGGGGAGCGGTAGCTTCTATCTTGAGGTGTATGGCTGTGCTCTCTCGGAGTTCGACGCCCTCTACATGGCTAGTATACTAGAGTCTAGGGGTATGAGGAGGGCTTCTAGGCCTGAGGATGCAGACTATATAGTTATAAACACGTGTGCTGTGAGGCTCGATACTGAGCAGAGGATTGCTGAGAGGATCGTGGAGCTTAGGAGGAAGCTCCCTGGGAAGAAGATGGTGGTTGCCGGCTGCCTGGTCAAGGCTAGGCCTGGGCTTGTGGCGAGGCTGGCACCGGATGCGAGCCTCCTATCGCCCCAGGCTGTAGATAGGGTTTGGGACGCCGTCGAGGCTCTCAGGGCCGGGCGGAGAATTGTGGAGCTTGGGGGAGTTAGGGATACTAGCTGGATGCCAACACCCCCAGTAGTTGATGCGACAGCCACTGTTATGGTGCAAGAAGGGTGCCTCGGGGACTGTAGCTTCTGCATAACTAAGGTTGCTAGGAGGCAGGTGAAGAGCTACCCGCCGAGGCTTATAGTGGAGAAGGTGAGGGAGCTCGTTGGGAGGGGTGCTAGGGAGATAAGGCTCACTGGGACGGACGTGGCAGTCTATGGCGTAGACCTCCCAGGGAAGCCAACGCTGGCAGACCTCCTAAACATGATACTTGAGAAGGTGCCCGGCGAGTATAGGATTAGAGTCGGCATGATGACGCCAGACCAGGCTATGAAGATCATAGACGACCTGCTAGAGGCCTATAGGGATGAGAGGGTTTACAAGTACTTCCACCTCCCTGTGCAAAGCGGCGACGACGAGGTGCTCAGGATAATGAAGAGGAACTATACTGTTGAAGAGTATAAATGGCTCCATAGGAGGATTAAGAGGGTGTTCCCCGACTCCATGATAGCTACCGACATAATAGTAGGCCACCCGGGAGAGACGGAAGAAGCCTTCATGAACACCGTCAAGCTCGTAGAAGAGCTTAAGTTCGAGAAGGTCCACCTAGCTCAGTATAGCCTAAGACCACACACAGAGGCCGCTGGGATGCCCCAGGTCCCAGATCCGGTTAAGAAGAAGAGGAGCAGCTACCTCATGAGGGTTATAGAGAGGATCGGCTTAGAGATAAACCGGAAGTACGTGGGGAGGAGGGTTAGGGCTCTCGTTGCCGAGAGGAGTTGGAGGGGTAACGGCTATACGGCGAGGCTAGACAACTACACTCCCGTAGTGGTGCCTATGATAGACGGCCTTCTAGGAAGGTTTGTTGAGGTCGAGGTTCGGGAGGCGACCTTCTTCGACCTTCGGGGGGAGCCTGTGCTGGAGGCTCTAGCTACCGGGAGGTCCTAGCCTCTTCCAGGGAGACGAGGGCTACTGCAGCTAGCACCATGAAGGCTCCTAGGGCTTGCGGGGGTGTTAGGTCCTCTCCTAGGAGCGCTACTGCGAGTACTATGGCTACCAGGGGCTCCACTAGGCTTGCTATCGAGGCCCTACCAGCCTCTACAAGCTTGAGCCCCTTCACGTGTAGGTAGTAGGGAAGTAGAGTGCATATGACCCCCAGGTATACTATGTAGGGTATGTCGCCCAGCTCTGGCAGCCCCTGTGGAGCTAGGGCTATCGTTACTGCCGGGGCTGTGAAGGTTAGGGCTCCTAGGGACACCTCTTCAGACCTGGCACCCCTTAGCTGTGAGAGCCTGGCAAGTACTATGTAGGCGGCGTAGGTCACCCCCGAGGCTAGGCCTAGGGCTAGGCCTAGCGGCTCTAGCCTGACGAGCCCCCCGGGCATGCTTATGAGAACTACTCCGCCGAAGCCCAGAGCGAGGGCTAGAACCTTATATACCGTGAACTCCTCTTCCAGGACGATCCGAGAGGAGAGTATCACCCATAGGGGGGCCGTGTAGAGCAAGACGCTGGCTAGTGCGGCACCGACTCTCTCGACAGCGTAGGGATAGGTTAGGTAGAGGGGCGTGAGGGCTAGGAGGCCCACTATCATTGCCCACCTGCCGGGGAAGGTCCTACGGGCGACTAGTATCATAGCCGCGACGCCGCCAGCGACAAGCGGTCTCCCAGCTATAAGCCATTCATAGTTAGCCCCGTTCTCGAGGCCCAGCTTGAAAGCTACTCCAATAGTACCCCATAGTACTGCGGCTGATACTATGAAGAGGTACCCTTTCAAAGCCAAGATGCCCATCCACGCCACTTGACACGGCTAGAGAGGCTTAAAGCTATGCCGGAGAGTAGAACCTGAGGATGCAGCCGACTACTCTTCAACTAGCAAGCCGGGGGGCATGGCTACGTATGTTTCTTGGTGACACTGTTAAATAGGTTGACTCGCCGTTTTATCAAGGGTCTATTGGAGGGGAGCATGTTATGCCCTATTTTGCAGTATTTAGCAAGCTTACCGATGATGGGGCTAAGACTATATTAAGGAATCCTGAGAGGATTAAGGAGGTTAATAGGGAGATCGAGGAGAAGGGGGTTAAGGTTATAGCGCAGTACGTGATACTAGGCGATTACGACTTCCTCAACATAGTTGAGGCTCCAGACGAGACTACACTACTCAGGGTACTCGTGGACTTGAATAGCAGGGGGACTATTAGGACTAGCACATACAGGCTCATCCCGGTAGACGAGTTCATAAGTGCTATGAAGGGGGAGTGAAGCCCATCGCTTGGAAGTAGAGTAGCAACGAGGCTACCTAGATACTATGTAGAACAGAGTTCCCGCCACGAGCACTCCGAGGAGCGTTACTGGGAGTAGTGGTATTGCTACTTCAGGGCCTGTAGTACCCGAGAGCATGTAGTAGGAAATGCTAGCTACGACGCCTTGAAAGGCTAGGAGCGAGGATAAAGCTAGTAGGAGCTTCGAGGCCTTACCTCCCAGGGCCCTCACACTCTGAATGTACATGGCCAGCAGCGCTAGGGCTATCACAGCCTGTATAAGCGCTAGGATAATGTTTAACGCCCAGTATAGGCCTAGCAATCCTCAACATCCCCCAGGGACTCCCTTATGAGCCTTAATATTAAGTCCCTGTTCCTTACAGCCTCCTCGCTCAAGAAGTAGGGAGCCCCGTAGGCTCCAGGGCTTGCCTGCTCTATGAGACCGTTCTCCTCCAGTATCTTAACGTGCTTCTCCACAGTCTTGTAATTCAGGTTGAGGTGGAGGGCTAGCTGCCTCTTATTCATGGGCCTCTTCATAAGCGCCAATAGTATCCTAGACCTGGTAGGACCTCCCCTGCTACCCACCAAAACCCACCACCATATCCTCTCATACCTCCTCCCCGGGCTCCAAAAGGGCAATCCCGGGTCTCCCAATAACCGTCACTGAGCCCCAGGAAAAAAGCCTTAGGAGGGTCCTGTGAGGGCGGTAAAAGTAACTGGTTTTACGCCCTCTCAACGCCCTCAATTATCCACCACTCTTCCGTGATCTTTAGGCCTTCGGGAGTCTCAGTGAAGAGTATTATGTATTTTAGGTTGAGCACAATCCTGTCGCCTGTAGCCGCCCTTGTGACCTCGAAGCTAACATCGGCTACCACACTATACTCCCCGTCCTCTAGGCTCAGCACCTTGACATTAGTGGCTCTCACGAACTCGTCCTCATTGCCGGTGAAGAACCTCTCCCACACACCCCTAACCTCGTCTACCCCGTGATAAATGCCTGTTAGGGGGCCTCCGACCCAGTATAATTCTACGTCCTCGCTATACTGGGTCATAATGGAGTCTAGGTCCTCCCCCGCGATGTACATCCAGTGGGCTAGTGCCTCTAGCTTAGCTATCATTAAGGGGTCTACCATAGATTCCTGGGCCTGAAGAG
Source organism: Aeropyrum sp. (assembly GCA_015523465.1). Classification (GTDB taxonomy): domain Archaea; phylum Thermoproteota; class Thermoprotei_A; order Sulfolobales; family Acidilobaceae; genus Aeropyrum. The sequence goes on from WAKF01000002.1 coordinate 9,381, forward strand.
GCGTTTCACCCGCAGCTACTTGAACCGCTATAGCAACAGCGGCTAGCAACGTCAATGTTGCAAGTAGCGGTACGATGAAGGGCTTAGAGGGTCTGGTGCCCCGCATACCATCACCATCAACTATTTCATGAAATTCTCCTTAATATTACTTGTCACGATTCACGTGGAATTCAGGCCTGATTAGGGCTTAATTCAGATCTAAGCATTCGAAGGGTAGGACCTACACTACACCCTGCCAATCTCTACTATAACTCCCCGGTTAACGAGAGTAGCCTTACATGCTTATCCCAGCGTGGGACCACTTGATCGCTTTGGGGTGACGTCTTTGAGTATAGATGACGTGATAGTAGTGACAACTGACAATGTGCCTGGGTACCGTGTAGTCAGGGTTATAGGCCTGGTATCAGCTTCAAGCGCTAGAGCCCGAGGCCTTGGCAGGGATATCACTGCCGGAATTAGGAACATCCTCGGAGGTAGCGTGGTTGAGTATAAGGAGCTGCTAGAAGCTACGAGGGACGAAGCGCTGAGAGAGCTAAGAGAGAAGGCTAAGAAGATGGGGGCTAACGCTGTCGTGGGGGTTAGGCTTACAACGAGCATGATAGCCCAAGGCGTGGCCGAGGTAGTATGGTACGGCACTGCGGTCGTAGTAGAACCAGTCTAGCATGAACTATGCTACAGTTCTCAAACGATGTGAGTAAAGTTGCATATTAAACCCATATTCTTTTTACTAACGATACTTTGTCAAACTCTCTATCCTCGCTAGCTATTAGACTCATTCCATTATTAACCATAGCCGCCAAATGTAGAGCGTCGGAAGGCTTAAGATTATACTCTATCATAAATTTCGCAGCTTTCACGTACTCATCCTCCCCTAATGACAGAATTATTACATAAGGACGGATACTAGACTCTATAAACTCAACTGTAAGATCGTATGGTATACCATATTTCCTCTTAGAAACATAGATTAGCTCGTCAAGCACAAGAACGTCGGTATAAGGCTTGTAATTAGTTAAGAGGTCAATATAAAAATTCTCATAAGGCACTCTATCCTTAGAGTCGGCTATGGTGTTGAGATATATAAATAAGGGAGAGTCAATAAATACTTTCAACTTTCAAACTCCTCCTCCAAGTAAACCCCCGCGAGCTCGCCTGGCCTAGGCTCCTTCCTCCCAGGAATATTCTTAATCTTTTTCACATGGCTTCGAAGGGATTTCCTAAGACTTTCTATATTGACTTTCCTCTTAGCAGGTTTTAACACAATCCCGTCTCTAATCTCAACTATAACCTCGTCACCCTCATCTATACCCACAGCCTCTCTTATAGATTTAGGTAGTATAATATATCCTTTTCTCCCAACCCTTAACTTAAGGGTCAAACCAGGTCCACCCATACTATAACCTGGTCGGACCCTCATAATAAAGTTCAATACCCTCGCAATATAAGTCCACCCGTTTCATTTTCTCTTCTCAAGTATACTATATACTTTCTTTAGGAACATTCTCCGTGCAACCTACCTCTACTGGTAATATTATACAACCTCTAACGATACACTGCCACTACTTTGACACTGCAATCTAATTCATAGCTTGACTTTTCCCTTAGCTGGCATCACTTGCCGCACAAGCATCAATACTACATGTTAACATCGTTTCCCTAACTATCTATACTATCATACTCTCCTTCTAGCTAGTGGCTCTATAAACTACCTAGCTGGCAGTAATAATGTGGGATGGAGGTTGTATTCGGCTCCTTGAAGCCTGGAATGGTGTAGGTCCTTCTTTAAAGTTTCTTCCACGTGCTAAGGTAATGAAGCTGCAAGTATGATCTTATCTGCAGGCTTCCCTGCCTTTTTCCGTTGATAGTCCTTCTAACTGCTTATGAGAGGGTTTTAGGCTACAGTGGATATTCGTGGTTTGGGTGTGGTGTTGGAGGGGTTTAGCCTATCTGTTGCGAGGGATGTTGTGGAGGTCCTATCTCTACTTTATAGGAGGGGTCTTGTGCAAGTTACCGGCGGTAATGTTAGCGTGTTTGAGGGGGGCCTGGTTTACATTAGCCCTACGGGGCTCCCCCGCCACCGGCTGTCGCCCGGCGACGTGGCTGTTATGACGCTTGATGGTGGGGTGTTGAGGGGTAGGCCTAGTAGCGAGTGGAGGATGCACCTTGAAGTCTATAGGAGGCTAGGGAGTAAGGGGGTTAGAGCTGTGGTCCACGCTCACCCTCCTAAGGTGCTAGCCGCAGTTGAGGCCGGAGTTGAGCTAGACGCCGCTTTATTCACAGAGGCTAGGCTTAGGATTGGGTGCGTGGTGGTCGTCCCCCGGCTGGAGCCGGGTACGAGGGAGCTGGCTGAGGCTGTAGCCTCCGCCCTCGAGGGTAGTGGGTGTAGGGCTGCAGTGCTTAGGGGTCACGGAGCCGTTACTGTCTCTGATAGCCTCTGGAGGGCTCTGGATGCTATGGAGAGCCTGGAGGACCTGGCATCCATAACACTCGATGCTGTAAGGTTGAGGGGAGTTTGCGGGGGTGGAA
>WAKF01000003.1 GCA_015523465.1 Aeropyrum sp.
CCCCACTAGAGACCCAACCCTCTAAACCCCCCTCCACGCCAACCCCCTCCCGGGTGTCTGCTCTGAAGGAGGGAGCCTACGGCTCGGACGCTCTTTTCGTCCATATGCTTGGGAAGGAGGCTCGTAGGAGGATAGTGGAGGTCCTGGTTGAGGGGCGTAGCCTAAGGGAGGCTGCGGAGCTGCTTGGGGTCACGCCAGCCGCTGTTAGCAAGTATCTCTCCGGGCGGACTCACCCCAGCGATCGTGTGGTGGAGAGGGCCTTGAGGGCTGCTAGCTCGGGGGAGAGGAGGCTCATGGCCCAGGTGGTAGTCGAGGAGTACGTCATAGGCCTGTCGAGCCTCGTGGACTGGCTACTAGAGGAGGGCCTCGCGGACCGGAGGCTAGCCCGGGCCCTAGAGGAGGCTGCGGCTAAGCTCAGGCTGGCTAGTGCTCGGGGGAGGCAGGTCCTGCTCTAGCTCTGGCTTCCCTCCCATGTGGCCCTTAGCCTGAGTATCCTCCATTCCTCCCCGCTCTCAACTAGCCAGCCTGCCAGTATCCTAGCCATCATCCTCCTAGCGCTCTCCTCGTCAACCCTTATCCCGAGGGACTGGTAGGCTTCCCTTGCAACCTCCCCCGAGACTCTGTCGTAGAACCTCTCTTCTAGGGCGGAGAGGAGGCTTTCTAGGCTAACCCTTTCTAGGGATGCTAGCCTCCTTAGGAGGTTGAAGTCCTCCTCCCTTAGGAGGGCCGCTTCTACCAGGTCCTCCCGCCCCCTCCTACGGGCTGCCTCGAGGTACCTCCTTAGGGGCTCGTAGCTACCCACGATTTTTCCCGTGGCGAATGGGGGCTTCCACTCGCTCAAGCCCGGGCTCCCCACTTTATACTAGCGCGTTATAGTGGTGTTAACGTCTTGCGTATAGCCTTTAGGTTAAGGGTGGCTAGAGCCGGTATACTATCCTTCTGTGGGGGTCTGGGGCTTGGGGTTTGGTGTGCTGGGATGTAGGGTGTCTTATAGTAGGTTGAACGAGGAGCTTGGCATACCGTTCTCGTTTGAGTGCACCCTGGAGGGCGGGGGTGTCGAGTCTTATAGTGATGTTGTGAGGGTTGCGAGGGAGGCTGCGGGGGAGCTCTCTACGCTCCTAGGAGGCCCCTTGAGGGTCTCGCGGTTCTCGGGGTGGGAGTATATTGGTGGTAGGTTCAACCTATACAACTTCGACCTAGAGCACCAGGGCGTCAATATTGGGGTGTTGAGGGTCGTCGAGGCCGGAGGCTACCCCTTGAACGTTACCGGGGTTCTAGCTGGGGCTGCGAGGCTATACTTCAGCCTGCTCTCCCAGGCTGGGCCTGGTTTCGTGGAGTCCCACGGGTATAACCTTGGTATAACCTACCTTAAGCCCGGTGGCGGGGGAGACCCCCCGCCGGGGCAGAAGTATATCAGGGACTTCGTCATATACGGTGTCGAGGGGATCCAGTTCGTCGAGGCTAGTGGCTGGAGGCTCCGGGTTGGGGGTAGGGTATATAAGCCCCTGGAGCTGGGGCTGGGGGAGCTTCTAGAGGCTTCGGGTGATGGGGGTAGTGTTTTCCACTGTGTGACTGGGTGGAGTGTTAGGGGTAGGACCTGGGGTGGAGTGCCCCTAGAGACCCTACTATCCAAGGCTAGCTTGGCTGTTGAGGGAGGCGGGTGGCTGGCTGCCGTGAGTACTGGGGGCTACGCTACCGTCATGCCCCTCGAGGAAGCATTGAAGGGCGGGATGGTTGCTGTGCTGCTCGACGGCAAGCCCCTGACGCCCGAGGCTGGGTACCCGGCGAGGCTCTACATATCCCACCTCTACGGGTGGAAGCACTGTAAGTGGCTTAGGGAGATACTGGTGCTAGACTCATACGAGGACGGCTACTGGGAGGCCCTCTCCTACCATGAGAGGGGGCTTGTAGCGTCGGAGGAGAGGTTTAAGGTTAGGAACACCACTATAGCGGGGGAGGGGGCGTTACCCCAGGTTAGGAGGCCTTTGAGGCCGTCGTGAACACCTATTTCCGAAGTGACGACGAATAGATCAAATAATCGCCTGCAAGCTCCCTCAGAGACCCCGGGACTTTAACTCATATAATGTAAGTAATACTTGGATGAAGGCTTATATACAGTACTCCACGCCAACCTTTAAAGGGGGAGGAGTACGCTCAGCAACGAGCTAGCCTTGATTGTGGGCTGCGGCGGAGGGCGTAGCGAAATGAAAGGGAGGGGTTTAGAGTGAGTAGCCACGATAAGGAGCTAGAAGCAATAATAAGGAGGGCAAGGGAGCTACTACAGACAGCCCCGAGACTACCACAAACCTCACTACAGCCCCCCGGTAGAGACGGCCGGAGCGGATTGAGTGTAAGGAGGGAGCCCAGCGTACCCGCAAGTAGTGGCGAGGAGGCCGGCGATATAGGTGGGGGGCTCGAGGTCCTAGGCGGGGGTGAGGCGCTCAGGCTTAGGCTCACACCCCTGGAGGAGACTAGGTTCGTCCAACTATTCCTATCCTCGCTCCGCCACGCCTTCTGCAGGCTGCTTGAGAGGGACATGTTCGTGACACAGTTCACGGTGAGGGCCCGGCAGACCCTGGCTGTTGAGGGGGCTAGCGTTAGGTGGGCTGCGGCTATGGCGGCGAAAATAGCCGGCGAGAGGGGTGGCGGGGTGCTGGCTGTCGTGCACCTAGACACCCGGGAGGCACGGGCGATCTACGTGAGAGGCCGGGGAGCCGGGTTCTACGTTACCGGGGAGCCCGTGCTACTGGGGGGCTGCGGCTCGGTCTTCGACAAGTACGCCAAGGCCCGAGGCTACGCCTTCATATACCACGACCCAGACCCTGCAGTATGAGCCCCCCAGGTCCTACCCCCTACTGGCCTCGAGCCTAGCCCTCAGGGTGTCTAGGGCTCTTAGGGCCTGCCTTCCAGCCCCCTCACCACCGAGCACCTCAACCACCACCCCATCGTCTAGTATGAACGTTGTGGTCCTAACCCTGAGTAGGGGGCCTAGCCTCCAGGCGACCCCGTAGGCCCCAGCGATCCTACCGTCGGGGTCACACGCAACCGTGACCCTGAGCCCCAGCCTCCTCACGGCAGCCCTAGCCCTCCGGGGGTCTACGCTAGCCACGCCCACGACACGAGCCCCAAGCCTGGAGTACTCTCCCTGCAGCCTCGAGAAGGGCGCTAAGTCCCTTAGCGACCCTGTGAAGACGAGCACCACTAGGGAGCCCCTGGCTATGGAGTAGAGCCTGATGAAGCCGCCCATAGGCGTGGGGGCCTCGAAGTCGGGTGCCGGGGAGCCGGGGGATAGCGAGACTGTGCACCCCACGCTCTTAAGTGTAGGGTGCATGTAGTTAAGGGTTGAGGGCGGGGGGCTTGGCTGAGGTAAGCCTAGCAATACTACAATCCGCCTCCACGGGGAGTAAGGAGGAGAGCCTGGAGAGCGTTAGGAGGCTCGCAGCAAGGCTCAGAGGCCAGCCCGACCTCGTGCTGCTGCCAGAGTACATGATGTTCGACCCCACAGGCATGCCCCGGGAGGAGGTTTACAGGCAGGCCGAGGACCTAGAAGGCCCCACCTCAACCATGATCTCTAGGCTCGCGGAGAAGCTGGGGGCATGCGTGCTAGCCCACCTATTCATAAGGGCCCCCACAGGCAGGGTATGGAACACCGCGGTACTCTACAACAGGGACGGAGGGGTGCTCGGGCTATACAGGAAGACACACCTATTCGACGCCTACGGCTACAGGGAGAGCGACTTCACAGAGCCAGGCAACGAGCTATGGAAGCCCCTCGAGGCCTGCGGCGTAAAGCTCGGAGTGGCTATATGCTACGAGCTAAGATTCCCAGAAGTCTTCAGAGTCCAAGCACTAAGGGGGGCAGAACTAATAGCAGTACCAGCAGCATGGTATAAAGGCCCGGGCAAGGAAGAGGCACTCTCAGTACTAGCAAGGGCAAGGGCACACGAAAACACAACATACATAGCGGTAGCGTCAAACGCCGGCAGGAACTTCGTAGGGAGAAGCATGATAGTACATCCAATGGGATACACGCTAACACAAGCACCACCCTGGCAATGGGTTCTCGAGGCGAACATAAATGTAAACGAAGTTACTGTTGCTAGAGAAAAATTGCCGATGTTATCTCATATCAGAAAAGATATTTATCAATATTAGCAAGGATTTTTATCAAATTTAATAATCCTAGTCGGACTAAGAGAGAAGCATCACTACACACCCTCTAGCTTGCAACTACATCATAGAAGATAGTGCTAAGTTTATCCGTATAAATCAGCACACGATACATGTGACCCTTAATGATGGGAGGCGGCGAACCAGATGTAAGCCACGAATCTATCGTTATAGTTAACTCCGAACCAGCAGCAATCGTCTGGTTTAAATCGTTATAATAGTAGCCTTCACTACCTCTAATTTCAACCCTTAAAATTTTGATTGAAGCCGCTCCCCTGTTCTCTATATAAAGTACAAGGACTGGAGTACCTCCAGTACCTTGTTGAAGACCCGTTTTTGCACCAATTACCTTTAATATAGGCCTTACTGTGAATTCCTGCTGCTCAGCAACCCAAACACCCATTAACCATGCTAGAAAGCCGAATATTAACGAAATTGTTATTCCAACTAGTATTACTGTGGCTATTGCATAGTTCAATTATCCGTCACCCACTCTCTAGTAATGCGTATATGCATAGTCTAGTCTAGATTTCAGTTTACCATATTTAGCGATTTAGGGTTGTAAGCCTCATAAGCCTTTCCCCATGTATAAAACTCTCTTAGGACAAAATATAGTGTAATTATCATAAACATACTCTGGTTCTGAGCTTGCTTTCGATATTTATAGACGAAGTTAAACATAATATAGGAGCATCTACGCATTAATACTATATAATTTATCGTGCTTGGGAAAAAAGATTTATTTATAAAGACTTAACATTATGATTAAGGACCTAAGGTTACTGGTAGTTGCTGAGTACTGCTATTCTTAAAGTAAAGTTTCACTATTACTTGGTCACCCGCTTGGACACCAGTTAATGCCG
>WAKF01000004.1 GCA_015523465.1 Aeropyrum sp.
GGGGCTTGAGTATAGCGAGTCCATAATAGTACCCCGGGGTAGGTGGGACCGCCAGCTCCTATCCCGGGGGGTAAAGACCCTTATAGAGTGGCTGAGCATGCCCTTAGAGAGGGTCTACGTTAACCCAGAGAACCACTACAAGGCCCTGCTGACGGGAGCCGCAAAGCTGCTGAGCCCCCTACTTCAGGCTTCAGGCGGGGCTGAGCTAGAGGGGAGAGAGAGGGAGGCGCTTAAGGCTGCAGGGGTTCTGAAGGGAGGCGGCGTCGATACCAAGGCCCTGCAGAGGCTGTGGGAGAGGTTAAACTTCTACGAGTATGGCCCCCCTTACGGGGTGAAGAGGGTCCTCCTAGACCCCTCGAGTGGGGGCGTGAGGGAGCTTGAGGAGGTTGGCAGGTGTGACTTGGTGGAGAAGTTCCAGCCGGGATGCTTCGACCCCCCACACGACGCAGTGGTGGTAGACCTGGTACACCCCCCGAAGGCTCCCAGGGTCGTCTACAGGATCGTGGAGGAGCCCCTAAAGGCCGTGATCTCTAGGAGGGAGCCAGACTGGTTCATGGAGGCTATGGAGGAGTACCGGAGCGTTAAGGCTAGGTGGGGTGAGGAGGCTAGGTTCCTCTCGGACTTCGCCCGGGGGATGGTTGAGAGCGAGGTAGAGACGATCGTCTACCCGCCCCGCAGGGGCTTCGGACTCCTAAGGAAGATACCCCATAGGACCGTATGGACTGTTAGGAGCGGGAGGCTGAGGGCCCACATAACCCCTGATGGTAGGGTTAGGGTCTACAGGCCCTCGGCCTACGTGCCCGTGGAGTCCCCCGTGGCCGGGGAGTACCGGGACTACACTTACGGCCTAATGCTAGAGGCCCCCCAAGGCTATCCTCCGGAGTTGCTGAGGCTCGGCCTAGCAACCCTCGGAGTATACCTTAGGAGGTCCTACGGGGTCCCCCTGGGGCTAATAAAGTATAGCGTCTATGCTGTGGGGGAGAGAAGGCTAGTTGAGGTCCATGAGGAGAGCGCTGCTGGGCTACTAGAGAAGCTTGACTGGGCCAGGGTTGCACGGAGTCTGAGTGAGTGGAGACCCGGGGACATAGACGAGATACTACTCCTAGCACTCGACGAGCACGCCTACGCAACCCTAGAGGGCCTCGGGTTCGAGTGGGAGAGAGCCCTCGACGCTGCAGGGGTAGTTGCGAGGCTCCTAGCCTCTCTACAAACCCTCGAGGTTAGGGTGAAGGACCTAGCCCTCAGAGTCCCCAAGCCCTCTAGGGCTCTCAGGATGGGCTCTGTAGCGGCTATAGCCCATAAGGTGGAGGTGCGCGGCCTCTCCATGCCATTCCACGCGGTGGCGGTGGCCTACTTCGATGGGGAGAGGGTCCACGTAGCCTCGGACCTAGTACTGGGCGTGGGGGGTAGGCCTAGGGAGCCCCTAGCATTAGTGGAGCACGCCGTCCTCATGGACGTGGGCTACGAGGACTTCAGGATATACGCTTTCAACCCCGAATCTGAAGCCCGAGACCTCGAGAGGGCCGGGCTCAAGCTGCTAGCAGGCATAGTCCGGGGGGCGGGGAGCATCAGGGACATGGCCTCTAAGGCCGGGCTCGAGGTAAGCGACCCCTCCCTCCTAGCCCGAGCAATAAAGGTAGAGGGGCTCGACGTAGAGGAGCCCAGGCTTGGGGAGGTTGTGGAGGCCCTGAGCAAGCCCCTAGCCAAGGCGGAGCTTGACGGGTGGCGTAGGAGGGTTCTCGAAGCCTACGTCTCAAGCTACGCTAAGCTAGTATACCTCGCGGCACTAGCCTTCCAGGGGGCTAAGAAGGGTGGCGGTTCTGGAGAGGCTTCAAGCCCTAGCTGAAAGCTATTACAGGGAGTTCCGGGAGGCCCTCAGAGACTACAGGATGGGGAGGGAGAGAGTATACGCCGTGGAGAGGCTAGCACAGCTACTAGCCCAGACCATACTAGACTACGCCGCCGCGATGGCCGCCAGGGAGGGGGAGAAGCCGGCAACCTACAAGGGCCTGGCGGAGTGGCTCTCCCAGAAGCTGGGCCTCCCGAGAGAGCTTAGAGAGTTTCTTGTGGGCCTAGCAGGATTTAGGAACATACTAGTCCACATGTACGCCGAGGTGGATAGAGGGCTGGAGGAGGAGGCCTTCAACGAGATAGAGGAGAAGACCCCAAGGCTGCTAGAAGCCCTCAAAAACGCGGCCCAGGGAGACCCATGCCTAGGAGAGGTCAGGGAGAGGCTGAAGCACATAGCACCGAGGCTCGGGGTAAGAGTTGCGATAGCATTCGGCTCCCTAGCCAGAAGGGGCTGCGGCAGAGACGTAGACCTAGCCGTAAGGCTCTCACGGAGGCCGAGGAGCCTTCTTGAAGTGGGGAGGATACAGGCAGAGCTAGAAGACGCCCTGGGAGCCCGGGTGGACCTGGTAGTCCTCAACATCCCCGTAGACCCAGGCCTCGCCAAGGCCATAGTAGACCACTGGGCCCCAGTCTACGGCAGCGAGGAAGAGGCACTAAGGGAGGTCCTACGCCTCTACAAGCTATACCTAGACTACGCGGAAACCCGGGGTAGGTCCTAGCCCTCGCCCTCAACCTCAACCCAGTCAAGCTCCAGGCAGGCCCTCTCCCTCACTTCCTGTGTTACATGCCTATACACGGCCCCAGCGTCCATCCTGCCTGGCTGGTAGACAGCGTTGTCTATCCAAGCGTCTACACGGAACCTCCAGCGGCGAGCCTCAGGGACCCTTACCCTAGCTAGCTCCTCCCCATCGAGCCTGAAAACCGCCTCCCCGCCCCTCAGCTCTACCTCGTAAACGTGCCACTCTGTGGGGTCTAGGTCCTGGGCTAGGGGCCTCCGAGAGAGTATCCTTATGGGGGCTAGCGGGGGAAGTATCTTGAGGAAGTAGTAGAGCGTCACGCTAGAGAAGAGCTTAACTGGCACGAACCTCCTCCCGGCCTGGAGGAAGACCCCCTGGAGCGGGTAGCGGCCTCGGGCCCTCAAGTATATGAACCAGACGGGCACGCTATCCTTGACAACCATAGTATAGTTCCACAGCCCAACACCAGCACTCCCATAGTGGAGCCCTGTCATCCTAGCCCGAAACCTAGCCCTAGCCCATCTCCACCTCAGCCCGCCGAAGCCTCCATCCGAGACCTCGGCGTTCGAGTAATACAAAGCCTCGCTCGGGCCCGTGCACAGCCTAGCCACGCTATCCTCGACATTGATAGATGCATAGCCGTCAATCCTCCAATCCCAATAACCACTTTTAGCCTCGAAGTCATCGCGTAATGAGGCCAAAGAAGCCCCCACCAGAAATCATCTAGAGCATCACTCCCGTTAAAGGGCGGCATGGCACCACTGACAGCTAGGGAAACAATTTTAACCCTCGTAGGCTAATGCCTAGCATAGCATATATTATGTACCTCAATCTTCAAGCGCTTTAAACGCAGCTTTCTTCCGCTCCTTTAGCCGCTGGAGCCTCTCTTTCAGGTAGAGGTATTCCGGCAATAGCAGGTCTATCTCCGGGCTGTCGACGCCCTTACCCGTAAACAGTCTCTCCAGCTCGCTCCAGCTACTAACACCCAGCCCCATAGCCATCGCCTGGAGCCTCGCCTCTACCCTGGCAATCTCCCTGTTGACCTTCCTTAGCATGGCTTCCAAGCCCTCCCTCACTATCGGTTCCACAAAAACATTCTCACTCCTCTTTGACTCTCTACGGGGAGGTTAAGGCTGTCGTGAGGGTTTGATAGGGGGGTAGTGTGATATTTGGCAGGCTTAGGTCCTATGAGGCTCTTCCCGAGGGCTCTTTGGGAGTTTTAAAAGTTTCTCTAAGCCCTCCAGGGTCTCTCTGAGCTTCCTCCGGCCTAGGGGAGTTAGGGTTACTATCGTCCTCGGTCCCCAGGGCGTCAGGGTTATCCTAGTGTCGACGTAGCCTGCCTTCCTCAAAGCCTTCAAGTTGCTGTAGAGGCAGCCCCAGGTGACCCCTAGGGCTCTCCTAAGCTCTGCCATGCTGGTGGGGCCCTTGTGGTATAGGTGGGCTACGATGGCTAGCCTCTTAGGCCTGGCTAGGACCTCATCCACATTATGGGGGTCTGTGCCGTCTCTAGTCATAGGCTAGCGACCCCCAGCCTCGCGGGGCCTACACTCCTCCCTCAGCCTGAATAGCTCCTCCACAGGCACTCCCATGTAGGCTGCGATCTTGAGTGCTAGGGGGAGGGAGGGGAGGTAGCGGCCCTTCTCCACCGCTATTATAGTCTGCCTCGTAACCCCCACAGCCCTTGCGAGCCTTTCCTGGCTCAGCCCCAGCCTAGCCCTAGCCTCCCTCAACCTAACCTCAACGCACTCCCTCAACGCGCCTATCCACCCATGAGCCTGGAGTATAGTGTGGAGAATACGAGGTACGAGGCTAGGGTGGCTACGACTGCGAGGGCATAGCCGTCCACGAGGCCTTCATAGTAACCCTCGAGCCTCAGATACCCCAGCTCCTCGAGCGCTAGGACGAAGGCGACCCCGAGCCCTGAGGCCGAGAGAAATAGGGATAGGGCTGAGGCCGAAGCCCTGAGCCTAACAGCTTCATCCCTCTCATCCCACATAACCCCTTCGACCCTAGCTCTGGCGAGGCTCCAGAGGGCTTCGAAGGGGAGTATTACAGCAGCGGCTATTAGCAGGCCTGGGACGACACCAAGCTTATGCACTGCTAGAACAGCGAGACCAAAGGCTAGGTACCTAGCAATCCCCAAAGCCCTATACCAGAGGGGCTGGGACACAGCCCAACACCTGTAAAGAATCCTTTACAGAAAGTAAATAAGCCTTTACACCCGCTATCAACCCCACAACCAAGGCTAGAGATGTAGAATTACATCTTCTACACATTCTGTCGTAGAGGAACTACCAAGACTTAATTGAACCTTGGGTGATAGCGAAGGACCTAGCATAGCAGCAAACTTACCTTAGAAAGATGCATAGTTGAGAAAGCTGCTAGTGTTGATAGCTGAGTAGGACGCTAACAAGCGCTTCCGCAAGATACTCGGGAAACCACGACTCCCCAGCTCAACGCACGAACTCAAGTCGACTCAAGCAATACTACAAGCCCTTCAAGACCGCCGCACCACTTAGAAGGCCATACCCAACAGTGGCGAGCTATATAGCAATAATTAGCAGCTACAATATGCCAACTCATAGGGCCACAATTAACGAGAGTGTGAAGCACATGACATTCACTCGCGGCAACACCTTCAACCAGGCATGTTATGGGGGACGCAGGTAGACTGGTGTCACAGTCTATACAGTCCATCGAGGAAACCAACTCGGATGAAGTACCGATAAAGAGGTAAGAGCGAGCTCTAAAATAATACAAGGATGATGCCCTAGGGAAAATAGGGAGCGTTACGAGCTAGAAGAGCACTTAGCTGTATAACGGGGCCTAAAGGAGGGTAGCGGAGGGCCTTGCTAAGTGTCCTACAATAGCTACCGGACGACAACGCACTACTAATGAGGGGGTAACTTTATCCTCCTACTACGGGCGGCCTGTGAAGAGTACTCCCCGGCCTGAGAGGTGAAGAAAGTTCCTTTAGCGGAGGCCGCTCCCATGCTTGGCTAGGCACGTTGAGAAGCTGTAGTGTCGGATGGATAACCCTTTAACCCCCTAGCGGGCTCAGTAAACTACCGGAGCGGCCGTCGTCTAGCCTGGACTAGGACGCCGGCCTCCCAAGCCGGTGGTCCCGGGTTCAAATCCCGGCGGCCGCACCATATTGTCTAAAGGAACTGTTAGGTGGCCTTGTATTTGACTGGGGGTTTTATATGGGGATTTGAGGGTTCTTTGCTGTGCGGCTATGGAGATAGTCTATCTGGTTTTACATGGTTACTTCAGTATTGATGGGGGTAATGTTTAAATATCTTTGTATCCCGTATGATAGTAGTTTAGGTGTTAGTGAGTGGCTGCTGGGTTGTTTGCTTTTCGTGCTCTAGACGATGGTAGGATCGAGTACACGGGGAATAACGTGTATAAGCCCATAGAGGATGTTAGAAGTCTTGACGTTACAGGGCTTGAGCCGGGGCCTGATGAGATTAGGAGGCTTTCCCGCATAAACGCTGCGATGTATAAGGCCGTTGTGGAGTACTTTGGGAAGGTTGTGGGGGCCGAGTTTGTAGTCCTCCCTCTAATAACCAGGATGCTCTCATCACCCGGCGCCGCCTTCAAGGAGCTAGTTAGGGGGAGGAGGCTTGTTAGCGATCAGCCGCTGGAGGTTGAGGCTTTCACCATAGAGCGATTTTTCCAAGACCAGTGTAGTAGCAGAGACCCATGCATAGTCTTCCTTTCCGAGTCGAGCCAGCTCTACCTTGAGATCACGATAGCCTACTCGGGGATCTCCAGGGTATACTCTGTCTATAACTCCTTTAGGAGGGAGGAGGCTGACTGGTGCCACCTAACAGAGTTCCATCACGTCGAGTTTGAGGGCCGGGTTAGCCAGGAAGAGAACGAGTCTATTGCTATGGGCCTTATAAGGCATTTAGTGAAGAGGATTCTCGAGGAAGCTGAGGACGACGTGCTATACTATGTTGACAGGGACTACGTGGAGGAGGTTGAGTATATGGCTAGTAATCCTAAGAGGGTTCGGTTAGCCGAGGCACTCTACGACCTCTACAACTTCACGGGCAACAGGAAGTATAGAGAGTTCACTAGCAGGCACCTAGGCTCGTGGGAGGAGCTCAAGCTCACACAGATATACGAGACCTTCGTGGTACTAAAAGAGTATCCTTACTTTGAGACTTTCTTCTACCAGACATACAGGGACCCTGTAGGCCCTGACACGGTCGACCTGGAGTTTAGGGTGGGTGGGGAGAGCCTGAGGGTCAAGGCTAAAGCTTATAACGGTGTTCCCGTGGCTGATAACGCCGACATTATATGGCCAGGGTATAGGGAGGTCGTGGGGAGCGGTCATAGGGTTAGGACTGCGGTTGAGACTGAATACCGGATAAGGAGGTTCCTGGGCCTCCTACTCTACGGCGACCCCAAGAAGGGTAGTATCCGGGATCCAGATATTGACAGGATTACAGAGTTGTATAGGCCCTACATTGAGATTAGGAGTCTAAGGGGCTACAGGGAGACTTCGGGCTTTGGGCTCGGGTGGGAGAGGTTCCTGCAGGGCCTCCTAAAGCTCCCCTCAATAACCCTCGCCACCCCATTCCCAAGAACCCACAAGCCCCCTAGAGTCTAAAGGCCCCCGTTTTATCGGGCAAGGGTAGTACTATCCTATTTCCCTACTCTATGGAAACCCCTTTAGGGGCGCCTTAACTCCTTTATATAGCTGGCAACTCACTAACTAACTATTGGTGCAAGCCTGCATAGGGAATGGAAGGAGGTGAGGTAATCGATGAGCTATGAGAGGTTGAGTAGTGGTGAGGTCGCGGCCCTTGTGGCCCTCCGCTCCTTGGGTGGCGAGGCTACGGCCCAGGAAATTTCTGAGAGGGTCGGCATGGATATTCAGTATGCGAGGAATGTTTTGAGGAAGCTGGAGTTGAAGGGGCTGGTTAGAGGGTTGCGGAGTATACCCGGAGCGAAACTCTTTTCCTCAGCGTCTACTCCTTTTGGTAATGGCGTTAGGGGGAGAGCTAAGGGTAGGCTAGTAATATGGGTCCTTAACGTTGACTTCGATACGTTAGTGGAGATGTATAGAAAGTCCTTCGAAAGGTATGCAAGTAGCTTAGGTGTGGACATGGGGGAGCTGTATAGGGTTGTTGAGGGTGAGGAAGCAGAGGTAACCTGCGGTGATAAGGTGTATCTAATAGGTAATATGAGAGTGCGTGTAGCAGCTTATTCAAGAACCCAGAAGGGGTGCCAAGATGTAGAGAACCTCTTCTCGCAGCCCCTAGAGAGTATGGAGGCGCTTGCCAACGCCTTAGCACGCTATCTAAGCGGCGGGGGAGAGTGTAAGGTAAGGCTAGTGCCGCCTAATACCATAACGGTCAAGGACGAGTCAAAAGGGATTATAATAGTGTTAAGTCCTCGAAACGAGATAGCTAAGCTATCCTGGGGCTCCCTTAGGAGCGCCATGATAAAAGCTTGTCATCACGTCACTCCCGAACCTCTTCAAACCCTCCTTCCCAGCCAAAATGAGCGGCAGAGCAGAGAGACGAGCAGGACCTTGACCGTGCCTGCGAGAACAGGGGAGCAAAGCTGAGAAGCCTAAACCTCTCCTACCCCAATCTAAGACTCTAACTTTTTAACTCCACCTCTCTTCACCTCCATTCTCCCGCTCGGACTAGCCTTAAGACTGTGAAGACCGGGTTAGGACCTAGCCACATAACTGGTAGCGTGAATTTACGGATCCTATAACTATCACTAACGCGCTTTCATAGCACGATGGAAGATAACCAGGTTAACTGAAAACGGGCCGTCAAGACCCTGTCAGTCCCTTGGAGTCAACATAGAGTTTTCAAGGCTGATTTATGGTGCCGCGGCCGGGATTTGAACCCGGGTCACGGGCTCGAAAGGCCCGCATCCTGGGCCGGGCTAGACGACCGCGGCTCCCCCGCTCTCTCCGGCCTGCGGCCGTTGAGAGTATTTGGGGGCTGGGGGTTTAGCTTTTACCTCTAGCCTTTGGAGTGGTGTGCTGGGTGGCTGGTTGGAGTGGGTGTTGTCTCTAGGCTTAGGCCCATATTCTCCCGGGTTGCGGGTAGGACCTTGCTCCCCCTGGCTTTGAGGTTTAGTGGGGACCCTAACGTCTACAGTGTTCTTGGAGTTGTCTTCGCTGGTGCTTCTGTGGCGGCTGTCTACCTGTGGAATCCTCTGGCTGCTGCTGTGCTTGTAGGCGCTTCCGGCTTCATGGACGCTGTTGACGGGCTTGTGGCTAGGGCTACTGGGAGGGCTTCCAGGGCTGGAGAGGTTCTAGATGCCACCCTGGATAGGATCAGCGACTTCCTATACCACGTAGCCCTCCTCTACGCCGGAGCTAGTGCCATAGTGGTCATAGCCTCCCTTGCTGGGAGCCTGATAGCGCCTTATCTGAGGGCCCGGGGTGACGCTGCTGGCGTTAGGCTTGCTGGGGTGGGGGTTGCTGAGAGGGGTGAGAGAGTTCTAATAGTGATTGGGGGGCTGGCTGCGGCCTGGCTTGCAGGCCCAGAGGCGGCTACCGTTGCCACAGCCGTACTAGCAGTGCTATCCTGGGTCACGGTTGGGCAGAGGCTTTACAGCCTGCTCACAGTCCTCCGTAGGTCCTAGCTTTAACCCTTGAAAGCCCCCTTTATGGTGTGCTGGGAGCCTAGGGTTGGGCAACCACGCACTAATAGCACTAGCACTGCTGGCGGCCCTGTGGGTAGCGGTATACGCCGCCCTGCGGGGTAAGACCTCCGGGAGGGTCCGAGTCTATCCCCTAGCCGTGATAGCCAGGCTGGGCTGGGCTCAAAAACCCCTCCCCCCGGGGAGGCTTAGAACAGCACTCTCCCTAGCCGGGTGGCTCGGTATACCAGTAACTCTCGGGTTGATGGCTTTCTTCTATCTCTTTGCCTATAGAAGCCTAGCTGCCAGGTTTGGGGGTGAGGGGAGCGAGGGTGCCGGCGGGGGCGTCGTCCCCCTTATCCCAGGGGTTACGATACCCCTAGAGGACCTAGCCTACGTTGCCATAGCTCTGGGCGTCGGGGTTGCGCTCCACGAGGCGGCCCACGCTGTGATGGCTAGGGTTGAGGGTGTGAGGGTTAAGGACTTCGGCGTAGCCCTATTCCTATTCGTCCCTGCAGCCTTCGTCGAGATCGAGGAGGAGGATCTACTCAAAGCCCCTCTAGGCTCTAGGCTCAAGATCTACTCTGCCGGTATAATGGTCAACGTGGCGATAGCTCTACTAGCCCTAGCAGCCTTCCAAGCCCTAGGACCGGCGCTATACCAAGGGGTCTCAGTCCTCTCGGTAGAAGATGGCAGCCCAGCCGAGGCGGCGGGGCTAGAGCCTGGCATGGTTATAGTCGAGGTTAACGGAGTCCGAGTGAGGACTGTAGGGGAGCTGAGTAGGGCCCTAGAGGACGCAGGGGTTAAGGACCCAGGGAGGGAAGCTAGGGTCCTCGTCAAGGTCCTCACGCCGGCCGGAGACTATAGGGTGCTCGAGGTTATCAAGCCTGAGGGAAGGAGCACGATCGGCGTGGTGGTAGCAAGCAAACCCTCAACGCCACTAACACCCCTCCTACAAGCACTATTCGTACTAAACCTTGGGGTCGCTGCTATCAACGCAGCCCCCATAATGCTGCCCCTACCAGGAACCCCAGTCATGAGCGATGGAGGTCACATGCTAGTAGCGACGCTAGAGAAACTCCTAGGGGTCCCGGGGAGGATGCTGGGCGCCGCCGCTGGCGTAGCCACGCTACTCCTAGTACTCTCGATGCTAACCTTCACAGAAATAGCGTTTACCCCGTGACAGGGGCTCCTAGGAGGGAGAGAAAGGTACTGAAGCTCTCCAAGTGGCCCCTAGCTAGCTTCTCAGCCTTAGTAAGCCCTAGGTGCCCCCGAGAAGCCCTTGCAACCTCAGCCTCGAACTGCCGCATTAGGCCTCCCGGGACGCCCATGAAGTATACTGTGTGGGAGCTAGCCTCCTCGACACGTATCCTATTAACCCTCATACCGCCCTCAAGGCACTCCGCATAGGCTAGCACGTAGAGTGCAAGCCTGTTAACAGGCACCCTAACATATAGGCCCTGGACCCCCAGTGACGTCACGTACCTCATAATCTCGGGGTTACTGTCAAGGAGCACGTGACCCTTAACCCTTATGCCGAGGTCCGCCGCCTTCTCCTCCAAGACCCTTATCCTTGAGTAGCTAGCCCTGCTATTCCTCTTACCCACAAGCTCTATACCACCCTTAGCCTCTTCAGGGTGTGGTAGGTAGAGTAGGTTTGTGAACTTGACTTCAACGTGGGCCCTAGGAGAGGATTCTAGAGCCTCCAACACATCCCCCCTAACCCTACCTGCGAGGCCTACAGCTAGGGGCTGAGGGATTACTATCACAGCCCCCATGCCGGCCTTGTAGGCCTCCTCCACAAGCCCTGCAAGCCTCTCCTCCCGGCTACCCTCACCCCCCTCCTCATAACTCTTAAACTCCACTATAACCCCGCTCCTCGCCGCGGCCCTCTCGAGAGCATCTATTATGGGCACCTCGTCTATGCTCGGGGCCGAGCGGCTCTTAACGATCACAAGGACCCTCCTAGAACCCCCATAGCCCCCTTCGCCCTCTACCCTAACGCTAGCCCCTAGTAGCTTAGACGTCGACATGATGGAGGCGAGGCTGTCTAGGCAGGGGATCCATGCGCCGTGCAAGGCTTCTACCCCAAACCAGCCTCCCCCAAGCTACTATAGACGTGTAGCTTCCCCTCGGATACAACTACAACCTTGTCGGGCTCCATAGCCTTGAGCGCCTCAAGCCTGTGGGACGACACTATCACAGTGATCCCGTGCCTCCTAGCCACGCTGGAGAGCCTATATGCCACCCACATAGCCGTTACTGTGTCTAGGTGGGCCGTGAACTCGTCTATCACAAGCAGGTTTGGCTTCCTGGCTAGCAGTGCTGCGAGCCTAGCTCTCTCCCTTTGCCCTGTGCTAAGCTCTCCTACCCGGGCCCTGTAGAGGACTGCGTCGCTTATCCCAGAGAAGCTTAGGACCTCCAGGGCCTCGACCTCATCTCCAGTGATCTTGGCTATCTCCTCTAACAGGCTCCCTTCGCCGAAGCTAGGCTCGAGCTCTCCCGGTATGAGGACTGAGGTCCTAGCGTTGCTCGGAACCCTAACCTCCCCCGAGTCAGGCTTGTAGAGGGGATTCTCTATACCTAGGGCGGCACCCACTATCAGCCTTAGCAACGTCGTCTTCCCAGCACCACTAGCACCAACCACGGCTATCAACTCACCCGGCTCTATAGTTAGGCTAACATTATCCAGGACGACCCTCTCCACGATCCTTTTTTCAACTCCAAACGCCCTCAGGACCTCAGCAACTCTCTCGTCGAGGCCCTCTAGGTCGAGCTCGCTAGTGTAGCCCTTAGACACCCCCACAAGCTCTATCGGCCCCGAGAGCTTTTCGCCGACCCTAAACCTCGGCTTATACAAGACACCCCCGTGTAGCCTGGCATAGGGATCCTCTTTTAGAAATCTTTCAAGCCTCTCCCTAGCCTCGCCCGTAAGGGGATACATTAGCACGGGCCTCCCACTACTAGTATCCCAAACATACTTGAACCCGGCCCTCTCGAAGAACGGGTTGAATCGGGCCATTGCAGCTATAGTCTCGACTATGTGCTTGGGCCTTCGCATCTCAGGAACCCACCTCTCCCTAACCCACTCGACGGCAGCCCTCACAGCCAGCACGCCTAAACCGCCTCCACGATAGTCAGGGTGTACAACTACCCTAGCAATCCGGGCGGCCGCCGTGTTCACCCTAGCCAGTAGCTTCTCCGACGCTTCGTGGCCGACCATAGTCCTAGCTAGGCTCCTACCATAGATCTTAGCCAGCTCGCGGAACCTCTCAAGGATAGCCCTTCTTTCCTTAGGCGTTATAGGCCAGAACGTGGGGTGAAACCAGTCCTTGGGGAAAACCTTCTCCCTTATAAGCCTGTCAACTATTATAGCGCCGCCCCCCGTGACAACCCTCCTATGCATCAGGGGTATGGGGGTGTCAACTCTCACATACCCTATAACCCTAGGCTCGTAGGGCCTCCTCTCTGCAAGCTCTAGTATGAGGAACCTGCTGCTGGGGAGGCTACTCTTAATCTCGTGTACTATCATGGGCGTCCCGCACTTAGGGCAACGGGGCCTCACATTACTCTCAACCATAACCCCGTCCCGGGGGCATGCCCATACAGCTACCCTCTCCTCCTTACTAGCGTAATGGTGTTGCTCTAGCTCAGCTATTCTTTCATAGTCCTCCTCAGACACGGCTTCCCGGACCCTAACTCTCGCCTTGTAGAAACTCTTCTCGACCCTATACTCCCTCTCCCAGGGCGGCCACACTGTGACGGGGCCGTGAGGGGTTAGCCTTGTTAGCTTGTAGTCGCCTAAGCCGTAGACCCCGACATCCTCAAAGGGACGGGGCTCGCAGCACGCCTCGACTAGTACTTCCTCACCCGGGGTAAACCAGTGGGCTATGTTCCCGGGCATCAATAAAAGTACCCTTCCTACCTCCTTGCCCTCTACGAGGAGGCTACCATTCCATCTGTAGCCTGTCTTAGGCACGTTATACCTCAAAACCCTAGCCTTGAATCTGAAGCGTGGAGTAGCCTCCACAACGCCCTACCCTCTAAATGCTTAGGATGCGCTTAGACTTATTTCTTCCCAGCCTTGCTCCTCGCCTCTCCCTCTTCCCTACTCTCCAAGGGCTTCCTCAGGCTCAGAATCCTCTCAGTGGATTCTATGACATCTAGCCACTCTTTAATCCTCTTAGGATCCCCTTCCTCAAGACTCTCTAGTACGTTCCTAGCAGCCCGATACCTAACCTCCCTGATAATCCCCTCGATCTCAGCCTCCCTAGCCTCCTCGTCAGTCGAGACTATGAGAACCCTACCGTGGACCGGGCACACTACCTCGCCGCTCTTAAGCCTGAAGAGTGGGAGGCCGTCTAGGGGGCACGTCTCGCCGAGCATAACAGCCCCCTGCATCATAAGCCTCGTCATCTTCCTCAGGGCCTCCTCCCTGTCATACCCTCTACCAGCCAACACAATGCACCCAGAGATAGCTTAGAGCCCTCCGGGAGAATTATCTTGCGTCTGGGGAGCCTTGAAGGGGGTTTACAAGTGCTCTGATGGAGGCTATGCCGAGGATCCCAGGGAGTGTAGGGGTGGAGTTGAAGGTTTCCTGGGCGGTGCTGAGAGGGTTAGGCTCAGCAAGCTGATGGCGGGAATACTAAGGCACTTCCCTGAGAGGTACGGAGTTAGGGTTGACGGGGAGGGCTGGGCGCTGATAGACGAGGTAGTCCAAGCCCTGAGGAGGGCCGGGTACCCCTGGGCTGAGAGGTGGCATGTAGAGGCCATCGCAGCCCTCGACCCGAAGGGCCGGTACGAGGTTAGGGAGGGTAGGATCCGTGCTAGGTACGGTCACTCGATAAGAGTTAAGGTGGAGCCCCTAAGCTACGAAACCCCACTAACCCTCTACCACGGTACAACAAGGGAGAACCTGCTCTCTATAATGGCTGTGGGCATACTACCCATGAAGAGGCTCAAGGTCCACCTCTCCGAGACAGTAGAGGAGGCGCTGGAGGTCGCTAGGAGGCATGGGAGAAACGTGGTGGTGCTGGAGGTTGATGTTAACTGCGTAAAGAGGAAGGGTTACACGGTAGCCAGAGCCTCGAAGAGAGTCTACATAGCCGATAAAGTCCCTCCAGAATGCATTAGAAGGGTCATAACGCCATAGCAAGCCCCCGACAACGCTAAAACCCCCCACCCCTGGAATCCACACTGGGACGGGGGCCCGTCGTCTAGCCTGGCTAGGATGCGGGGTACGCAGCCACCCCCCGCATGAGGGGCTGCGCCCGACTCGGGACCCCGTGGTCCGGGGTTCAAATCCCCGCGGGCCCACCATCGTTCTAGCATTGGCTTAGTCCTTTGTGGGCGAGTTTTGCTTGGTCTAGTGTTATGGCGGCTACTACCACGTCTATGACTATTATGCCGTAGGCTTCTAGTACTGCGGCGCTGGGCCACCCTCTCACGGCCTCTACTATTAGTGCTAGGGGCCATGCTGCGATGGCTAGGGGTAGGACC
>WAKF01000005.1 GCA_015523465.1 Aeropyrum sp.
AACCCTCCCTAGCTTCTTTAGGGCGTCAACCATGTATATACACTCTAGCTTTTCAATAGTATCTATACGAGTATGATAGAAACTTAAGTATACGTTGTCGCTTAACCCCTTTATCGATATCAACACGGAGGTCCTACCCAGCACCTCCTTGTCACGAACAGGGAAGGCCTCCCAAACCAGGCTCACCTCCCTCACTAACCCCGCCTCCCCAAACCCCACGCTATCGACAACAACCACCCTCCTAGCGGTCTCGAAGGCGTGGGGGTAGAGGTTTAGGGCGTCCCGGTAGCCCTTCCCCCAGTATGGCTTCTCGTATGACAGCTCCTCAGCGCCAGTGAACACGAACATAACTTTCTCGAGGCTCCCGCGCTACCTGGCTAAGGCTGCCAGCACTACTGCCACGCCGCTGGCATTATCGACGGCGCCGTTGAGGACACTATCGTAGTGGGTCGCCACTATAGTCCTGGGCGATTCCGTGTCACCCACGACTATAATCCTGTCGAGGTAGCCTTCCCTCTCAACCTCAACCGTTATCCTAACCTCCCTCCCCGCTATCAATGGTAGGCTCTTCCTACTCACCGCTACAGAGGCCCTGGGGTAGAAGGTTGCAAGGCTCACCTCGTCCGAGTATGGCGAGTAGTTTATGTTCGGCAGGTTGAAATCCTCCCTTACAGCTAAGCTTGAGACTATTACACTCCCATCTACAACGCCACCCTCAAAGCAGTTAGGCTCCATGTCAACACCGCTAGGCACCCCCTCAGCCTTAACTATCCTCGGCCTAGGCACAGTTACTGGCATCTTAATAACCTCTAAGGAGACCCCCTCTCTAGATAGTATATCAACGATCACGTCTCCAGCCTTCTCAGCCCTATGACCTCTTCTCGGCGAAAGGTTCTCGAGCTTCTTAACTACCTCGATCATGAAGTTACATAGGCTATTAACGCTGGATTCCTCTACATTCATGTAAATCTCCTTATACAATTTTTGCTAGGCACCTTTAATAAATGATATTATATAGTTTAGGAGGTCCTATACAAGCTAGAAACTACGTGAAGCTGTAAGGAAAAGGCGTCTGCAGGTAAGACTCACCTATTTAACCTTTACCCAACAAACTCTTCTAACAAAAGCCCCCCGGGATAGTCGGGTGAATTGAAGATTGGGGTACATTGAGGCTGAGACGGCGATAGTCTTTGGCAGGGTAGTGCATGGATTTAGGATGAGGTGGAGGGAGGACCTCTGGGCCAAAACCCTAGTCGTCCCCGGGTTTAGCGATGGTCACGCCCATCCGCAGGTTGTTGACCCCGGAGCTGGTGTTGGGGCTAGGAGGTGGAGGGATAGTTATCACTGGCTTTCCACTAGGAGGCTTAGGGTTGATGAGGCGTCGCTAAGGGCTGACTTGAGGCTCTCGTCTAGGCTTGCTGAGCTGACTTTCGCGAGGGCTCTGCTTGAGGGCGTGACCCTCATCGCTGTTACGGGGAGGCTTGAGGCTAATGTTGAGGGTTGGCTCAGGCTAGGTGGCGCTCCTAGGGCGGTTTTCCTGCCTACCGTGATGGATAGGAGGGGGTGGCCTAGTGTTGGGGAGGTTGCTGTGGCGGCTAGGAGGATAAGGAGGCTCCTAGCCGATGGCCTCGCTCGGGTCGGGGTCTTCGTTCACAGCCTAGGTACTGCTAGACCTGAGAGCGTGAGAGCTGCTATGAGCTTCGCTGCTTCAGAGAGGACTGTGATGGGGATGCACCTTAGCGAGGGGGTGGCGGAGGCTGGGAGGCTAAGGGAGGTCCTAGGCCCGGGTCCCTACCCAGTGAGGATAGCGGCTGTTCATTGCACTGAGTCCGAGGACCTACCTGGGGGTGTATACTGTGTGTCGTGCCCCCTGAGCAACATTATACTATACGGGAGGACCCGGAAGAGCCTCTCGGGGGTGCTGGCTTTCGGTAGCGATTGGCCCCTGCTATTAGGCACTGTGCCCCGCCACCTAAGCCTCCCCCTATCCCTATCCCCCGGCAGCCTCGACAGCGTGCTCTACAGGGCTACGATGGGCGGCTATAGGATCTATAACATGCCCTTCCAGGGCGACTTCGCCGCCTACGATGAGGGGGTCGAAAGGGTTTTGATGGGGAAGGCTAGGCCCAGGTTCGTCGCGGTCGCTGGAAGGATGGTGGTTGATGAGGGTAGGCTAGCTGCTAGGGGGTATAGCCTAGCCGAGGTTGAAGCTATGATAGCCGACGCCATAGCTGAAGCCTTCGAGGAGCACGGGCTAGGCGATGTTAAGCCCCGTGTGGCGGCTAGAGAGGCCCTCAGCCTCACCCGGAGGGCTCTACTAGAAGCCCCAGCTCCCTAGCTGCGTCTCCCAGGGCCTTCAAAGCCCTATATGCTTCTTGGGCCCTCAAGGCCTCTATCCTAACCCTAATCCTCCCCCCGGCTGGAGGGGAGGGTGGAGGTAGTAACCGAGGGGTTTCCGCGTGGACTAGGATCACTAGTCCCTCCCCGCAGGCTATCATGGCCCACCCGGCTGAAGCATACTCTTCGCACTCGCCTCCGACCCTCCTACCTATTTCTCCCGGGAGGATTCTCACAAGCCTGGGTAGATCTTCTAGGCTACTCGTATACACCATCATATCTATTCTGAGCCATCCTCCGGACATGCTAGTCCCACCATGCAATAAGCCTTAGAGCCTCGTCTAGCGTTGGGTCTCTAAGGTACCTCCAAGCCCTCCTAGCCGACGCCCTGAAGCCCTTCCTAGCTGCCGTTTTAGCTGCGGCTGCCACGAGCCTCCTACCATCGCTATTCAAGACTCCCATCCTATCGAAGTACCTCTCCCTCTCGGCCACGACCCTCCTTAGGGCCTCGAGCACGGGGTCGCTTCCAGACAAGCTCCTCTACACCACCCTCCCCGCTATCAGGGCTGCAGCTATCACCCCGTAAACGCCAGCAGTCACGGGATCCGTATTCACTTCCAAGACTGCAAGCCTGACACCCCTAACTCTAGCAGACACTAGAACGTCCCTATAGCTTGCCTCCTCGACGCTAGCCATGAAGGCTACACCGGGCGAGCCTAATTTGGGAGCTTCCTCTAGGGGCTTAATGGGGGCTCCCGTGAGGGCTGAGAGGTAGCTGGCGGCAGGCATGCCTGCAGGCGTATAGTATAATGTGAAGTTCCCAGCCCCTACTATCTGGGAAGCCTCGCCTATCTCCCTGGAGAACCTCTCCTCAACCCACTCCACAGCGTCGTCTAAGGCCTCGATCTCGGCCCTCAACCTCTCCTCCCTAAACCCCATCATCCTTGGGACCCAGTGTAACGAGGCTAGAGTCATGGCGAGTAGCGGCGCCTCTCCAGTCACCCTCACGATCTCAACACCAAGCTCCTCGAGCCTCTGCTCGTATGCCGGGTGCATTCCCGGGGTTACTATGTAGCCCCTAACACCCAGCTTAGACGCAGCCTCCAGGGCGTGAAGAGCCCTAGTGTCCTTGGGGTCTATGGTGTAGAGCACCAGTGTCGCCCTGAAGTCCCTATACGGCATGAAGTGTAGCGCGGCCTCGGCTGGAGGCGTGTAGACGGCCCTGGAGCCTGAGTGTAGAACTCCGAGGTATAGGATCCTGGCGGGGGGCTCAGCTCCCGGGGAGGCAGCTATGATAGCCTCTCCCTCGATCCTGGGTGCCTCGAGTCTCCTAGCCCTGGCGAGGGCTTCCCTGAAGGCCTCTCTCACCAGGCTAGACGACTGCATACTCGAGCGCCCTGCAGCAGCTACAGGCCTTAGGGTCTGGGTCTCCCGCAAGCTGTGGTATCACCTTGTAGAGTATCTCTCGGGCCCTCTCAACGTTCTGCTTCATAACCCTCTCAACCTCCTCGGCTGTGACTGGCTTCTCAGCCCAGACGTCATAGTCTGTGACCATTGCTAGGGTTGCATAGCATAGCTGGGCCTCGCACGCAAGGTTAACCTCGGGGACCAGCGTCATCCCAATTATGTCGGCCTTGAACACCTCCCTCCAAACCCTACTCTCGGCTCTCGTGCTAAACCTCGGACCCTCAATGCAAACGTAAGTCCCGGTGCCGTGAACCGGGTACCCCAGCCCCCTGGCGGCCTCGATCAGCTTCTGGCGTAGGTCCTCACAGAATGGGTCAGCCATGCTAACATGCACCGTTATGGGGCCGTCGAAGAAAGTGTAGGCACCCCGATTCTTAGTCATGTCTATGAACTGGTCCGGCACCACGAAGTCACCGGGCCTATAGTCCTCCCTAAGGCTCCCGACGGCTGATACGCTTATAACCCACTTAACCCCCAGTGCCTTCAAAGCCCAGATGTTTGCCCTGTAGTTGATCGCGTGGGGCGGGTACCTATGCCCCCTCCCGTGCCTAGGCAGGAAGGCAACCCTAACGTCTCCAACTCTCCCTACCACTATGAAGTCGCTAGGGTTACCGTAGGGAGTGCTAACCCTTACCTCAACAGGCTCCTCCACGATCCCAGGGTCGTAAAGGCCCGAACCCCCAATAACGCCAACGTGAGCCCTAACACCCTCAGGCCTAACAATACCCCCAAACAACAACCCCAGCCACCACACCCACTAGCCCTCCCGAAGGCCTATATCACCTACGACACTAGAACGCCTAAACCTAGAGTATACCTCGCAAATCAGCCACGCAGTGAAGCCTTCGAGAGTAGGACCTAGCCCTACCTAAGAGACATCTTCCAACGACCCCAAAGCCTTCTAGCCTAAGAGCTTTCCTTTGAGACCGTAAACCGGGGGGTTAACGGTGAAGTGCTGGGGATAGGACCTCACGATCGCCTTCCTAATCTTCTCTTAGGCTACCCACAGGGGCCGAGCCAGGGGGCTAGCAAGTCGTACCTCTTCTCGGCGTAGGACCTACTCCACCTCTTTTCAAACCACCAGGGGACCCTAGGCCTCTTCACAACGTCGTAGTAGTCGTAGGGCTTGACGTCTAGAACTGGAGTTCCGGTCCAAGCATCAAGCCCCCTAACCCTTAGCCTCGGAGGCTCAACCCCCACGATCTCGACTACAGTAACACCTATAGGGTTGGGCCTGTTAGGGCTCCTCGTGGCGAAGACACCTACCTCAGGGAGCCCTTCGTCACCCCAAGGCCTAGTCTTGACTCTAGCTTCCCGGGCTTCGTGGAGCCAGTAGACTATTATGGCGTGGGAGTATTCCTCAAGGCCTTCAAGGCCTCGAGAATAATCGTCCATGAGCCTGATTATGGATTCATAAGTGTAGCGTGAGGGCGTCTCACCAGGGTCCTTAGGAAGGCCCCTTTCAACCCAGCCTATAACCCTAAAGCATACAGACTCCAAAACGCCCACAGCCACCCCACCGCCTAAAAGAGGAACTCTGCAAAGAGGTATTCAAAGACCTGGGGGAGGTCCTATAGTAGCGCCTTGACCGGGGAGTTAAAGATATGAAAGTGGCTGGGCCAGGTTTAAATGTAAACTATCAATAACTATTATGCATGGCAAGCCGGGAGCTAGCTTAGAGTATGAGGGGTGGCTGGGGTGGTCGAGTGGTTTGAGACTTTCTTTGACAGTCTCTACTACGAGACCTACAGGCCCTTCGAGACTGAGGAGAGGAATGAGAGAGAGGCTAGGTTCATTGTTGAGGCTCTAGGCCTCCCCCAAGGCTCAAAGGTACTCGACTTAGGATGCGGCTATGCGAGGCACGCAGTATACCTGGCTAGGTGGGGCTACAGGGTTACCTGCTACGATCTGAGCGAGTTCATGCTCGAGAGGGCTAGGGAGAGGGTGGAAGAGTTCGGGGTGGCTGGTAGCGTCGAGCTTGTTAGGGGCGATATGAGGGAGCTAGCTTACGAGTCCCGCTTCGACGGGGCCTACATGTTCTTCACAACCTTCGGCTACTTCAGCGACAGGGAGAACATGCTAGTGCTCGAGAGGGTCTCTAGGGCTCTGAGGCCCAGCGGCGCCCTACTCATAGACCTTCTAAACCCCGTGAGGGTCATGTACGATGTCTATGTGTATGGGGGGGTTAAGAGGGATTGGTCTGAGGCGGGCAACTACGTGGAGCTAGAGGAGGCCGTGTTCGATGTTAGGAGGGCTAGGATCAACGTTAGGAGGAGGTACTATAGGAGATCTGATGGCGGGTTAGTTGACGAGAGGAGCTTCACCCTCAGGATCTACACTTACTGGGAGCTCAGGGAGATGCTAGAGAAAGCTGGCATGAGGCTGGAGAAGGCATACGGCTCCTATAAGGGCGACGAGTACGGGCCTACAAGCCCCAGGCTGATAGTAGTGGCGCGCAAGGCCGAGTAGCCCGGAGGTACCCCTGAAAGCGTTCCCTGCGATCATAACGTAAGCCCCTCAGCCTAGACGCCACCCAATGCTTGTGTAAACCGGGGGTTTACGCTACAGGGGGCTGCCTGCAAGGGCCTAGCTGGGCGTTGTTAAGCTATACTTCCTCTCTGCTGTAGGACCTTCTCCGCCCCCCGAACGATCCTTCAACCCCCCTCTTAGGTGTTTTGTAGTGGGTTGTTGGTGGGCTGATGATTTATAAGGGTGTTTAGGCGTTTATACGTTTGGGTGACTGTATGCCTAGGCGTACAACTTTGATCCTGGATGATGATGTGTATGAGATGTTGTTGAGGGAGAGTATAAGGAGGTATGGGACGTCTAGGGCATTATCTAGGGTGGCTAACGAGTTGCTGAGAAGGGCTTTGAAGAGTGTAGACGATATCGTTAGGCTAGTCTACGCCGAACGCTACGTCAAGGTTACTGCAAGGGAGTTCGAGGAGTTCCGTAGAAGGCTTTCTAGAGAGTTGGAGGAGCGATGATACTAGACACCACCTACCTACTCCCACTAGCGGGTATAAGCGTTGACGTAGACCTTTTAAGGGGCATAGTTGAAGGCAGGCTTCCACTAGACCTGAGCGACGTGAAGGTGAGCCTAATATCCCTCTTCGAGCTTCAAGCCAAGGCGGCTAAACTCGACATACCTGTGGAGAGGGTTGTCAAGGCGGTTGAGGCGATAGAAAGGGCATTCACAGTAGTACCCTTCACGATACCTGAAATAATAGAGATATCGTTTAGCCTAAGGAAGGCCCTCCTCAAAGACTACATAGACTCGGTCATAGTTGCGACGGCCATAGCCCTAAAAGAGCCTCTCGCGACTGAAGACGAAGACATACACGCCATAGCCCGTGTCATCGAGAAAAAGTATGGGATCAAAATATATTCTTACAGTAGGCTACTTCATAGTACCTAGCTCCCTACTATAGAGGCAAAATCGTGCTTAGCCGCTTTAAGCCATTAAGATGTTAGAGGATTCCAGAAACTATTCACGCGAGAGCTGCTGATTAGAGTGGTCTAGGCTCATTTAAGGTGCTGCCCCTCAGTGCCTACAAGTCGAGGCTGGTGGCGTGCATAGAACTACCTGTGCTTCGAGGAAGGCTTCATCTTTATCCTGGCCCTCACCTCTCCCACCAGCCTCTCTACCCTATTGAGTGCTTGCTCCACGTGCTCTCTCTTACACCAGCCCTCGTAGAAGCATGTGTGCATAGCAGACGCTTGGGCCCATGAATCCCCCACCCACTCCCCCAGGTCTCTTCGCAACACGAGGGTATACTCCCAGATCTCTCCGTGACTTGACAGACGCCTTCCTTCCTTCCAGGCTGCATAGGCCTTAACAGCTAGGGCGGCGGCTCCCCATGCCTTCTCGGCGGCCTGCCTAACATTACCCTTAGCAAGCTCCTCCCGAGCATGGTCCATGAGTGCCTGGGCCTTCTCTATGTAAGCCTGAGCCCTCTCATCGAGGTCCATGTGCTGTAGCACTAGGTCTACAAGGTACTCTTCAACTCCCAGCCCAGCGTTCCTAGCCTCCCTCTCAACCCTTTCCGCCAATCTACGGGGAAGTCTCACTGTAAGCACTACAATCTCGCCTTCCAAGTCCCACACCCGCTTAGCTCTAGCTTACAGCCCCCAGCATGATATATCAGTATAATAGACAATTATAAATCGCCAGCCCCAGAGCCCTAAAAGCCTTGAGCAGCCACTGGTAGCCCTTCAACGACCTTTGAGGTGGCGCCTACACAAATCTTTATCCCTAGCCCTCTTCAGGCACCTACAATAGCTTGTACAACTAGCCTTATCGTAGCCGGCAGCTATGCAAGCTACAATGCAGCTCTTCAGCGTGCCCCGACCCCTAGCCTCCCCATAACCGCGAGCCAGGTCTTCCAGAGTCAGAGGCACTCAGACCCCCTCCCGTGAATACCTAGCGCAGGCTATCGAGTTACCTAGCAGAGAGGTATAGTGACCCTGCGGCCCTTAAGAGGGTACTGGCTGTATAGGCTTACCGTCAGGGCTGGGGAAGCTGGGGTGGCTAACAAGAAGGAAACGAATCACTTATTATACTGGAGGATGAGATAACGGGTATCGTATGGGGCTCAGGCGAGGAAGTCATAATTAGCTAGGGATAGGGTTAAGGCGTGGGGTGAAAACCTGAGGCGTTGAGCTATCCACGACTAGAATAGCTCTGCTAAATTAACATGCACTTGTAAACTA
This sequence comes from Aeropyrum sp., assembly GCA_015523465.1. Classification (GTDB taxonomy): domain Archaea; phylum Thermoproteota; class Thermoprotei_A; order Sulfolobales; family Acidilobaceae; genus Aeropyrum. Next base: position 8,518 of record WAKF01000005.1, read on the forward strand.
CGATAACTAGTATCTCCGGGACGCTCATGCAATGATAATTAAGAGTCAGGCGACCACTGGCAACGGGTTGAGTACGAGAACTTCCCTTTGATGCGACCGGATAACGCGGTCGTGAGAGAACCACCATGATAAAGTGTCTCAATAGCCCTGAAGAGGCTCTAAGGACTCTGATAAGATGGATAGCTGCCTATTATGAAAGCGAGACAGTCATTATAAGCCATAGCCCCGTGAAGATATGACCTCAAGCTTTTTGAAGACGTGGAGCTGAGAGTAGGAAAGAGAATTGCGAGGGAGAGAAGGATAGAATCTCACAAAGACGGTAGAGGTTGTAAGGGAGATAGTGAAGGGGGCTCTGTAAGCTACGGGGAGAAGTTGAAGTTATTGAAATTTAAACGTGGTACGGAGAACTAAAGGTCAAGGGGAGAGAGGATACAGGTCTGTGGGAACGAACGAGACTATAAAGCGGCTCCTCTAGCGGCCTAGCCGCCTCTGAGCCCCCTTCTGAAAGCCCTTATTAGCTCAGGTGCTAGGCTCCATAAGGCCCCACATCGCGGAGCCTATGAGCCCGAGGGCGCTTAGGGTTTCACGTTCATTTCATTATTCATGAAGGCGTAGCTGGTTATAAGAAGGGTGTAGACCCCCAGCACCTAGTAGCAGCGCTGCATGGTACCTCCTAGTAATCTAGTATTACGCTGAGGTTAAGTTAACTACGGAGGGTGGGCTCGAGTACCTAGATAACCTGGAGATAATAGTAGGGGTATGGCGGTGGGATATGTAGTTAAGCGTATCAAGGGGAGATTGTACGTGTATGAACAGTATAGAAACGAGAGGGGTAAGGTCGTCACGAGGTACCTGGGCCCCTCGACAATATCGTGGAAGGCTAGAAGAAGTACGTCAAGGAACACGTCTGGGATGGAGAGGCCGGAGGCCCCGCTGTGGTGGACCGGCCGGGATTTGAACCCGGGACCTCTCGGGTGCAAGCCGAGCGCTCTTCCAGGCTGAGCTACCGGCCCACTCCTTTGGAAAATCGTATCTGCTGCAGGGGGTTTAAACTGTATCTAGTCTGCTACCTCTAGCCGCATCCTTCTTTAACGTTATGTTGGTTTGCTTGTGCTTCTCCGGAGTTTTATTAACGGGTGGTTATTACCCTCGGGCTCTCCGAGGGTGTTGAGGGGCTCCCCTATGGCTCTGGCTATAGCCCACTATATACACGTAGTGCTTGTTGGGGTGTGGCTTGGCTTCCTTGTAGGGGGGCTTGCAGTCTCTAGGGCCGGGCCTAGGGCTCTCTTAGAGTACCACAGGTCCTACGGTCTCATAGCGCTAGCCTCTCTACTGCTGGCAGGCTTTGTGGGCTTGTACCTAGCTACCTTCTATGGGGGGCCTGGCGAGTGGTTTAGGTTTGGCGAGCCCTCTGGGAGGATCGGGGAGAAGATGGTCTCCTACCTGGTACTCCTAGTGCTGGGGGGCTATCTACAGCATAGGATCGTGCCTAGGCTTGAGGGGGGCGGTGGCGATGCTGTTAGGTCCTACAGGATAGCTGCGAGTGTGACCCTACTAATAACGCTGGCTACAATGCTGCTAGGAACATCGATCGTTAAGGGAGGTTTCTTAGCGGGCTAGCATCCCAGCTTGGGGCCTGAGAGCTCCCTTCTAACGAGTATTATTTTCGTCTCGCCTCCGGCCTCCTTACTAGCCTTCTCAAGCCCTCCAGGCCCTAGTATCTCTGGGCTGTAGAGCAGTATGACCCTACCCCTGTTCTCCCTTATGATCTTAAATGCCTCTTCCGGCGTGGATGCTGGGTGTATTGCTAGGAGCTTGTACCCCCTGACGCCGGCGTACGTGGTTATGTAGGCCTTCTGGGCCTCTAAGGCCTCGAGCCCAGGCCTCTCACCAACGATCCCTACAGCCTCCTCCCCGCTGGGTGTCACGAGCTTTTTAACAGCATCGGAAAGCTTCTTTAGAACCACTATAAGCCCACCAGCTATACTTTGTAGCTGCCTGGTATCTTCAACCCTAATACTTATTCCTCTGGGGAAACCGGTCTAGACGCCCTCAACCACTATCTTGAGGGAGCCTATGAGGTCCTTGACAGCCTCCAGGCTGTGAGGGGTTTTTGGCGACTGTGGTATGAGGAGTTTCACGCACCTGCCAGGGCACTTGGCTGAGAGTAGCTTCTTCAGGTTCTCTTCTTGCACCTCGCTGACGCCCATCATTGACGCCAGGCTCTCTGGCAGCACCCTGTTAGCTACTATTATCTTTGCTGGAAGCCCCATCCTACCCAGGAACTCGAGGGTCTTCAGGGCCTCGTAGACGGGGAGCGGCTCCGGTGTCGCTACTATAGCCCCAGTAGTCTTAGCCTGTGATTTCATTCTCTCCAGTAGCTCGTCGAAGAGGGTCTTCTGCTCCTCGAGCTTTCTGAGCACGGGGTCGTCCATCTCCCTCTCGATCCCGGCAGTCCTAGCTATCACGTACCTGAGAGAGACTATCCTCTCCCTCAGCTCTAGGAGGCGGTCGAGCCAGAAGGAGTAGAGGCTCGGGAGGCTGAGGATCCTGAAGGTTAGGCCCGTTGGGGGAGTGTCAACCACGATGTAGTCGAAATCCTTGAGGGCGTAGAGCCGGGCTAGCTCCCTGAGGTAAGCCTCCTCCTCGAACCCCGGAGCATGCTTTATCATCTCCACAACGCTCTCCACGTTTATCACTTTAAGCCCCGGCATTAGCTGGGATAGTAGGGTTGAGTAGCTCTGCCCAAGCCTCCTAACCTCCCTCCCAATGTCGACCTGCATGGCGTAGAGGTTGGAGTCTACTCTCTCAACCCTATTCCTCCCGCTCAACCCAAGATATTCCTCCAGGTGCATTGCCTGGTCGAGGCTAGCAACCAGGACCTTACGCCCACTCCCAGCTAGGAGGGCTCCCAGAAGTATACTGAAAGTAGTCTTACCCACGCCGCCCTTACCCATAGTCAATACCACGTGGGGCGTCTCAGCTTCACGGAAGACTTTTAGCAGGTCCTCGGCCAACCCGCTCAGCCTCCTAAGGCTGCATACTCTGCCAGGGCATCCCTAGCGAGGACGTGCCTCTCATACATGACAGCCAACTCATCCTTAAGTAGGGGTAGGACCTCCAGCGCTATGCCTGGAGGCGCCAAGGGGACCCCTGCTAGGCTACCGACTAGTATCGTGAGGAAGGCGTTCTCCAGCTCGTCGTGCTCTAGCCTGAGCATGTCGACCGCATGGCCTCTAGCATACGCCGAGAAGGTCTTCCTAGCCTCCCGCACCATGCCAGAGAAGAGCCATAAAGCGCCTCTAACAACACCCCCCAGTAAGTCCTTGACCGAGGCCAAACCGGGCACCCATAAAGAGGTAAAAAGAGGGTGGGATTATTAATCCGCTTTGCAGGGAGTATTAAGGCTAGCTGGAGGCAGCTCTAGCCCTCAGTAGGGCTACGACGAAGAGAGCCATCAGCAGCAGGCTCAGTACTAGCGTGAAGAAGACCATGCTACCCGCTCCATAAGCCTGGAGGGCCGACTTAGCCTGGTATACCGGGAATACCTTCCACAGCCACCAGACCAGGGCTGAGGTCACAGTGAACCATAGGAAGACTGCGGGGACCATTATCAGGGCGCTAAGGGCGCCTCTAATCCTTAGTATCATGTAGACCCAGAGAGAGCTAGTCATAAGGGCTATTGCTGCTAGCATCTGGTTAGCGCCTGCGAAGGCGGGCCACACGATCAGGTAGGCTGCCTGCCAGCTTGGCTCTTCGGGGGTGCCGAAGTTTAGTACGGGGTACGCCAGGAAGGTCCCGGCGAGTACTATGATCAGGCTGGCAATCCACTTGTTAGTCAGCACAGTATAGGCTACCTCGTTATACCTCCTCATCCAGTCGAAGAGCTCCTGCCATGCGAACCTTGCTAGCCTGGTAGACGTGTCTAGTGTGGTCAATATGTACATTGATAGGACTAGGGCCGCCATTATGCTGAAGAACTTGTAGCCAGTCTCGAAGCTGACTCCAACGTTGTCGAACACGCTGGCTACTGTATAGCCGTAGCCCACCACATACCTTTGCACGGGGCTTAGCTTCAGTATGGTCTCCCCCTCGGGTATAACATTCCCTACAAGCTCTGGAGCTTGCCAGGCGAGGCTTATGGGTATTATTACTGCAAAGCTCGACAAGGCACCCTCCGTTAGCATGCCTCCGTAGCCTACCATCAGGGCGTCTAGCTCGCTGGCTAGCTGCTTACTAGTGGTGCCTGAGGCTACTAGGCTGTGGAAACCACTCAGGGAGCCACAGGCTATGATCAGTGGTATGGCCGGCCAGAAGGGCGTCTCGACGCCTGCTATGATCTTGGGGGAGAAGCTTGTGTATGCTGGGGCCTGTAGGTCCCTGAGGCCTAGGAGGAGCACGCTGACAGTTGCCAGTCCCAGGGAGAACCATAGGAGATAAGCGTTGATGTAGTCTCTGGGCTGTAGGAGGTACCATACCGGCAGGCTGGCTGCCAGTATAGAGTAGAGCCCTAGTATCAACACCCACCTATGGTAAGCAACCCAGCCGCCCTCAGCAGGCGACTTGTTGGGGTCGAAGGGGCCGAAGAACGTGCCTACGTTGTAGGAGTAGATGTATGCTATGACTACCAGGGCTGCAGCTATCACAGTAACAACCCTTAGGTCTAGGCCCAGCCTATACATCAAGATACCCGTTAGGAGGGCTATGGGCATGAATAGTATGCTAATGGTGGCCACGCTCGGGTTGGCGGCGAAGAGCCTTGCAGCAATGCTAGCGAATGCAGCATAAACTAGGATCAACGTGAAGATAACGTAGATCAGGAAGAGATACCTTGCAGTCCTACCCATCAGGTTCTCGCTTATACTAACAATAGATATGCCACCATACCTCACGCTAGCCATCATAGAAAGGTAGTCGTGCACAGCACCCATGAAGACGTTGCCGAATAGAACCCAGAAGAGGGGTAAGAACCAGCCGTAAGCCATTGCTATGGCAGGACCTACTATAGGCCCGGCCCCAGCTATGCTGGCGAAGTGGTGGCCGAAGAGCACGTACCTGTTAGCAGGCACATAGTCTACCCCGTCGAACCTGGCGATGGCTGGTGTCTCCCTGTCGGCGCTAGCCCTCACGATCTTCTCGCTCAGAATCCTCTTACCGTAGTAGAGATAGGCTATAGCGTATACGAGTAACACAACTATGAAGACGAGTAGGACCTTCACTACACCCACCCCCCTAGCTCCTACCAGCCCTCCTCCTAATAGCTGCCGGAACCTCTCCCAGCCATAGAGCAGGGCCTATGAGGATCGCGAACCAACCCACTATGAAGGCGGCTACGTCCGGGGCGATGGCCGTCGATTTGGTCCCTATTTGCCCGTTCATAAGCCCGCTAGCGATTGCGTATAGAAGCAGTAGGATGCCGATGACGGTGAGGGCCATCCCGACCATCCGCTTAGGTTCTTGAGCAGACGCCAACTCGCTCATCCCCCACCCATAGCCCCTCTTCAAATATATTTGATTTTTATAGTTAACAGCTTAAAAACTTTCCTTAGTAAAGCACAGGTTTACAATGGGTTTTCAAGGGGGTAGGGGTAATACGTGTAGTGGGGTGCGGGTGTTGTGGAGGTTCTCGGCTTCGAGATAACCCGGGAAGCTCTGCTCAGAGCCCTCGTGATCCTGGTCCTCGCCTCCATGCCTAGTGTTGCATGGTTCTTCAAGATTAGGAGGAAGATGCTCGCGTACACCGTCGCCTTGATACGCTCTATCGAGGAGACGTTGAAGCCTCGTGACCAGAGGTACTGGGTTCACGGTTACCTCGTAGGCTTTGCAGCGAAGTACTGGGTTAGGAGGGGGCCTGTGGATAAGGTTTACGTGAACTTCACCATACCCCCCTACCACGTCTTCTTCTACCTCCCAGTGATAGCGCTCTTTAGGAAAAGGGAGAGGCTTGACATAGCGGTAGAGTACTCCAAGCCCCTTGGAGTCAGGGGTGAGGCCCACCTCTATGACCCCTCGAGAAGGAGTGTGAGGAGCATTGTTGAGAGGGATGTTAGAGAGTCGCCATTCTACCGCAAGGGCGGTTTCGAGCGGGGAGAGTTAAGGGCTGGGGGGAAGACAATGAGGTACTATGCCCGGGGCGAGGCGCTTCAGCTAGCTCAGAAGCTTGCCGAGGACCTCTCAGAGCTAGGGGAGGTTTTCAGGGTTAGCGTAGTACCATCTAGGAAGATGGTACTAGCTACCATAGCCCCTAAATCCGCCGAGGCTGGAGGCGAGGCTGTAAGACTCCTAACCTCGCCCCAGAGGGTGGAGAGGGTTGCTGGAGGGGGAGAGGCTTCTTCTGGCTGAAAGGATCTCCACCACACTCTGCAGGCTTGCTAGTTGTGGGTGGGAGGAGCCGGAGCCTAAGCTGCCTGGGTGGTGGGGAGAGCTAGAAACCCGCTATGACCCTTCAGACCCCTTCCAGCTTATGAAGGTCGTTAGGTCCTCGCTGCCATTCAGAGTAGCCTCTCTCGTCATGGAGGCTAGGAGGTCTAGTAGCTGCTGTAAGCCTCTCTCAACCCTATCAGCGATCCTTGCCGCCTCTCTAAGAGGCGACCAGTTGAGGGAAGCATCTAGGACTCCCCTTGAGGGGTCTGTGCTCGTGGGCGGCTCGGGGGTTATGGGTTTAATACCCCTACTAGCGGCGTCTGCAAGGTTCGAGAGGAGTAGGAGTCTGAAGGACCTAGTGAAGCTAGTCTCTATAGCTGCTAGGGAGGCTGGGAGGCCTTGCAGCGTGGACCGCCTCCTTAGAGCTGAAAGGGATAGGCTTGAGAGGAGGATGCGCTTCTACGGCATCCTACTCGCCCTAGCCATCCCAGCATCGCTAGCACTGAGCATAGTAGTGGACCCGCTAGTACTCATAGCGGGGGCTGCCGGCATAGTGGGGTTATGGTGGCTTATAAGGAGGGATGGTGAGAGGTTTAGAGCCCTAAACATTGAGGTTGCGTGGAGCGAGTGTAAGCTGGGGGATAGGGAGCTAGCTGAGATAGTTGGAGGCCTCAGCGCCGCCGACGTGGCACTAGCCTACCTTATACTAGGCTACGGCAAGTCCTAGGGTGCCTGGAACTCCAGGGCAGGGTCGTAGACAGCCTTTACGCCTCTAAGCCTGGCCATGACCCTATTAACCAGCATCTCAGCCCTAACCCTAACCCCCGGAGGTAAGCCGCCTAGAACCTCCTCCATCACCAGCGAGTACTTGCCAAGCCTCCTATTAACCTCATACCAGTTCACATCGGCAAGCGCCTTCTCAACCTCACTATCCCGTGGGAGGATGCCCATCAACATCATAACCGAGATTATGGGATAGCCTATGTAACCCCTATGCACAGTACCGTTGTCGTCGCTGTATACCCTTATGTACCCCTGCTCCGGGGCGACAGCAACCCTATACTTCAAGGGCCTCCCGCTACTAGCAACTAAAGCCTTGTAGACCCTACCAGCCTCTATAATATTCACCCTGCCGCCGCCAATCGCCCCAGCAGCCTCCAAGACCTTAACCCTCGGGGGGAGACGCAGCTTGAGTCCCGGCCTAGAAGTCATAGCTAGCTCGCCCCTAACCGTATTGATCGTGTGTGGCTTTCCACGCAAAAACCTGAGAAGTGAACACTATCAAATCTATTATAGTAAAGTTTAAATATAACAGTTATATTCAATATTAATGGTGACACGAGGATGGGTGAGACCGACTATAAGATTGGGAGGCTACACCTATCAAAAACCCTAGGACAACCGACACATAACCTCTATGAAGATGATGGGAAGCATGCAAACGTTATAGCAAAGTTCAACGCAGACTTCACGCAAATGCACGTAAAAGGGGTCACCTACATGCTAGTACCCATAAGCCAACAAACACCGCCAGAACCCTATGTGACTTTGAAGAAGAAAAAGAGCCTATAAAAAGGCCGTGCCCGAGGAAAACGTTAAATAATCCCTACCACAGTCTCCCAAGCTTTTTGGTGTGCTGCCTATTGTTTCCACCGTTACATACCTAGGACCTCCCGGAAGCTTCTCCGAGAAAGCCGCGAGACTCCTTTACCCGGGATCTGAGTTAGTGCCTGCTCCGTCAATCCCCACTGCTATATCGGCTGTAGAGGTTGGAAGGGCTGATGCTGCTGTGGTGCCCCTGGAGAACAGTATTTCAGGCCCTGTAGCGGAGACGTTGCTCTCGCTAAGGAGCAGTATGCTCAGGGTGAGGGTTGCGGGGGTCCTTAAGGTTGAGCTTGTCCTCGCGGGCTCGGGGTCCGGCCGGGTTTACAGCCATCCCAACGCACTGGCTTTGGCAGCTCGCGAGCTGCTCTCGATAGAACCCAACTTCGAGTTTATAGCAGTCTCCAGCACGTCTGAGGCCGCGTCGAGGGCTTCGAGAGAGGGGGCTCTCTGCCTATGCAGCCCTGAGGCTGCCGAGAGGGAGGGGTTAGATGTGAGGGCTAGGATTAGAGGGGGGTACACTAGGTTCGTGGGCCTAGAATGGAGGGATGGAGCTGAGGAGGGCGAGAGGACCATGATCCTGGCGGCTATACCGGACGAGCCAGGCAGCCTCTACAGGTTCCTCGAGCCTTTTGCCAGGCTTGGGGTGAACCTCACCATGATATACTCTATGCCTGTCGCTGGGGTGTGGAGGTACCTATTCTACCTGGAGGCTGAGGGGTCTAGGCTTGATGAGAGGGTCTCTAGGGCTCTCCGGGATGCATCGGGGAGGGCTCTATGCTTCAGCGTCGCTGGGAGCTACCCTCTCAGGCTCCTCAATGGGGACTAGAGGCTGTTGACTCCTATCGGCGCTATGTACCGTATAGTACCTGGGCCTCAGCCTCGCCACCAGGACCTCGAAGCCCTTCCAGGGGTCTGTGTGGGAGCCGCAGGTGTATATGTCGAATGTGGCATAGTCGTAGTGGGGCCAAGTGTGAAGGGCTAGGTGGCTCTCGAGCACTAAGACTATGACGGAGACTCCCCCCTTACTCCCTGGGATCCTCCAACTATGCACTGCGTGCACAGTAGCTCCCGAGGCCTTAGCAGCTTCCACCATTATCTTGCGTAGCTCCTCCTCGTTCCAGGCTAGGTCCTTAGGTATGCCGTAGAGGCTACCGTAGACGTGTGTGCCCACAACCCTCTCTTCCAACTCTCAAGCCCCAGGCTTCAGGGGGGCCGGGGGGTTCTTAAGCATGGCCCCTTCCCTCAAGCTCCCTCACTACATGCTCGTCAACCTCCACCAGAAGCTCTATGGCTTTCCTGACGGCGTCGGGGCTACCGGGGGATACGAACACCAGGGCCCCCGGCGGGACTATAAAAGCCTCTGCAGCAGACACCAAAGCCCTAGGACCTGCAGAATCGAGACTCCTCCTCCTAAACTCCTCCCCCAGGCCCGGTAGCCTCTTCCAGGCAATCCTACCCACAACCTCGACGCTAACGTCACGGGGGCTAGGACCCGTACCGCCCGTCACTAGGATCACCCTGCAAGTTCTAGCAGCTTCCCTCACAGCCTCAAGTATCTCGTATCCACGATTGGGCACTATGGTTGAGCTAGCAAGCCTCCTACCAAGGGACTCCAAAAGCTCCTTTACGAGGGGCGTGACCTTATCCTCCTTCTCACCCCTATAAACCCTATCACTAGTAACCACCAGGCAGTAGCTGAGTGATGCCACGTGGGGGCACCCCTGTAGGTCCTACCCCCGAGAGGACTATAGTATGGTGGGCTGGAGTGGCAATGCTACATTTCCTTTAGAGGGGCTGTATCAGTAGTGGGGGTGGGCCTGGTGGGGGTTAACCTTAGGGAAGTCATACCCGAGGGCGCTAAGAGGCAGGTTGAGGTTAAAGCTTTGAGGGGCTACGTTATAGCCCTTGACGCATACAACATGCTATACCAGTTCCTCACAGCTATAAGGCAGCCCGACGGGACCCCCCTTATGGACCGTGAAGGACGGGTTACTAGCCACCTCAACGGCCTCTTCTACAGGACTATAAGCCTAGCAGAGGAGGGTGTTAAGCCTGTCTACGTCTTCGACGGCAAACCCCCGGAGATGAAGAAGGCTGAGCTAGAGGAGAGGATTAAGAGGAAGGAGGAGGCCGCTGCTAAGCTGAGAGTTGCTGTTGAGAGAGGGAGGCTGGAGGAGGTTAGAAAGTATGCTCAGCAGGCTGCTAGGCTGACTAGCGAGATGGTTGAGGAGAGTAAGGAGCTGTTGACAGCTATGGGCATACCCTGGGTTCAAGCCCCTGCTGAGGGCGAGGCGCAGGCTGCCTACATGGCTAGGAAGGGTGACGCTTGGGCCGCCGGCAGCCAGGACTATGATAGCCTTCTTTTCGGGGCCCCCAGGCTCGTCAGGAACATAGCTATAACGGGTAGGAGGAAGCTCCCCGGGAGGGACCAGTATATAGAGGTGAAACCCGAGATCATAGAGCTTGAGGCGCTGCTGAAGGGGCTGGGGATAACCAGGGAGCAGCTTGTGGCGCTCGCGATACTCCTAGGCACAGACTATAACCCCGGAGGCGTGAAGGGCTACGGGCCCAAGACGGCCCTGAAACTCGTAAAGACTCTTAAGGAGCCATCAAGGATCTTCAGGGCTGTCCCCAAGCACGAGTGGGCTGGAGCCGACCCTGAGGAGATATTCAAGTACTTCATAAACCCCCCGGTCACTGATAGCTACAAGATAGTGTTTAAGCCCCCTGACGAGGCTAGGGTTAAGGAGATCCTTGTAGAGAGGCACGACTTCAACCCCGAGAGGGTGGAGAGGGCTCTGGAAAGGCTGAGGAAGGCCTACAGAGAGCACCTTAGGGGGAGGCAGACGAGGCTAGACATGTGGTTCGGCTAAAACATGGCTTCTCTATTGACCCGAGCTAGGCTATAGCGGCTAAATGCCTAACTAGACTTTGACTTTATAGTAGGAATGAGAGATATGGAAGGTGAGGGGGAGAGCCTTAGGGTCAAGTTCTGGAGGGTTGAAGGGATCCACTGCTCATTCTGCGAGTCAACTATAAAGGACGCTTTGAGTAGCATCAAGGGAGTCAAGGATTTCAGCGTTAGCTTAGCTCACGAGGAATTAATGGTTAAGTATGATCCGAGAGTGGTCAACGAGGATGTAATTAAGGGTGTATTATCGGGCCTCGGTTACAGGCTACTAGATCCCTCCAAGACTTTGGACTTGAACGCTGTCGTGGCTGGGGAGAAGCGTAGGCTCGTGGCCTCGATCCTCCTCTCACTACCCATAGGTGTCTTAATGGTGTTTATGAGGCTATACGGAGAGCCCAACCTCTACATGGCGCTGGCTGCAGGGCTCCTCGCCTCGGTCAACTTCTTTTTGCTTGGCGGTAAGTACCTTGTTATGGCTTATAACGCTTTGAGGAGGCGTATATTGAATCAGCACGTCCTGATGGCTGCTACGGCCCTTTCAGGGTTAACCGGGGGGTTAATGGGGCTCCTACTCGACCCTAGGACCTTCCCCCCGGTGGAATTTTTCGGAGTTGCGTCCTTCGTAACTACATACCACATCCTAGGCGGCTTTGCGGGGGCCTACGTTAGGAAGAGGTCCTCTGAGGCCGTTAAGAGGCTACTCGAGATCCAGCCTAGAGTAGCAAGGGTTAGGAGGGGTAGCGAGTGGGCTGTCGTCCCCGTAGACCAGGTTGGTGTAGGAGACCTAGTACTAGTCAAGCCGGGGGAGAGGGTGCCTCTCGATGGTGTCGTGGTTGAGGGCTACTCTACTGTGGATGAGAGCATAGTTACTGGCGAGTCCATGCCTGTGGATAAGGCTCCGGGGTCGGAGGTCCTCAGCGGCTCCCTCAACCTGACAGGGTACCTGGTTGTCAGGGTGACGAGGAGGGTTGAAGAATCCTTTGTAGCTAGGATAGCCAGGCACATGAGGGAAGTGAGGGCTCTCAAGCCCGGAGTCATACAGCTTCTGGATAGGGTTCTTGGGTTCTACGTCCCTTGGGTGTTTGTCTCCAGCGTTATAGCGTTGTTAGCCTGGCTATCCTCGACACTAGTCACAGGCTACCCGGGGGTTAAGGAGTCGTTCTACGCTTTCACGGCTGTGCTTGTAATGGGCTATCCCTGCGCCCTTGGCATGTCAGTCCCGCTAGCTATGGTTAAGGGAGGCTACCTAGCCGCTGAGAGGGGGATCCTCTTTAGGGGTAGCGAGGCCTTCCACGTGCTCTCCTCAGACCCCCAGAAGGTGGTAGTGGCGTTTGACAAGACTGGGACCCTGACTAGGGGTAGGGTTAAGGTTGCTAGGGTAGCTAGTAGGGGGTTTCTGAGCGAGGATGAGCTGCTGAGACTCGCTTCATGCCTAGAAGTCTACTCGAACCACCCTATAGCGAAGGCTATAGTTGATGAGGCAACCTCTAAGCTCGGGAGCGTTGACTGCGGTTCCATAAGAGGGTTTACCGAGGTCCCTGGGGGCGGCGTGAGCGGGCTAATCAATTCCAACCATGTTGCAGTGGGTAAGCTAGGTTTCCTAGAGTCGAGGGGCTTCATAGTAGATGAAAGCGTTAGAGTCATGGCTGAAGGCCTCATGGAGAGGGGCTTCACGGTCGTTGGTGTAGGGGTTGGAGGCGCTGTTGAAGGGTTGATAGCGCTGTCTGACGAGCTTAAGGATGATGCTAGCGAGGCTGTAGGAGAGCTTAAGCGAATGGGGTTTAAGGTTGCAATGCTAACAGGCGATAGCCCTAAAGTTGCTGAAAGGGTTGCTAGGGAGCTGGGCATAGACTTCTACATGGCTAACCTCAAGCCTAGTGATAAGACCGAGTGGATCAGGGAGATGAGGAGGAAAGGCTTTAAGGTGGTAATGGTTGGCGATGGGGTTAACGACGCGCCAGCCCTTACAATTGCTGATGTAGGCATAGCTCTCTCAACAGGCTCAGACATATCTGTAGAGTCTGCAGACGTAGTTATCATGGGTGACAAGGTCTCTAGGGTGGTGGACGCTATCAGGATAGCACGGTACATGTATAAGGTTACGAAAGAGAACCTAGCGCTAGCCTTCATCTACAATGGCATGGGGGTTCCCCTGGCTGCTATAGGGCTATTGAAACCCTACTGGGCTATGGTTGCCATGATAGCTAGCGTCACGTCTATACTAGCTAACACGTTCGCTAGAAAGCCAAGATACACGGGGTAGACTCTCGCAGAAGCACATTAAAGCTGCTAAAGCTATATAATGGGGGTGGGAGGGGGCTATGAGGATAACAGTGTTTAGAGTAGAGGGTATGCACTGTGAGGGATGTGCCCACGCAGTAAAAAATACACTAACTAGTCTGCAGGGGGTCGAGCGCGTTATGGTAATGCTCGGTGAAGGCAAGGTTATAGTAGCTTATAATCCCGAGATGATAGGAGTAGAGAGGATAGCAGATGCTATAGAGGCGATAGGATATAGGGTTAAAAGGTAGCAGGCTCAGGATTGACCGCGTGAGCGAGGCTAAAGCTTCATTTACAGAACGCAGCTCCCGTTTATGCCGCTTTAAAGGCTAGCCTAGGACCTCCCTTCTCTTACTTTCCAAGGGCTCCACTATCAGTGTTAAACCCTTGACTCCGACTACTATTACCTTGTCGCCGACCCTTGCACCCGTCTTTGACTCTGCATTCCACAGCTCTCCCTCTATCTCTACTAGGAGCCTTCGGCTCTCCTCAACTATAGCCCTCACCACCCCAACCTTGCCCTCCATGCTCTCAAAGCCTATAGCAGGGGGTTTTGAGAGGGTCTCGACTACCTTCATGAAGGCTATGGCTAGGAATAGTGCTAGGGGTGAGACTGCTATTGCAGCTTCTAGGGGGGTTATAGGGAGGCCTAGCCTAGCTGAGACCCATATAGCTCCCAGGACGACCAGGACTATTAGTAGCGCCTCGTCTAGTACCGCTAGAATCGCTACTAGGCTAACACCCTTTTTACCCGGCAAACGCTCCTAACCCCCACATCTAGTTATGGGAGCAACATGATTTAGGTATTATCTCCACTAGCCTGCTTCGACCTCTGAGGGCTTCGGGAGTTGGGTAGCGTTAAGAGGGAGTGGGCTAACGTTACTAGAGCCTCGATCTATGCAGCCGTAATCCATAACGTGCTTCGCATGGTCGAGGAGAGTGTTGAGGATCCGGACCCCGAGAGGGTTAGAGTAGGGTTTTCCAGGCCCCCGGAGTCGCTGGGAGAGGGTGAGGTCCTCGAGGCTGAGTTATACGGGGCTGAGGGTGTAGAGGGTGAGATTGAGCTTGAGGGAGGGAGGGTAGTTAGGGTTTACCCTGGCGAGGCTTGGAGTGGAGTCAAGCTATCTAAACTCCTCTCGACACTCCCCCGGAAGGTGTGGGTGCTCGATGGCCCCTCGATCCGCAGGCTAGCGTCGGAGACTAGTAGGAGCGGTATAGAGTACATGGTTGTCTACTTCTCAAATGGAATCTCGGTATGGCTTGAAGGCGACGTGCATAGGGTCACACTCCCGCCCCTCAGAGAGGTTGTGGGAGCCGTTCATACTCACCCTGAAGGAGCATGTGCACTATCCAGGGCTGACGTCCTCTCAGCTCTAGACCTTATGGTTGAGGGTGGCGTGTTCGAGGCTGCTGCTACGGGGAGCTGTATGTTCTATCTGGTCAGGCTAGGGCTTCTAACTGAAGACGACTATATAACCCTCTTAAACGTGAAGGATGGGCTGTGGAGGCCTTTAAAGCTTGACAGGGTCGAGGCCGGGGTAATACTCTGAGCTGAAAGGGCCTCCAACACCCTGAAAGCCCCTGGGGGTTGCGGTGGAAGGCAAGATAATACCCCTAGGTAGAGCTTTAAGGGGGGTTGTTAGTCTGGCTAGGACTGGCTGGATGCTTCGTGGAGTGCCGCCGGGGGAGGCCGAGACTGTAGCCTCTCACAGTTACGCCGCTGCAGTCATAGCATTCGAGCTAGCTGTTGAAGCATCTAAAAAGGGATTTAGGGTTGACCCATACAAGGCTGCCTCTCTAGCCCTTGTGCACGACCTCGCTGAGGGCGTTATAGGCGACATCTCTAGGAGGGCGGGGATAGGCGAGGCTAAGAGGAGGGCTGAGGAAGAGGCTTTCAAAGCGCTTGGGGTGTCTGAGGAGGCTAAGAAGCTGTTCATGGAGTTTGAAGAGGGCTCCACCCTAGAGAGTAGGGTTGCAAGGATCGCTGAGCTCCTTGCAACATACTGGATGTCACTCATCTACACTTGTAGGGGCTACGATGTGGCCGAAATAGGAGAGTCCTCGTGGAGGGAGGCGTTGGAGCTAGCGTCTAGGGACGGTATTGTGGAGCTGATATACTCCCTTAGAGGGAAGCTTAGTGTGGAGTGTAGTGGTGGATTGAGGTGAGGGTATCACTACCCTACTATAAGGTTGACTACAGAGCGGGCCGCCGTCGAGGCACCATCTATCTAGAAGCATACCTATCTCAGACCGTCGAAGATAGGCTCATATGCCTCCTAGCCTCCAAGAAGCCTCTAGGCCTCGATAAGAAGTCCTGGGGAGTAGAGGCTAGGCCTTGGTCGAGTCCAGACGACGTACTAAGAAGGTACCTTGAGGGGGCTCGGAGGCTCCTTGGGACCCCAGTGGCATTGCCGGAGCCTCGCTCCAGATGGGCCCTTAAGAGAGCTATCCAGGAAATAAACAGGCTCTTCTTCGGAGGCTTCGTTGTAGGTCCTCCCGCAGCCCCAGAGCTTGATAGGGGTATATTATCCCGTAGGCTAGCCTCTAGGCTGTGCAAGGACCTACTTGGCCCCCTGTTATCGGGGGGTTACAGCGTGACTAGCTCCTCCATTTTGTGGAAGAACGTTGAGGTCCTACGCTCTGAAAGCGGTTTAAGAATTCTCTCAGGGGGCTCGGAGGATAGAATACTATCTTACGTCGTCGGGGAGAGCAGGGACGCCTTTAACCTGCTTAAAAAGCTGGCGCTAGACCTGTAGATAGGAAACAGCTATACCCGATTAACAGGCACTAACTAACTATGGAGGTAGAGTGTCATGGCCCAGCTTAAGCCGGGTTCTGTGGCAGTCCCCGAGATACCCGTAGAGGAGAGGGTTGAGCTCCCAGCCTCTGAGACCGCAGTTATAGTCGTCGACATGCAGAACGACTTCGTAAAGCCAGAGGGAAGGCTCTTCGTGCCCACAGCCCCCCAAACAATAGAGCCCATCAGGAAGCTACTAGAGAAGGCTAGGAAGGCTGGAGTTAAGGTGTTCTACACTCAGGACACCCACTATGAGGGTGACCCAGAGTTCAAGATCTGGGGGGAGCACGCACGTTACGGCACCTGGGGCTGGGAGATAGTTGAGGAGCTGAAGCCTGTCGAGGGTAGGGATATAGTGGTGAGGAAGACTAGGTACGATGGCTTCTACGGCACTCCAATGGACGATCTGCTGAGGGTCTACGGTATCAGGAACACGGTAATAGTGGGTACTGTAGCCAACATCTGCGTCCTCCACACTGCAGGCAGCGCGGCCCTCAGATGGTACAAGGTCTACGTTCCTATGGACGGCATAAGCGCCCTAAACGACTTCGACTACTACGCAGCCCTTAGGCAGATAAGCTTCCTCTACAAGGGTGTGGTGGTAAGGAGCGTGGATGGCATAGAGTTCAAGTAGTAGGGGGTAGGACCTAGAGGATAACTAGCTTCCCAAACCTTTTGTACTAGCTTTACAACCCATTTCTGGCTTGTTTAAGGCCCTCGAAGCCAGGGGACTCTTCACGGCCCCCTTCTATGGGCTCTGACGATGCGGGCTTCGCCCGACAGTAGCTCATCGGGCTCCATAATAGTGGTTTTGTCAGGACGGTATAAATCCTGGTCTACACTATTTAAGGCTTATATTTTTCCCTGCCGATGTTAATGTGTGTAGGGAGCTATGGAGGAGCTTTTATTCGTCTACGGGCTCCTAAGGTATGGGTTTTCGCTTCACAGGGAGCTTCTAGGCCTGCATAAGCTTGTTGCCGTCGGCTTTGTAGAGGGCTTTGAGATGTTCGACCTGGGGGGCTATCCCGGCGTGATTAAGGGGTTTGACGTCGTTTGGGGCGAGGTTTATACTGTTTCCCCCGAGGAGCTGAGGGAGATTGACGGGATAGAGGGTGGCTATCAGAGGGTTAAGGTAAACGTTAATGTGGCCCCTTTGCCCGACATGAAGCCTGACTTAGTGCTCGAGGCTTGGATGTACGTGTGGAGGGGTTCTGTAGACTACTCGCGCAGGATACCCGGAGGAGACTATGCAAGGTACATGAACGTTGACCCTGTGGTCCCCTATTTCACCTACGGGAGAAACCTGAATGTAGCCCGGTTCCTAGACACTGTGGGTTTAGGAAAAATCTATGCTATGGCTCCAGCAAGGCTTAGAGGCTACCGTAGGCTCTTCGGCGTTAAGTGCCGCGAGGGGTCGTGTACCGCGCTTGTTAAAGCCTCGGACTCTGAGGTTCATGGCGCCGTTTATTACCTTAGGAGGAGCTCCTTTGATCCGCTTGATAGGCGTGAGGGACATCCCCACGATTATAGGAGGACCGTTATGCCCGTCGAGGTCCTACCCTGGGGTCGTACTGTCTACGCTATAGTATACGACGCTGTTAATAAGGAAGCCTTAACAGATCCTGACTGCCGCCATGTATGCGACGTTGTAGTGGGCCTCAGGCTTCACGGGTACCTTGAAGAAGCTGCCAGGTTACAGAGGGAGCACACACTGTGCGAGTGCGATGTCCACGCCCTCTAACCCCTCCCCCTCTCCTCGCCCACAAGTACCATTCCTATGCCGAGCAGGGTGATACCCATTAGCAGCGCTTCGATGGGGCCTAGAGGCTCTCCTAGTATCAGCCACGCTAATATCGCAGCCCCCACAGGCTCTCCAAGTATTGGTACTGTTGCTGCCAGTAGCGTTAGCCTCCCGAGGGCGTAGTTAATGAGCGTGTGGCCTCCCAGCATCGGTAGTATGGCTAGAAGTGCTAGGTAGACGTAGGTCGCGGGGGAATAGCCTGTGAGCCTCTCCCCCAAGGTTAGAGTCAGTAGGCTACTAGCCAGCGCTGCCACTAGATAGACCGGCAAGGTGTACTCGAGGGTTGTGTACCTCGCTCTAAGCCCCCGGCCTATGGAGAAATAGGCCGCCACAGCTAGCATGCCTGCGAGGGCTAGAATGAAGCCTAGAACGGGGTCCCCACCCTCAGGCGCTGGAGCCCCCCTACCGGTATACCATGCAATACCGGCTACGCCTAGGAACGCTATGAGGGCTCCGAGTAGCTGGGTTACAGTATACCTCTCCCCAAACACGACCCTACCCACGACTGCAAGCACCGCCGGGTAGCTGTCTACTATGGTTACGCTGAGGGCTACGCTAAGGTGGAAGAGGCTTACCATCCAGAGGTCGAAGTGTAGGGCTAGCGCCACTCCAGAAGCTATGGCTAAGAGTAGGTCCTTACCGGCGGGTATGAGGGGCCTCCTATGGCGGCCCGCAGCGTAGAGCAGTAGTAACAGGACCGCAGTTAGGAGGGTTCCCAGGATCAGCCTCCAGCTTGCCGCGACGAAACCGTGAACCCCCGCAAGCCTCACGAGTATCGACGCCGTCGACACATTAACTACAGCCACAGCGAGTACCGCGTAGTCTATGGGAGAGCTACGCCCCATACCCAATAACCCGAAAACCCCGCTATTAGGGGGCTTGACACGGAAAAAGGCTAAGCTCCCGAGATTCATGGATGCTGTAGGGTGTAGCGCTTGGAGGGGCGGATTGAAAGGCTCGCTAGGATACTCTCCGAGAGGAAAGCCATCCTCACAGGCAGATTCGTGCTCTCTAGCGGTAGGGTGAGTAAAGTCTACCTAGACCTGAGGCTGCTCCTAGGAGACCCTAGGTCCTTCAGGAAGGCCCTAAGCCTCCTAGACGAGGCTGCTCCTAAAGCCGAGATCCCTATACTGGGCGTCGCTACCGGGGGGATAGCGTGGGCTGTAGGGCTCAGCCTCCTTAGGGAGGTGCCTTCAGGGTATGTCAGGGTCGAGGCTAAGGGTCACGGGGTTGGGAGGCGGGTTGAGGGCATGCCGCCCAAGGGGCCTGTAATTATAGTTGACGACGTAGCCACTACTGGTAGGAGCCTCTCAGCAGCCGTAGAGGCCGCTAGGAGTGAGGGTTATGAGCCCATAGCTGCTGTTGTCCTCGTCGACAGGGAGGAGGGGGCTTCCGAGGCTCTAGAAGAGCTAGGCGTCAAGCTCTATAGCGTGGCTAGGCTGAGCGAGGTGCTTGAAGCCCTAGGCATCAGAATCCCCTAAGCACCTCTTAAGGCCTGGGGCTATCGACTCTAGAGCGGCCTTAGGGTCTCTGGAGTAAGCTAGCATTCTACCTATAATCTCGTAGTCGGCCCCAGCGCAGAGTGCTGTGCCGGGCTTAGCCCCCTGAGCCCCTACCCCGGGGCTTAGTATCTTAGCCCAGGGGAAGAGGTTGCGGGCCTCCTTAACCTCCTCGGGCCTTGTGGCAGGTGCTACAACCCCCCAGGGCTTAATTGAGGATATGACCCTCCTAAGCCGCTCCCTACAGGGCGCCATAGTCTCGAGGGCTCCAGAATGGCTCATATTGTAAACAAGTATAAGCTTCAACCCCACACTATCCAGGAACTCCTTTAGGTCTCTTAGAGCACCTTCAACACCTACGAACGAGTGGGCTATCACGGCGTCAATATAACCGGACACAGCTTCAACCACTAGCCTCATAACATGGCCTATGTCGGCTAGCTTAAAATCGGCTATTACAAGCCCCTCACCGCAGGACCTACGGACCTCAGAGAACCCTCGAGGACCGTAAAGGGCTAAGAAGGGGAGGCCCAGCTTGAAGCCGCCGACAAGGCCGCAGAGAGACTTCACAGACTCTAGTACAACGCCCAAGGTAACAGTCCTTCCAGGGTCAAAGGCCACAATAACAGGATACATTTCAATCACCACATCTATATAACATCTAAAACCCTCTAAGAGGCTTAAGAAGGCCTAACAGCCTAGACTTAAAACCTATAAATTAGCCCATGCAAGTTTCCCTGTTATTAGGCAGTCGCCACGTAATGACGGCCTAATCTTTAATATTTATCCTGTTACCCTGATTACCTATTTAGAATTTTAGAGACGAAAAATATTTCAACCCCGCCTAGGACTTCGAGAAATGTTAATACAGGCTCTGGTATGGGATGGATGATAAGGTTTATAAAGTGTGGCTAAGCCCCTTTTTGAAGGGCTCAGGGAGGTCGAGGATGCTATGTCTGATTATGAGTTGGTTGTAGCTTTAAGGGAGGAAGAGGAAGAAGAGGAGTTCTGGGAGGATGAGGAGGAGGAAGAATTTTGGGAGGAGGGTGAAGAAGAGGAAGAGGAAGAGTGGGAGGAGCTTCTAGAAGAGGAGGAAGAAGAGGAAGAGTGGGGTGAAGAAGAGGAAGAGGAGTTCTAGCCCTCCCGGAGTGTTTTTAAAGTCTTACTACGTAACCCGATATATTCTCGGGCTTGATAACACCCATAGGAATTCCTTGATCCCTGTGTTCGGCTGGTACGTGGTGTACGTTGATGGTGGTAGGATACATTTTAGCGTATGCCGCTGGCTGGCTGTTCGCGGTCTCGGATGTGCTGGTTAGGGGGGCTAGCAAAGGTCTGTCGCCAAGGGATAACCTGCTTCTAAGCCTCGTCTACGGGACCCCCCTGCTAGCGGCTCTCTCTCTAGCCTTTGGGGAGGGCGCTATTAGCCTTGAAGGCCTGGCAGTATACTCTGCCATCGGGGCCCTCCACTTCTACCTAGGAAGACTGCTCTTCTACACAGCCGTAGCTAACCTAGGCTCCGCGAGCGCCGCCATAATAGTGTCGCCCTCACCTATTATAGCTAGCATACTTGCGGTTGCCCTTCTCGGAGAACCCTTGACCCTCTGGCAGGTCCTAGGGTTGACTCTAGTAGCTGTAGGCGTATACATAGCGGCTGCAGAGCCTACAGGGAAGCCCCTGACTGCTGGCGGGTCTAAAGCTGCCGGGGCTTTGGCCGGCGTCGGGAGCACCCTCATATTCTCCTTCACGATGGTAGCCGTCAGGTGGGCTAGCGGCGAGTACGGCTCCCCGCTTCTAGGCGCTACAGCCTCCTACACTGCAGCCCTAGCCATAGTATCCCTTACTCACAGGCTTAACCCAGGGAGGGAGGCTTGGGGGAAGGTTAGGTACGCGGCTCTAGCGGGAGTTGCGGTTGCTCTAGCACAGGCTTCCAGGTACACAGCACTATCTCTGATACCGGTAGCCGAGGCAGCCGCTCTCATAAGCCTGTTCCCCGTAAATACAGTGATAGCTGCATCCCTAGCTCCTTGGACTGAGGAGAAGATTAGGGGTAGGCACATAATTGCGGCGGGCCTGGCAGTAGTTGGAGTGGTAGCCACCATACTAGGGCGAAGTTAACACCACCCAGGGTAGCCATAACCACTGGGGCCTGTGAGGTGGGGGTTCGAATCCCGCGTCTCTGAGCCCCGTTGAGGGCCGTGTTGAGGGTCTCAAGCGCCGAGGCCCCGAGTAACTCCTTAAGTCCTCTAATCTAGCCTCTGTGGTTGAGGTGGCTTTCTAGTGCCTCAGCCCCTGGTGTCGAGGCCTTGTAGGGTAGTAGCTATTGTTAGCGGCGGCCCCGATAGCCTAGGGTACATGGCGCTCTGGCTCTCGAGGGGCTGTAACGCCCATGTCATAAGCGTTGTGTATGGTCAGAAGGCCGGTAAGGAAGTCCTAGTGGCTAAAAGGCTCGTGTCGGAGGTCGATAGAGTTGCTGAGAAGCGGGGTTGGGGTCGTGTTGTAGAGCATAGGATAGTCGATATCAGTTTCATGAAGGACTTGTGGAGGGGAACTCAGCTTACAGATGAGAGGGTTGAGGTTGAGAGGGACTATACTCCCAGCGTCGTGGTGCCCATAAGGAACGTTGTCATGCTGAGTATAGCCTCAGCCTACGCCTACACCATTCAGTCAATGACTGGGGAGAAGGTCTATGTAGTCTATGGGGCACACGCAGACGACATAAAGCCTAGGCAGGACACCGGCGAGCCCCTGTATCCTGACTGCTCGCCAGAGTGTATAGAGGCGCTGCAGACAGCATTCAGGCTGTGTCACGAAAGGGCTTCCAGGACCCTCGAGATCTGGAGCCCCTCTAGGGAGGGGTATGGGAAGGCTGAGGGCCTGCGTAGGACCTACAGCCTCATAGGAAGCCTGGTATACGAGACCTGGAGCTGCTACCTAGACGGCAAGTATCACTGCGGCAGGTGTGAGAGCTGCATCAACAGGCACAAAGGGTTTAAGAGGGCTGGTATACCTGATTGCACCAAGTACGAGGCTCCACCTGGCGACCCAGAAGAGTTCGTCAAGGTCGACGACTACTACCTGCATAAAAGCTGCGTGGAGGGTGGTGAATAACTGTGGAGGAAGGACCTAAGACTTTCTCGTGCCCAGAGGGCATAAAGATAGTCGTTGAAGGTTTTGTGGAGGCCAAATGCCCCTTCACGGGGGCACCAGACTTCTATGAGCTCAGTGTCGAGTATGTGAGCAGAGGGAGGTGTTTAGAGGCATTATCTTTCTCTAGCTGGCTCTCCCTCTTCAAGGATAAAAGCGTTAGCCAAGAAGAGCTAGCCCATAGTATAGGCGTCTACTTGAAGAAGCTGCTAGACCCCTCTATAGTATGTGTTAGGCTTAGTGGGAGGCATGGAAGCCTCGACTTGACTGTAGAGTATTGCGTTGAGGGCTCTGCTATGGAGCCTTCAACACTCTAGGTCACTATAACCCTATCCTTGAAGACCTCGAATGGGTCTACTATCGGCCTCCCGTCAACGCTTATCCTTCTAGTGCCCGGAGGAGCCTGCATGTAGCCCGGCATTATCTTTTCAAGCCTCTCTTCGAACGAGTCTTTAGTCTGGTCCCAGTATAGGATCCCTAGAGGTATCCTGTCGCCGAATTCCAACAGCTTCTCCATTATAGCTGGTAGCTTCTCCTTGAAGTCCTCCCTAGTCCTTATGATGGGGTCGTAGTCCTCCCCCACGTAGTATATCCTCTCCTCGTACCACTTATTCGTCATGACGTTGTTGTAGGTGGGGCAAGGCTGAAGGACGTCTATGAATGAAGCTCCCTTATGCCTTACAGCCGTCTTTATAAGCTCCTTTAGCTGGCTTGTGTGGTAGGCATAGCCCCTAGCCACGAACGTGTAGCCTGCTGAGAAGGCTAGCAGTACGGGGTTGACGTTGTCGTGTATGTTGGGTGAGGTGAGCGCCTTAGTCTTTATCCAGGCTGGGAGCGTCGGGGCTGCCTGGCCCTTAGTGAGCCCGTATACTGCGTTGTCGAAGAGTATCACAGTTATATCAACGTTCCTCCTACCCAAGGCCACGAAATGGCCGCCACCGATGCCCAGCAGGTCTCCGTCCCCACCAGCGACTATAACTGTGAGCTCGGGCCTAGCCAGCTTTATCCCAGTCGCCATCGGTATAGCCCTGCCGTGTAGAGCGTGGGCGTTGCTACCCTTAACGTAGAATGTAGTCCTACCGCTACAGCCTATGCCGCCTACGACTACCAGCCTCTCAGGCGGTATATCAAGCTCAGCCACAGCCCTATAGATCGCGTTTAGTATCCCGAAGTCCCCGCAGCCTGGGCACCATTGGACCCAGGCCGGGGCCTTATACTCGAGCCAGCTACGAGCCACCGCTCACCACCACCCTCCCAGCACCATCAAGGGCCTTCAAAACCCCCTCCACAACCTCATAGTCGTAAATGGGCCTCCCGTTAACTTTGATTACCTGCGAGTCGGGTTTAACGCCCGTATGTGCTCTGAGCAGGAAGGCTAGCTGGCCCATAAGGTTTAGCTCCACCGTTATAACTTTCTTGGCGCTTGACAGTATGTCCGCGACCAGGTCCTCGGGGAACGGGCTTAGGAGGCGTATCTGGAGGAAGTTAGCCTTGACACCCTTACCCTCAAGCATCTTCATAGCGTCTAGTATCACCCCCTTGGTGGATCCGAAGGATACCAGGGTGACGTCAGCGTCAGGGTCCCCGTAGAGCACAGCTTTATCTTCCTCAGGCAGGACCTCCAGGACCTTCCTCATCTTCCTCTCCCTCTTAAACATCATCTGCTCCCTGGCTACCGGGTCCTCGGTTGCCTTTCCATCCTCAGTATGCTCTAGCCCCGTCATGTACATTACAGCGTCTCCTATCCTAGCCCTAGGGCTTATCCCATCCTCGGTTATCTTATACCTCAAATAGCCTTCACCCGGGTTATCGACCAGCTTACCCCTATCAATCACCACTTTGGATAGGTCTAGCTCCTCCCTGTCTAGGCTTGCCATAGCCGAGGCGAGGTACTTGTCTAGCAAGTGTATCACTGGGCTCTGGAAGATCTCCGCCCAGTTGAAAGCCTTTATAGCATCGTAGAACGCCTCCACGTGGTCGCCAGAAGCTATCACTATCTTCGGAGCGTCCCCGTGACCCGAGAATATACTGTGAAGTAGGTCCTGCTGCCCAGTCCTAGTAGGCATCCCAGTGCTGGGCCCAGCCCTCATCCAGAGCGTAACCACTATGGGAACCTCAGCCTCCACAGCCAAGCTTATCCCCTCGTTCATCAAGCTATACCCGGGACCGCTGGTAGTAGTCGAAGACCTAGCACCAGCCAGCGCAGCCCCTATAGCAGCGTTGATCGAAGCAAGCTCATCCTCCATCTGGACAGCGACTACGGAGAGCCTGTCGTAACCCACCTTCTCAGCCATGCCGTCATCAAGCTTAACATACTTATGCCTCTCCAGGTAGAGGGCCTCATCGCTACTCGGGGTTATAGGGTAGTATGATAGGAAGCCCACTCCAGCTACGATCTTACCCATAGCCACTAGGTCGTTGCCGGAAGCAACCATCCTCACTTTACCCTTATGAGGCCCGTCAGGCAGTACCTCCGGCTCCCCGTAAACCTCCCTCACATACTCCACAGCGATCCTAGCTGCAGCCACGTTCATCCTAATGACCTTCTCCTTCCCGGCGAACTGGAGGGATATCGCCTTCTCGATATAGCCGGGCTCAACGCCTAGCATGTATAGCATGGCCGAGAGCCCTAGAGTATTCACAGTCTTTGAGACACTCGCTATAGGAGCCTTAGCCTCCTCAGACACCTTCCTGAGCATGGCCTTGAGAGGCAAGCCCACAAGCTTGACCCCCTCCGACTCCATAGCCTTAAGAGCCCCCTCAGCCGTAGTAGGGAGACCCCGGGACTCCAAGTCCTTCTTAACCCTCTCCTTCAACGGGGGAGCCATAGGCTGTATGCTATCAACCCTCGTAGCCTTGACCGCAGGATCGTAGACTACTATCCCCCCAGGCCTGACTTCACGATAATGTGTTAGTACCGTCTCCGCGTCGAGGGCTAAGAGTGCGTCAACAGGTAGTGTGAGTGAGCCCGGCTTATCCTCCTTGGCTCTCAGGTGGTAGTAGCTGTGGGCTCCCATTATATTGCTATGGTACTCCCTACTCCCCAAGATGTTATAGCCTTTTAATACTAAGCTCTTCACAGCTATTTGCCCAGCAGACTCAATACCCCCTCCCTGAGGCCCCCCAATTATAATGTTTAAATCAGTCAATCCACCCTCCCCAGGCTTCTAGCTAGTTACTTGAGAGTCAAAAAGCGTCGTATATTTCCTCTCTCACGTCAGGGTCAATGTATCCCGATAAATAAACTTTATGTCCCCTAGAAGCGTGCTCCCTAGCCTCAACCGCTGTAAGCCTCATCCTACAAGTAACACACCAATAAAACCTATCCTCCCCGTAGCTCAGGGGCTTATAGTGCTCGCACCAGTCGTCCTCGAAGGTCAAGACCCCCCTAACGCTGCATAGCCCCAGGATAGGGTAGAATATGTGAGGCCTCCAGTGGGCACAGCTATGGCAAGCTACTTCACGCCTCCCGTTACCGCTGCGCCTATTGTTCAAGCTAGTACCCCTAACGCTACTATGAAGGGCGGGAATAGTAAGCTTAAACCCCTACACTGCAGACAGCCATTAAGCTGTAGTAGCGTGCACCTTTCATGATCCACGTCTAAGGCACGACCTATTAAACGGCGTGAAAATATAGTATGTAGTGGGGTGTGGACCGTGCCAGGCCTGAGAATGGATACAGAATTGCTAAAGAAGCCCCACGTAAAGCCTGCGAGGATCTGGAGTCCCTCGCCCGAGAGGGGTGAAGGCTGGGTTAAGTGCGACCTTTGCCATAGACGCTGCTACATAGCTCCAGGCAAGTATGGCGCCTGCGGGGTTAGGAAGAACATCGGAGGCAAGTTATACACCCTAGTCTACGGCCTCCTTACAGCCATGAATCTGGATCCGATAGAGAAGAAGCCCTTACTCCACTTCCACCCTGGTAGCGTTGTACTTAGCATCAGCACTGCCGGCTGCAACTTCTACTGCCAGTTCTGCCAGAACTTCGAGATAAGCCAGGCTAGGCTCGAGAAGGGCCTCTACGGCTTCCTGAGGGAACCAGAGGACATAGTGCTTACCGCCGTGAAGTATGGAGCCGACGGGATAACCTATACTTACAACGAGCCAACCATATTCTTCGAGCTACTCCAGGACACCGCGAGGGAGGCTAAGAAGTACGGCCTAGTGAACACTATGGTCACCAACGGCTACATAACCCCCGAGGCTGTAGACGAGCTGGGAGGTCTCATGGACGCGGCGACTGTAGACTTCAAAGGCGGGGGCGACCCCGAATTCTACAGGAAGGTAATGTTCGTCCCAGACCCGGAGCCCATATTCGAGAGCATGCTCGCTATGAAGGAGAAAGGCTGGTGGCTAGAGGTAACTAACCTAGTAGTCCCCCAGATAGGTGACAAGCCCGAGTACGTCCGGAAGCTAGCCAGGTGGGTTGTAGAGAACCTAGGCCCCGAGACCCCATTCCACCTACTGAGATTCCACCCAGACTACAAGCTACGCCACCTACCCCACACACCAGTAAAGACCCTCGAGAGGCTGGCAGAGATAGCCAGGGAGGAGGGGCTCAAACACGTCTACATAGGCAACGTGTGGGGACACCCACTAGAAGACACCTATTGCCCCAACTGCGGCTACAAGGTTATAGACAGAGAGGGCTTCGCAATAGTAGACTGGAGGCTGACTAGCGACAATAGGTGTCCCAAGTGCGGGTACAAGCTCAACATTAAGGGTAGGTATAAGCCTAGGAACTTCAACATGCCCATGCCAGTATACTGGTAAAAACCCGGGGGAGAGAGGTAGGACCTACCGCCACCTTGCATCAAAGCTTCTGGAACTCCTACCCAACAGCCACTTACACTACTCCTCGTAGGCTGCAGCCTCCTCAGCAGCCTCCTTTTCAGCCTTCTCAGCAGCCTCCAGCATGGCTAGGATCTCCCTCACAACCTTGTCAGCCTCCTTCCTCTCGACGTTGCTAGCCTTCTCCATTATCTCGGAGATCCTTCCCCTGATGAACTCGTCTAGGTCTCCCTCAATACTAATCCGTGTCCTTGAGAGGCGTAGTGGCGTAGGCTCTATCACAGCCCCCCTGACAAGCGCCTCCCCATCCAGCGGCGTGACGACTAGAGCCCCCACATCCCTACCCTGGAACCTTAGCCTGTAGACTACGTCGCCCGTGAGAGTCTCACCCAGCTTTTCAGCCTCAAATGCTATGGCGCCCGCAACGATCTCCTCATACCTCTCAACATACTCCCTCACCACGCCCTCGACATCCTCCGGTGGAACCCTCCTCCAAACCTCAATCCTCAGGGTGTCAAGCTTGAATTCGACCCTCCCATCCTCGACCTCATAGTCAACCTGGATCCTGACGACGTCTAGCTTATCAACCTTAAGCCTATTAACTAGCACCTCGAAGAGGAACCTATTTAAGCTACCAGCAGCAGCGGCAACATCGCTATTAGACAGCTCACCCTGCCTAATCTTATCCCTAAGCTGCGCAAATAGAACCCTCCTAACCTTGTCAGCATACCCAGCAGCAATGACAAGCCCGGTCCTCAGAGTGGGCACACAGACCCACCCCCTAATTATATGAGTGGGGGAGAGGTTCAAAGATTACCCTTTACCCTAGAAGCAAGCTTTACAATGTAAACTTTACCGCAGGAAGACTATATAGATAAGAATACCTAAGGAACCGACTTAAAATGCATACTCCCTCTATCTCTAAAATATGAAGTTGTCCACGAGCCTTATCTCAACTTTAGCCTGCTCCGAAGGCCAATACTTCAGAGCCTCGTCAGCAACACACGTTCTCGGCATAGCAAGCTCAATGCCGCACACCTTAACATAGCCCCTTTCACCCTCGTATAAGGCGAGGGTCAACACGCCACTATACTGATCCTCTGTCACGAGAACCGACGCGAGGGCTCCGGGCTTGCTGCGGGCTAGCTCTAAAGCGGTAAGGACACTGCCAAGAAGACCTTCAGCAGCCTTCACCTTAAGTTTTTCATCGCTAATGCTCTTACCAGTCATACCCAATACAAGATTACTAACACCTACATAATTCAAAATCTTCCCTACCACGTCCGGTTGTATGCTCAACACCTTTAAACCCCCTTCCCGCAGGTCGTTTACTCCTTATTAATTTTAAGTCTCATAGGCTCCCTATTTCAACTTTTCCAAAATCACCGTTAACTAATAC
>WAKF01000006.1 GCA_015523465.1 Aeropyrum sp.
CCCCAATCCCCCTTTTCAAGGGGTGGCGTGAATCCTCCCCCAATCTTCTCAGGATAGTCGGAGTAGAGGGCTAGCGCCACCATGCTGGTCGTCTCAACGTTAGCGTCTCCTATGGGGACTACGTAGCCGTCCCTCACTATATAGTCCGTTACCACGCCTCCATCGCCACGCTGTAGCCTAGTTAGTATTGCACACGCTCCGCCTACAATGTCCTCGTGTAAGTAAACGACCTTTGAGCCACCGGCCTCCAATGCCCTGTAGAGGTAGATTGCTAGTGCCAGCTTGTATGTGTCGTAGCTTCCGTCGAAAGCCTTATCCCTAAACCCGCTCCCATCCCACATGGATGCCAGGGTTAGGAACAGGACCTCAGCCCCCCTCAAGTCACCCTCAAGCAGCCTGTCAAGGGCCCTGTAGACCACAAGATCAGCGTACTCACTCCAATCCCGCATGACCGGGCCAGCCCTCACCTCCCACATAACCCTGAAGGCGGAGCCGAGTTCCCTAGAGTAGACAGTGCCCACAACGAAGTAGACGGGGGCCCTTATATCGTCGGGGATGTCAAGTCCGAGGAGGACCTCGTGAAGCCCATCAAACCCCCCGCCATACCTAGAATCCAGGGTAGACTCTACAACACGACCCAGCCGGGAGCCCAGTGCTTCGAGAGCCCTGGATGCAAGGAGGTTATCGCTAGCGACCCATATAGTAGCGCTATCAGGCCCAGCAGCCTTAGCAGCCCGCAGCAACCCAGCCTCAGGCACAAACTGAGACTCAAGAAACACCCGTAAACCCCAAGGGTCAACACGACACTCTAGGAGGGGAGACGAGGCAGAGCCATTACCACCGGGCGCGAGGCCGAGAGCTAGTAGAAAGAGGATAGCGGGAGCGGCTAGGAGACGATCCACCAGAAGGACACCCAATAGAGGGTCTTCTAGGGGAATCGTTTAACCCTGACAATTGATAGCAACGCCTTCAACCTTAAATTGAGCGCAATTCAAGGAATAACGCTTAGCCCTGTGCTAGCGCAGGTCCTACGGCTGGGCACAGCTCTTCCAGAGCATATACGGGAGGCTCTTCAGCTATATGGGCGGATTCAGGTCTATAGGCTAGGTCTTTAGGGGGGTTATGGTATAGCGTGGAGCCTTGTTTCCACAGAAATTTCTGGGGAAATGGGGAGCTTAGCAAGCAATCGCCCTAGAGACCTAGCTTAAAAGGGCTGGCGTCTAGGACCTCCCCCCAGCCCTGATCCTCAAAGCCTTAGCTATGGCTTCTAGAGTCTCTGCGAGCCTCAAGGCTTCCTCGCCGCCGAGCTCAGCCTCTGATATGTAGGCTGCCAGAGCTTCCAGGTAGTCGACCGCCCGCCAGGGCTCGGAAAGCCCCTTCAACACTAGCCCCTCCCTTGAGTGGAGCCTTGAGACGTACTCGTAGCCCCCTAGCGGCCCCAAGTAGCACTTTCTAACCCTCTTCCTAACCCTCCCCCCAGGCCCCCTATCGTAGCCCATGTAGTGTACCGCTACCACGTAGGTCCTACCACCCTTCCTCTGCCTCTCATAGTATGACACGGGGCTCCCGCATCTAGGGCACAGACCCCTCATTTCGTTTCCCCAGAAATTTCTGTGGAAACACTAAGCCCTAAAAACCCTCTCCTCCCCGAAGCCAGGCGATGATACAGAATACTACAAGGCTATGGCGGCTAGGTGCTCACCAGTTCACTTCAACCCTACTCTTATACCTAGCCTCCCCTCCCTCCTCCACGATATGCAGCTCTACTGGGGCGTCGAAGGGGAGGCCGTAGGCGTCCATAGCCCTCGCCATTATCTCCGTGTAGAGCCCCCTCCTAAGCCTCCCCCTCGGGACCACTACCAGGATGTCTATGTCGCTCAGCACGGTCACCCTACCCTCAGCTACCCCGCCCACAACGTAGACCCTAGCCCCAGGCACAACATCCCTTGCAGCCCTAGCAACCATAGCGGCATACTCCCTCCACCGCCTCAAGTGCTGGAACCTAACCCTAACCCAGCTTGACACGGCGGGCCACCTCCTCTAGGAGGGCTATGAGTCTCCCGGCGAGGTCTACGAGCCTCTCAGCCTCCCCCACACTATACCCCAGCCCGTACCTAGCCGTAATGTAGGCTTCATCAGCCTCAAGCAGGGCTAGCCTCTCAGCCGCAGCGAACTCCATCACCCTCATAGCCTCCCCGGTGTAGCCGGCGTCTCTCAGCCTCCTAGCTAGAAGGCCTAGGAGCTCCCTGACTGAGTGGGTCCTAGCTTCCTCCCCGAAAAGCTCTAGTAGCACGGCCTTTAAGTGTAGCTGCATCGCTTGCTCCGCAAAGAAGGCTTTCAAGTCGGGGTCGTCAACCAGGCCCGCAGCCTTGAGGAAGGACCTAGCCCTCCTCTTAAGCCTTCCCACAGCCTCGCCGCTCAAGGGGCATAGCCTCCACAGCTTAACCCTTGGAGCCTGCTATGGCTGAGAGCGTCTCGCCATCCACATTACAGCCCGTGACCATCAACACCACCCTCCTCCCCCTCAAGCCCTCCCTGAGCTTGAGGGCCGCGGCAAGGGGCGCGGCACCCGCTAGCTCAGGGATTATCCTCTCAGCCTCGTAGAGCATTCTGGCAGCCTCTAGCATCTCACCATCGCTAACCAGGACTACATCATCGATCCTCCCGTGGAGGATCTTGAAGGCGAGCTCGTAAGTCCTGGAGGTTGCTAGGCCCTCAGCCCTAGTATCGGCCCTCCCCGTAGCCACAAGCTCACCCCTCTTAAGCGAGAGGTAGACGCTGGGAGCGCCCTCAGCTTGGACCCCCACAACCCTTATAGAGGGGTCTACGGTCTTGTAGACGATCACAGCGCTCCCAGCCCCACTACCCCCGCCTATAGGGTTTATGACCACCTCGACGTCGGGCAGGTCCTCCAGGACCTCAAGGTGCATGGTGCCGACGCCAGCGTAGAGGAGGGGCTCGTTCACGCTGTGAACGAAAGTCAGCCCCTCCCTCTCAGCATACCACCTAGCATAGTCTAAGGCCTCATCAAACACCCTCCCATGGAATACCACCTCGCCGCCCAGAGCCTTGACAGCCTCAACCTTAACCCTAGAAACCCCCTCAGGCATGACAACCACACACCTAACCCCCACAAGCCCAGCAGCGTAGGCGGCGGCCTGAGCGAAGTTGCCGGTAGAGGCGACGACAACACCCCCACCCAGGTCCCCACGGGCGTGCACATAGTAGACCATACCCCTAACCTTAAAAGCCCTCGTAGGCAGGACACACTCATACTTAAGGTAAACCTCAGCCCCCAGAAGCCTTGAAAGGGGCCTGGAGTAGAGTAGCGGCGTCCTACCCAGAACCCGCTCGACGACACGCCTAGCCCTATAAACATCCCTCAAGCCCGGAACCCACAAACCCACCCCAAACACACCAAAACAGCTAACCCTATCCACACCACTTATGGGAAACCACCTTGGAAGGAGGGTACCTAGATAGTGTAGGTGAAGACGAGTTCGTAAGGCTATGCAGGGCCGCCCGCGAGAGAGGGTTCACTTTGATGCAGGGTGACATAGAGTCCGAGGAATCCGTGGGGAGGGTGTACCGTGGGTACCTAGCCGAGGGCTACGGGGTAAGGTTCATGCTAAGGGGCCTGATACTGCCGCATGTCAAGGCTAAGCTTGCCGCGACAAGCCTACACAGGCGGGCTCTAGCTGGTAGCGTTAGGGTTGTTGTAAACGAGGCCTACACCACCAGGATATCGCCCCTAGAGCTACAGGTAGCTTATAAGCTATACCTAGCCACAGACAAGGACGTGGGGGACGCAGTCTTCCTCTACACCCTCTTCAAGAACGCTATAAACACGGAAGAGCTTAGTAGGCGGTGTGGGGAGCTGGGAGTAGACTGTGAGGTCCTAGAGGCTGGGGAGCCGTGAAGAGCCCCGGGGAGCTGGCCCGGGAGAGGGCTAGGAACCGGGCAGACACAATACGCCACGCAAGGTGGGAGGCTGAGATGGTGAAGAGGCTGGGAGCCAGGTGGTTCGAGGCTAGGGACAAGTGGCTAGCAGAGGCTCTAGAAGCAGACAGGGAGGCGTGGAGAGACCCGGCAGTCAGGAAAGCACTAATAAAAGCAATACTAGCAACAGACAAGACCAAGAAAACCCGGAGAACCAGCAGCAACGCATAGAGCTGGCAGCCAGCCACGAAGCTCCGTATAACAGTAGGGCCCGGTAGGACCTCGGCACGCGCGGCACTCGCAACGACATAAGCAATCTAGGCAGGTAGAAGGATCGTTGGGGGGCCCTGTAGAGTTAATGCTACCCCTTAGACTATTACTTCGAGCTTAAACTCGTAGCCTAGTTCCCTAGCAGCTTCTGCTATAACCTCAAAGTCTCTATCCATTGTAACTAGCTTCTCTCCAAGTCTTAGCGTTATGGCTGCTATAATGAGATCTGTCGCTTGCTGAGGCTTACCCTTCTCTATCAGCTTTAACTGTAGCTTATGGGCCAAGATATAATCTTCCCTTACCGGGAACTTTACGTTGCCCTTAAACTTTTTATAATAGATTATCCTTGGGTACTCGATTAGAGTTATAACAGTTATATCGCCGTCTATGCGTTCTCCCCTTCTAGCTTTATTTATTACCACGTTAGTATCGTATATAGTCAAGACTCGTATAGCCTCCTCAGTCTTTCCTTCTCCTTCTCCTCAAGCTCCTGCCAGTCAATAGGCTCAAGCCTATCAACCAATTCATTCTCCTTCACGTCGAGCATTTCCCTAAGAGCGCTTATTGGTACACTATTCTCAAGCGTCTCTTCGATATCCCTAACAATTCTTTCAACCTCCTCATCGCTAACCCACTTCGGCACGCGAAGACGAACTGTTACAACGCGGTACAACACTGTTACACCCCCACACCCCAATTCTGCCATTATTGTAGTTACAACACAAAACCCTTAACAAGCCTAAGCTACAGTTAGCGCTTCAAACGTCAAGCTAACATCTAATCTCTTCTTAGCCTCTTAACACTAAGATTTCAAGCATCTCAAGGAGCTAGCTATAGCCTAACCCGCCACCATGCCAAACATCTATAGCCTCCGGGCTTTCCTCTTCTTTTCGTTAGCCTCCTATATATCCTAAATACTTTAACATGTATCTCCTTCAACGTCCTCTTATTCTCTGGCACATGGTTCGCGAAAAGCCTAGTAGCCTCTAGACCGCTTTGACGTGCACATAAACATAAATAATGTTGGTCTCCCTCGGAGTGCGACGGATAGTATTTAGTATTGGATGGAGCGTGGTTGAATTAAGCGTTATAGTTTTATAGCTGGGGGTTGGGGCGGCGGTTCTCCCGGGCTATAAGCGGCTTAAGGTCGTCCCGGGTAGGCAATGTGGGAGGCCTACGGTCAAGAAGGCCAGGGTCTCAGTGGATGTTATACTTGATATGTTTGCAGCCAGGTTTGAGCCCAAGTAGGTCGTCGAGGAGATCGAAATACCCCTAGAAACAGTCTACGAAGCCTCCACTTCGCCTAGAGGCCGTGAGGAGGGCTGTATTTAATTGTTGAGCCTTTTAGCCGACTGGATCATTCCAATGAAGCTGGAGAGACCTCGTGGACTAGTTCCGGGTGCCCGGGCATGACGGGAGGGGTTTTCACTTCTCCGGGCTACTGGGTGGAGGCTTTTGCTAGAGCCTTCGTGGCTGGGGGTAGGGTTGAGGTTCTGGGTGACAGGTGGGTTGTGGGCATGGGAGGGTCTGTGGGCGCATTCGAGGAGGCGGCTGAGAGGCTTGGCGCTAGGGAGGTGTCGGCAGGGGATGTTAGGTGGGTTAGGGTATGGAGCCTGGAGGACCTAACACTCGTCTCCCTCGTGGGGGGCCACGGCTACGTTGAGGGCGTTGTAGCCCTCGCCGCCTCTAGGAGGGTTAAGCTCGTAGTGGGCGTGGGGCTCTGCGGAGGCCTATCCAGGGACCTCGACGTAGGCGGCCTCATCATACCCTACGCCGCGGTTAGGGAGGACGGGCTAACGGACCACTACGTGGAGCCCGGTTACCCGGCGGTAGCCCACCCAGCCCTCGCCACGGCCCTCGCAGGCCACCTAGAATCGCGGGGGTGGAGGCCCAGGCTCTCGATAGTAGTGTCTAGGAGTAGCACGTTCACCGAGTCTAGGGGGTGGGTGGAGAGGATGGCAGGGTTAAGGGTCTCCTGCGTCGACGTAGAGACCTCTACACTCTACACCCTATCAACACTAGCAGGCATTAAAGCCGCGGCGGCCCTCATAGTAAGCGACAGCCTACCCAGGGGAGAAAGCCTCCTGGGAACCCAGAGGCTACGAGAAGCCCAAGCCCGCCTAATCACTGACACAGCAGACTTTGTCCAAAACAGTTAGCAGAGCTCCGCACTCATAGAACCTTCAGGCGCTATTACTCTTCAGGGGGTCTAGTCTGGGTTAAAGTTATAGGCTTACAGGAAAAAGTTCTAGCCATAGACTGTAAGGGAAAAGTTTTATTGGAAGACTAGTTATGGCCTGCATGGAATCCTCTATGAGAGAGAGGCTTGAAAAGCCAGCAGTTAAAATGGCGAAACTAGAGGAAGGTCTAAAAAGGCCGAGAAAACCTGTCAGCAGAAATTATACGTGAGAGTTGGGATAGGGGCTGGAGAGGATGATAGCGGGGACAGAGGTAATCGTTAAGGCACTATAGATATGATGGGAAGTCTTCACCAAGGCTTTCCCTAGACGTGTACCTTCTCCTCTAAAGAACACGTGAACCATTAAACCATCTCTACATAGAGGGGGAGTCCTTCTTCCAAAGCGTTCCGCTATCTATCGTTAAGGACCTCTTCAATGTTGAAAGCGGGTTGGAAGCATTCTTCGGGGGGCCTTTCTAGTCTTATTGTGGTTGAGAGTTAATTGTGAGTGGACTTTAGGTTTACTATAATACTATTGATACACGTTTAAAACCTTAGAACTAAACTATATTATATGATCATTAGATGTAAGTTTAAGTGTGGTATTGAGGGATTCTTAATGGGGGAAATAGGCGATGAAATAGAAGTATTGGCTGGGGACGAGAGGAGGGATAGGTATAGGAGGCTAGCTTTAGGGCTAAGGAACTACGTGAAGACCATTGACCCTGAAGTGTTTGCCTCGAGGCTCCGTAGGAGGATAGGGGTGAACGATGAAATCGGGCATTGCATGCTCGACACGGAGGGGGCGGGGGAGCTTTTAAGGAGGCTCCACTTCATAATCAACCGCAACGACTCTGCCGGCACGCTCGGTAACGGCTACTTTAGGGTGCTCGCTGAGAAGCTGAGCTTCGAGACCCTAGCATTCTTCATGTTGTACCTGGGCGGGGGGAGAAGTTCCTGGGGGGAGAGGGTGGTTAAGGCTGCAGCATGCTCAGCGATCATAACCAGGCTCGTCATAAACATGTATGTCAATGGCGAGAGGGCTAAGGGTAGAGTCAGGTCTGGGATCTTCAGGGAGGTCAAAGAGGGCGTTGAGGAGGGGATTAGAGAGGCTATATCCTCACTTTCAGGGCGCAAGGCCCTAGTCCACGTCAAAGTTAGGGGTAACAACGTCTTCGGGGAGGTAGAGGTCAAGATACCCGAGATAGGCCTGAGTAGACGTGTCAACCTGGCTTCGTGGGGCAGAGG
>WAKF01000007.1 GCA_015523465.1 Aeropyrum sp.
CATCTACAACCCCAACTCTAAGCCCCCTCCCCCTAAGGATCCTGGAGGCCTCGAGCGCCACACCCACCATAGGGCCACAAGCAAGTATAGCCCCGTCACCGCCATCCTCCAGAACCTCCAGGCCCCCGAGGCGGAACCTGAAGGAGCTGTCCTCGTACACCCTAGGTGCATTATCCCTCCCAAGCCTAACGTAAGCCGGCCCTCTATATCCCTCGACTAGCCTGACGACGGCCTCGAACGTAGCTGTCTCGTCTGCAGGCGAGACTACGACGGTCCTAGCTAGGCTCCTCATAAGGGCTAGGTCCTCCAGCGCCTGGTGGCTCGAGCCGTCTATGTGGGCTGAGAGGCCTGCATGGGTAGCGATCATCTTAACGTTGAGAGTGTCCCTGTCAACGGTATTCCTGATCTGCTCCCAACCCCTCATCATGAAGGAGGCAAACGCCACCGCTACGGGCCTAAGCCCCGCTATAGCCATCCCGGCAGCCCTACCTATCAAGTCCTGCTCGCTTATGCCCACGTTGAAAAACCTCTCCCGAAACCTATCTGCAAACGCAATAGTACCGGTACTCCTAGCAGTATCAGCGTCTAGCACCACCAGGTCATCGAGCCTTTCGCCAAGGTAGACCAGAGCCCTAGCTAGAGCCTTCCTATAACTACCCACAACCCCCACCCCCCGGAAGCTACAGACCCCTCACGATCACCACGCTAGGCCTAGGAGAGCGCGAGGCTTCCTCCAACGCCTCAGCCACGATCTCGGCCCGGCCCTCAACCTCCCACACATCCCAGCCAAAGGCCCTCCACTTCTCAGCCAGCGGCTCCTTAGGCTTCACCTCCTCCGTAGGCCCAGTATGCTGCCTCATATTCCTATCCACAACGGCTATGAGCCCCCTGGCACCCTCAGCCGCAGCAGACATGACAGCCTCCCACACCTGCCCCTCATCAAGCTCCCCGTCACCAAGAACCACAGCAACCTCAACACTCTCCTTACTAATCCTGGAGGCCTGAAGTATACCAAGGCCCACTGACAGGACTTGCCCTAGGCTCCCGGTAGACACTAGTGTCAAGGGGGTTCTACGGGCCTCCGGGTGGGCTGGCATGGGCGAGCCCGGCGTGGAGAACATCCTCTCAACAGAGCCAGGCTCCACCACACCCAGGATCTCGAGGAGGGCGTAGACAGCCAGGCTCCCGTGACCCTTGCTAATCAGAGCTATCCTCTTAACACCCCTCCTAAGCCCCGAGGGGATCCACGAGCCGTAGAGGGCCGCTAGTATCGGTGCCATGCTGGTGGAGGAGTGGATGTGCCATGAGACGCCCCTGGATTCTAGCATCCTAAGCCTGGCCCTTAGCTTCTCTTCTAGCTCCGACGGGGGTGGAGGGTCGCGGAGGAGCCGCGATAAGGCCTCTATGTGGGAGGCTAGGGGTGAGGAGCCTACCATTGGAATTGGTATTGGCGCTCAGCCACCATAACCACCAGGGTATCTACAGGCAAGCCCAGAAACACTTAAACGTTACCCCCACCTTAAACCCCCGGAAAAACATAAATAAAGGGTTATCCTGGAAAGTTAGAGACGCCTACGCCATACCAGCCTTATCACCTCCAAAAGATAAAGGCTACGATGCTGGAGGGGCCCCTGTATGCACACAGGCTTGAAGGCCAAGATAAGGCGGGGGGAGCTAGTTCTGGGCACCTGGGTCACGATAAACAGCCCCGACGTGGTAGACGCCCTCTCAGACCTCCCCCTAGACTGGGTGGTAATAGACCTAGAGCACGGCCCCCTAGACATAGGGGACCTACAAAACCTAGTCATGCCCCTGAGGGGCGGAAGCGTGGCCCCCCTAGCCAGGGTCCCCTGGAACGACCACGTATGGGTTAAGAGGGTGTTGGATGTGGGCGTGGTGGGCGTGGTTGCGCCCTGGGTTAATAGCCGGGAGGACGCTGAGGCGCTAGTAAGGTACTCAACCTACCCGCCCCAGGGCGTTAGGGGGGTAGGACCTAGGAGGGCGTCCCGCTACGGCCTCAAGCTAAGGGAGTACGTGGAGAGGTTTGAGAGGGAGGAGAGGGTTCTTGTAGCCCAGATAGAGACCCTGGAGGCTGTCTGGAGGGTGGAGGAGATAGTCTCCGTCGAGGGGATTGACGTGGCCTTCATAGGACCCCTAGACCTCTCATTCAACCTAGGAATCCCACTCCAGCTAAACCACGAAAAGCTCAGGGAAGCCGTGAAGAAGGTCCTGAAGGCCTGTGAGAAGCATGACGTGGCGCCCGGGATCTTCGCCCCCACGCCGGAAGAGGCGAGGGCGAGGGCTGAGGAGGGCTTCAGATTCATAGCTATAAACATGGACATAAACGCCCTCATTGAATATTACAGGCGTGCCCTAGAAAAACTTGGGAGACTTTAAGGTGCGTCCTCATATAAACTGATTTAATTTGAGAAATTCTAAAAGGCTAATAATTGTGGTAATTCAAGGTCGCTGAAAGTGTGTCCGGGGAGTTTTAAAGATGTTAAGGTTTAAAACGTAATTGTTCATATATTAATTAAGGTTTGTTAATAATTGATTGATTAGGTGGGGTTAATGGTTGATTTATGGAGGCTAGGCGCTGCTGTTTATGCCTTTGCAGTCCTCATATGGCTTATAGAATCCATTGAGGACGTTGACTCTCAGGGTGTAGCCTTGCTTAGCGGGTTACTAGGCATATTGATAATGATAGTAGGCTCCATACTAGCTGGCCAATGCCGAAGGGAGAAGTAGACTCCCCGCTAAACCTAAAACTTCCCTCGAGGTCCTACATGCCTTTACTTTTTGATTTAAGCCTATTACGCTGTGCCCTGTATTTAGCCTTCTTAAGTTCTTCATAGTCGAACGCTGCCAGGTACATGACTAGACCTGCATAGTCGCCTAGCGCCCCCCTCAGCTCTCCAGGCCTCACCTCCAGCCCTAGCAGCAACTTGAGGCCTCTAGTCACAGCGAGGTCTGTAGAGGGTCCTAGGGGGAAGCGGGGGTGCACTATGGCTACAGACAGCTCTGCGGTCCACCTCCCCACACCCCTGATCCTAGTCAGCTCCTTAACCGTCAACTCAGGGTCCCCTATAGCCTCCTCCACGCTGGGAAGGCTCCCCTCGGCCTCCCTCACGGCGACCTCCCTTAGGGCCTTGGCCTTCAGCCTCGTAAGCCCGTAGCCCCTCAGCTCCTCCAAGATAGCCTCAGCCAGCCTCTCGGCAATGGGGAACGAGTGGAAGCTCTCCCCTCCAACGCTAAGCTCTATGCCGTAGGCCCTCGTCAGCCTAGCCATGACCCTTAGCGCCGCCTTCAGCGCCACTCTCTGCTTGACTATCGAGTCGACGAGGGCCTCGTAGAGGCTGAAGGACCTGCCGGGCCTCAAACCCCTATACTTGAGCGCTAGCCTGTAGATAGCGTCGTAGGGCTTCACGGCCTCGAGGAACTCGTTATAGTCAAAGTCAACCCTAAGAGACTTGAAGACCTGCCCGGTAACCCTCCCAGCCAGGTCCTCGCTACGGGCGTAGACGGCAACCCTAACATGGGGGTCGTCGGGCTCCCCCTCGAAGAAGCTCTTAACGGCTACGGGCTCCCCGCCCGCGAGAACCAGCCTCCGACAGGACCTACCCCTGGCTTCGTAGACGTGGGGCGTGGGCTCACCGGGGATGCCGAACCTCTCTAGATGGGGTGTGAAGGCGTAGGGGGCTCTGGGCCGGGCGGTGTACTCTAACAGTCTCAAACCACGCCCTACCCCTCTAGAAGCCGGGTAATACTTGATAAGGGTGCATGGTCTAGTTATGGGGGCCTGGTAAAAGTCATTTTTAGGTGCCGGGGGCTCTAGTGATTATGTGGATGTGTTCTGGTATGGAGGTGTTCGTAGACCCTGGCTACAGGACTGGGCTCGGAACGGGCTTCTACGATAGGGTTAGCGAGCTTAGCATCCTTGAAAGGCTCGTGGGCGGCTACAAATTGGTCATTATCTACGGGCCTCGTAACGCTGGTAAGAGCGAGCTCGTATGGTATTGGGCTCGTAGGAGGGCTGGGGTGAGGCTTGTAGCCTTCCGGGCCGACAGGATACGCTCCTCCAAGACTCTAGAGGGCTTGGAGAGGCTTCTGGAGGCTCCGGAGGAGAGGGTTAAGGATGCCATCATCTCAGAGCTTAGGAGGCGCGCTACCGAGCACCTAAACCTTCTGAGTATAGCATACACTATCTACGATGCACTCCTACCCCTTGGCGGCGAGACCGTGATATTCATAGACGAGCTCCACATGCTGCCGGACTACGCCGCCGGAGCTAGGAGCAGGCGGGGGGAGGTCCTAGCGGATCTTGAAGCCCTAGCCCACTGGCTAGCCAAGAACCCCAGGGGCTATCCGAGGGTAGTGTTGACCGTTAGCGAGGGGTTTGTAGCTGGTGGCGAGGTCCTGGCTAGGCTTCACGGATACAGCACTAAGCTAATGCTGGTTGAAGGCTTGGACCCCAAGCACTACTCGGCACTCTACAATGAGTATAGAGGCGCTAGGGGGTGTAGCGTGGACTACAAGGTAGTCTACGGCGTGGCGGGCGGGGCCCCCGGTTACCTACCGCAACTCTGCCAGGGAGAGAACTTTGTAGTGGACTTCATAGAGGAGTCCAAGGCCACGCTGGAGGCTAGCTTAGAAGACGTTAGGGAAAGGCTATTACTGGAGGGGCGGGGTTACGTTGAGGACCTGAAGCTCCCGCACCTAATGAAGCTGGCATTGAGGCTAGCGGGTGGGGAGGCCGTTAAGCCCCTAAAGGAGCCCCTCCTCTACCGTGTAGGCTTGCTGCTCACGGAGCACAACATAGTGTACCCGTCCTACGAGGGGAGTCATATAAGGTTTAAGCCCCAGCTACCACTATACCGTGTGCTACTCGAGGTAGCTGTTGAGAGGGGCTACGAGAGCATACTAGAAGTTGAAGCCCGCGACGCCTTAGAGAGGGTATCAAGGGCCGGCTCGAGCCTCAACTCCCCCACGTGAAGGAGGGAGTGTGGAAGGCCTAGGTCCTACATCAATCCTGTATTAATCACTGAAGCGCCTAGGGGAGGTCCTACCCTAACTTGAATGGATCCCAAAAGCGAGATACGGGGTGCTTGAGGTTTGAGGGGTAGCGTTAGCTTCGTGGAAGTTGATGCCGGCAGCGTCGGCATGGTCTTTGGGCTTGTTAGGAGGGTTTACAGGGGTTTCGAGGAGGTGACGCTGGAGGGCCTCCGATCCATGGTGTCTTCTTCAATGCTATCCATGGTAGCACTCTATGAGGGTGAGCCAGTAGCCTTTGCATCATCCCAGGGCCTCCCAGGCGTGGTTGAGGTTAGGAGCCTAGCAGCGGCTCCAGGCTACGGCTGGGCCCTCGAAAGCCTCCTCAAGGCCATTGCCTTAAGGCTAGAGCCCGGGCTTGGTGGCAGGCTCTTTAGGATGGTTGCCCTCAGCACTCCGAGCATAGTCTCCGCGACCTCAAGCCTGGGCTTAGAGGCTAGGCGTCGGATACTCAAGGTCAAGTGGACCCTAAGTCACACCACAGATACGTGCTCTGAGGGGGCTCCCGAAGGTGTGGCTATAGTTAGGGTCTCAGACTATGGCAGCGTTGGGGAGGTGGCGAGGTCCTACCTCGAAAGCCTATCAACCCACTGGAGGTGGTGGATAGACTCTGACATGGGGGGCTACGAGGGCGCCCTCAGAGAGGTTAAAGAGTGGATTGAGAGCGGCCCCGAGAGGTGGTATGCTGCTCTACTTGGGGATACTGTGGTGGGGGCTTCAGGCTACAAGCCCCACCCCCGCCTTAGAGGCGTGGCATGGCTTGCAGGTGTTGCAGTGAAGCCCGAGCATAGGCTTAGGGGCGTGGGCCGGGCCCTCCTATGCAGGGTGCTAGACTCCGCTATGAGTGAGGGTTTCAGGGAGGCTGTAGTCTACACGTACTCGCCCATCATAGGACTAGCGCCGGGAGCCACGTTGTACATCAAGACGGGCGGCTCGATACAGGCAGAATACATACACTTCGAAACGCCCCCAGGACTTCAAGGTTATAATATCTAAACGTTAGTAGTCCTCAATCCCGGCGCTCGCAAAGTCTTGATTAAAGCGTGTAGATAGATAAACCATTAAGTTGATACTTGAACATAATGCACTCTCTTACGCTTAATAGTATTACGTTTGCTAGATTAACGGTGAGGGTGGCCGGTTAGTGTCGGCTCTCCGAGCCGAGGATATTATTAGGCTTTTTGAAGAGGACGCTAAGGCTCGAAAGAGGCTTGCCGAGCTACTAGTCATGGATGAGGATGTTAGGCTCGCAATAATCAATGCTGTAGTCCGCGATGTCGCCACTAAAAGTGACATTGAAAGGGTTATGCGCGAGGTTAATAGGCTTTCAGTCGAGGTTTCCGCTCTGAGAGAAAGAGTTGCAAGGGTTGAAGGAGCCCTAACACAACTTGTAGAGAGAGTTAACTCCCTCGAGAGGAGCATAGAAGCCAGGATTATGGACGTTGATAAGAGGATAGATGCTCTCGATAAAAGGATAGACGCGCTTGACAAGCGAATTGACGCCCTTGATAAGCGGATTAACTCCCTTGATAGGCGAATAGATGCTCTCGATAAAAGGATGGATGAGTTTGGGAAGAGGCTTGACTACATGACGAGGCTAACACTTATACTTACAGGCTCTGTAATAGCAATGTTGACTGTATCAATCATAACAACCGTCATACTACGGTTAACGGCGGGACTAGGCTAGGCATGGCTATAGTGCAAGCCTCAGAGCTTGGACCTCACTCATGTCCCTACTCTACCCTAGGGCGTCCTTGAAGATCTCCTCCAAATCCCTCTTAGAGATCCTCTTCGGGGATAGGGTTAGGAGTCTTTGTTGTTTTAGGGTACCGTCTACTAGGGCCTCCAAGTCTCCCTCCTTATAGCCTATCTCTCTAAGGCTGGTGGGCACCCTGAGGTCCTCCAGCAGCTTCATGTAGTAGTCGAACAGCTCCTCTCCCGCCTCCCTGGGTGTGGCCACCTCCACACCCTTGACGAGCTTCACTATCTCACGGAACTTGGGGAAGTTGTAGGCCGTTAGCCGCTTGAAGGCGTAGCCTGCGGGTATCGAGGTTGCTATCCCATGGGGTACTATTGGGTAGCCGAACTCGTAGTCAGGCGGGTAGTACTCCCTCACCATCCCAGCTATCGGGTACGCCATAGCATGTGGAACGTGCACCCCCACGTGGCCGAAGCCTAGGCCGGCTATGCTGGCGGCGAGCATCATGTAGTAGCGCGCCTCCAGGTCTAGGGGGTCGGCGTAGGCCCTCCTAAGGTACCTGTCAACCCAGACTATAGCCTGGGCCCCGAATAGGTCCCCCAGCGGGGTGGCCCCCGAGTACACGGGCCTTTGGGAGGGGTCCTCTATCCTGGGCTTGGAGGTGTATGGATGCGAGGTGAACGACTCTATGGCGTGGTTGAGTACGTCTAGCCCGGAGGAGGCTGTCACCATCGGCGGCATGGTGATTGTAGTTAGAGGGTCTATGAGGGCTACCGTAGGCCTCATATACGGGTTGCTTATCCCCGTCTTAACCTTAAGCCTCACAACGTCTACTACAGCAACATTGGTACTCTCGCTCCCGGTACCCGCTGTGGTGGGTATAGCGATCAAGGGCTTCAGGGGGCCTGGCGGCGAGAGGCCCTTACCCACAGGCCTGTTAATATAGTCCTCCAGGGGCCTTGGGTACGTGTGAAGCAGGTTTAGCATCTTGGCGGTGTCTATCGTAGACCCTCCGCCGAGGGCTACGAAGCCGTCTAGCCTCTCATCCTTAATCTCCCTATAAGCCTCCATTACAGCCTCGTCATCAGGCTCGATCTTGACCTTAGTGACGACCTTAACGCTCACACCAGCCTCCTCTAGGGAGGACCTAACCTCCTCAGCTAGCCTCGTCTCAGCTAGCCTTCTACCCACGACGAGGGCTACACGCCTAAGCCCTAGTCTCTTAGCCTCGAACCCCACCTCCCTAGCTACACCGAACCCGAACTTCACTACCTGGGGGATGGAGATTGTGAAGACTGGGTCCGTCTCGGGGGAGTAGGATACGTAGTTAGCTTCGAACCCCCTTAAAGGCAACGAGTACACCCTTACACGGTAATATTAACATGTGAAATTTAAGTTTTCAAATAGTTATCGACAATAAACTCGAAATCTGAAAACATTTGAGCTGTGTAACTATGGTGGGCCTAAGGGGAGCCCCCTTATGAGTGTCGTGAAGAGAGTCTACCTACTAGACTAT
>WAKF01000008.1 GCA_015523465.1 Aeropyrum sp.
GTGGTCTAATAGGGCCTTCATTACTTCCAGCTCGTCAGGGGGCAACCCGTCGTCCTTTAGCACCTCTAAGGCGCATTCGGCAGCTAGAGTTCTTTCTTGCCGTTCATTGCCCGGCTTAATAATTTGTTCTGCAATGAACGGCAAGGACCTACCTTTACCCCTTCTCCCGGGACCTCCAGGCTTGCGGTTTATTGCGGGGCTTACATTTAAAGAGGCTAGGATTCTCTGAGCTATAGCTGCGAACTCGTTAAACTTCTCGTTAACCTCTCTTTCTAGCACATTCCTAGCGTATTCCTCGCCCAGGGGGGTTAGGTACCAGTAGCCGCTCTCGTACTCCACGTACCCACGAGTCTTCCAGTAGCTCAGGTAACTCGCTATGTAACGTGGCTCGTAGCCTAACACTCCAGCTATCTCAGCACTCTTCATAGGCCTCGCTAGCAGCATTACAAATACTGCGTCGACAAGCCTACTCCTAGGCCCCCTAGACCTT
Source organism: Aeropyrum sp. (assembly GCA_015523465.1). Taxonomy (GTDB): domain Archaea; phylum Thermoproteota; class Thermoprotei_A; order Sulfolobales; family Acidilobaceae; genus Aeropyrum. The sequence goes on from WAKF01000008.1 coordinate 491, forward strand.
TTACCCTTCTCTCTCGCCTCTGCCTCGGACTCTAGGAATTCCCTCGCAGCCCTCAGTAGCTCGTCCTCCAACTCCTACCCCTAGGAGATTTTACGCTGTAGATTCCGGTTTTTGGAGGGGGGTTGGTATCCCTCTGTTATCACGGCCTCCGTTAACCGGGGGGTTTACAGGGGCATTCAAAGGCTAGTAGTTTAAGAATGGCAGAAACTGTTTGAGGAGTGCATGAAGCGGGGGTTAACACTACTAGACCCCGGGCTCTAATCGCATCTAGTACATCAACAACGTGCCTTCCTATATAGTCGGGGACTCCAGGGAGCACGTAGTATCCAGGACCTACGGCTCCCCCTACCAGGCTAACCCTGCAGCCCTCAGCCACTAGGTAGTCCCTAACCTTGTAAACCTCGGTGAGGTTTCTTGGCGCTGGAGCGCACGATAGGCAGGTTATCAGCGTATCCTCCTCCCACAAGCCCGGCACTTCTTCCTTGAATATCGTGTATGTCAGGATAGCGGTTAGGACCTCAGCCACCCGGGCTCCAGCACTCGTAACCTTTAAACCTTTACCAACACGCTCAACCATACCTTTCTCCCTAAGCTTAGCTACCATAGTCTTTACACTACCTTCTCCCAGCCCTAGGGCCCTTTGAAGGGCAGGCCTACCCATAGACTTTCTGCTTAAAAGTTTCAAAGCCTCTAGAACGTGGTATGGAGTGAATCCGGGAGCACCACCCCTCTCAGGCTCAGAAACCTCTACTAGGACCCTAGCCAACTTGCAAGGCTCCTCCTCCCCGCCCACTTAATCGTACACCCCCTCCCACAAGCTTTCATCAACGTCTAAACCCAGCTCATACAGTAGCAATACTAGGTCCTGAGGGGTAACATCGCTGTCGCTCACTATAACCCTCCTAACGTCCCTCCACGAAGGTTTAACCCTCTTACCAAACTCCTCCCACAGCCACTCAGCAACTACACCGGGGTCAATACCCCTTTTCTCCATGAGACCTACTAGCCTCTCCTTGACAACCCTCTCCCTCATTCTAGCCCTCCACAATGTTAAGCCCCTGAGTGGAGGGTTGGAGATGTAATGTTTTCTCCTTTACCTTCAAGGATTTAGGGTGTCCCGGGCTTATCTTTGCGGGGTGGCATGTTTGGGGCTTAGAGGGCTTAGAGGCAGGCACCTACTATGGCTTGCAGACTTCACCCCGGAGGAGATAACGTATATTGTCGATATGGCCTTAGACTTTAAAAGAAGGTTTTACGCAGGGGAGAAGATTATTCCTGTGCTCAGGGGGAGGAGTATAGGGCTTTTGTTTGAGAAGCCTAGCACGAGGACAAGGGTTAGCCTGGAGGTAGCTGTTTACCAGCTAGGCGCCCAACCAATATACATGTCTTGGAGGGAGCTCCAGCTAGGGAGAGGAGAGACTGTCGCCGACACAGCTCGAGTACTCTCAAGATACCTAGACGCCCTAGTAGCCCGGGTTAGGAGGCATAGCGACCTAGAGGAGCTTGCACGCTACTCGACAATACCCGTCATAAACGGGTTGAGCGACCTAACACACCCCCTCCAGGCCCTAGCCGACGTTATGACTATAAGAGAGAAGCTTGGGAGGGTTAAGGGGGTAAAGTTATCGTTTATAGGGGATGGTAGTGATAATGTGCTTCACAGCCTACTCATAGTAGGCGCTAAACTCGGGATGCACGTTACAGTAGCCACCCCACCCCAGCTACAGCCGCATCCTAAGGTGATGAAGGTTGTTGAGGAAGCCGCAAGGGAGAGTGGGGCTGTCATAGAGATTATAGAAGATCCCATAGAGGCTGTGAGGGGCGCTGACGTAGTATATACTGACGTATGGGTTAGTATGGGGCAAGAAGACGTGGCCGAAGAGAAAATCAAGCTACTTAAGCGGTACCAGGTCAACAGCAAGCTCATGGATGCTGCGGGTGACAAAGCCATATTCATGCACTGCCTCCCAGCTAAGAGGGGGCAAGAAGTTACAGACGATGTGATCGACGGTCCTAGGAGTGTAGTGTGGGATCAGGCTGAGAATAGGTTGCACACGCACAAGGCGGTATTGGCACTCTTAATACCCTAGGCGATCACTGCCTCTTCCGATACCAGGGGGAATCCATAGGCCATAGGCACGCCAGCCCTAGAGCCGATAACATGGAATATAGCGTCTACTAGGTCGCTCACAGCCGGCACCCTACCCTCAGACACCACCTCACCATTGACAATGACTACCGGTAAGCCCTTCTCACGTGACTCAACGCTATCGGCCGGTATCTCGACGACGTTAACGTCTACTGGAATGCCGTAAGCGGTAGCTACAACTAGTGATGCCATCCTTGCAACCCTTTCAGCTATAATACCGTCAACGTCAACCCCCCTATAAACTGTAATCTCTATGAACCAGCCCTCCACACCTAATCCCTAATAGGAAGTTGATAGGGTAGGACCTACACCAGGTGGCACGGCTAGTAAGACGGTGATCATACCATAAATGATGGCATTACATAGCCCCGGGAGGCTACCCTGCGGGAAGCCCCTTCTAATTATAACCTGTAGCTGGGGTATCTAGTAGAATTGTGGGTGGTGGGATGGCTAGGGATGAATGGGAGAAGAAGCTTTCAATATCTAAGAGGGAGCTAGCCTCGCTCATAAAGGAGTTGAAGAAGTGGAGTGCACCTGCTACAACGCTACTTAGCCTTTACATACCCCCGGGGAGGCCCCTAAGCGAGGTTATGAGCCTGCTACGCCAGGAATACTCTATCACGGATAACATAAAGTTGAAGAGGACTAGGCAGGCTGTTAAGAGGGCCCTCTCAGCCGCAATGGATAGGCTACAACAGATCCCTAAGGTACCGCCTAACGGTCTTGTAGTCTTCTGCGGAGAGGATATGAAGACGGGGAGGTTCGAGTGCTTCGTATTCAGTCCTCCCGAGAGAATCAACGTATTCTACTACAGGACCGATAAGAGGTTTATAACTGAGTTCCTAGAGGAGCTTGTCGAGGATAAAGACGCTGTGGGTATTATAATAGTGGAGAGGGACCAGGCGACCATAGGCCTCCTTAGGGGTACTAGGCTAGAGGTCCTAGACGAGATCGAGGGTTACGTACCTGGAAAGCACAAGATGGGTGGGCAGAGCCAGAGAAGGTATGAGAGGATCATAGAGCAGATGGTGGAGGAATTCTTTAAGAAGGTGGGGGAGGAGGCTAATAAGAGGCTGGTGCCTCTAGTCGAGAAGGGCGTGCTTAAGGGGGTTATAGTGGCTGGCCCCGGTTACGCTAAGAAGGACTTCGTGGAGGGTGGTTACCTAGACTACAGGCTGAGGAAGCTGTTGGCTCCCGAGCTGATAGACGTGGCCTACCAGGGTCTTCAGGGGCTTAAGGAGGTTGTTTTGAAAGCCGAGAAGGTTGTAGCTACTCAGATGTACCGGGACGTGATAAATGCTATGGAGGAGTTTAAGGCCCACCTAGCCAGGAACACGGGCATGGTAGTCTACGGGGATAGGGAGGTCCTACAAGCTTTAGAGATGGGGGCTGTTAAGACCTTACTGGTACACGAAGCTAGGCCTGATGTCGAGAAGTGGGAGGAAGAGGCGGGTAAGAGCGCCGCTAAGGTTATAGTAGTCCCTGAGACGTTGCCAGAGGCCGAGTGGTTCTACAAGACCTTCAAGGGGTTAGCGGGCATCTTGAGGTATAAGATAGGTAGGTAGTAGGGCTAGACTAGATGATCCTCAATCTCTCGCGATGAGCCATTTGAGCCTCTCGACACCGCCTATCTCCTCTATAAACTCGGCTGTAGAGGGTGTTACGGCTTCCTTCCATGAAGGGTCTCCCTTGGCTATGAGCTTCCTAATCCTCTCTCCCCTCCACTCATCCCTGTTAAAGAGTGGTGGCGTCTCAACGTTTATACCGGCGTCGAGGAAGATCTTTGCTATCACTGGGTTCCTAGTCAGTATTGTGTCCACTCTAGGCACGTAGGAGAGTACGTAGTAGACGCTGCCAATGCTCGTCTCGAGGGTCCTTATGGTAGCCGTTATAGCTTTCCCCAATGGTATCCCCTCGTCTTGGAGCGAGAGCCTTATCATCTCGATTCTCTCCCCTGCAGTGAAGGGGTTTCTCGGAGTGTAGTTCTCCGAGGCCATTCCCACTAGGAATACTATCTCGTCGTAGCCCCTCTCGAGGGCCCACTTCACAATGCTCAGATGCCCCTTATGGAAAGGCTGAAACCTACCGAAGATCATAGCCCTCCTAGGCCCCCGCATCATGCAGGCCCCTAACAAAAGTCGAGGCTGTAAACCCTTTTTCCCGCCACATATTACAGGGCTACACCCGGGTGGGGAGTATGGCTACGGCAAGGGAAGCTTATGAGGCTAGACTCCTAGCCTCAAGGTACGGGCCTATAGGTAAGGTAGCGGGCAACTATAGAGTGGCGGGCTTCCAGGTAAAGGTTATAAGTAGCTCGGAGGACGCCCCGTTAAACTTCATAGCGTGGAAGAAGGGGGGAGAAAGGTTGGGAGTAAAGGTTAGAGTTAAGTCGGGGCCCGTAGATAGAAGCGAGATAGAAGCCCTAAAGGCTGAGGCTGAAAAGAACAATGCTAAGCCGATCCTAGTACTCTACGGAAAGGGCCCTAGGATCGCCAGGGAGCTAGTAGAAGAGGCTAGGAGGATGGGGGTCTCCTTGAAGAGAGTAAGGTTCTAGTATAGCGCCTATAACTCTCCCTCCTCCATCCTAGCAGCCATCTTCCTGAAGGGACATGTCTCCCAAAACCTTTCACACTTCTCCACCACGCTTCTTTGAAGCGGCCTTTCTAGCACCTTACAATAAGCATAGTACATGCCTTCAGACTCTCTCACTTCAAAATACTTGCACCCTGACTTAGGCCTATACGATAAAAGGAATATTTTAGGGTAGAGTAGCTTGCCAGTCACCTCAACTCCCTATCAGATATAAATCTCTAGGGGGTTTAAGGAGGAAGTGTTAGCTGTGAGCCTTTGCAGCCTCCTCCAGTACCTTTGCGGCTTCCCTAACGTGGCTTGCAGCCTTGTTAATTGCCTCCCTTAGCCTATTGATCTCCTTCTCCAGGCTCTCCAACCTCTCTATAACCTCTTTACCAGCTATTAAGGGTAGGCTTAGAGTTAATTGTCCCCTTACAAGCTTCTCGTAGGTCTCCCTCACTAGCTGGCCAGCCTTGGTCTTGCCTTGGAGATGGTTTCTTATTGTGGTTTCAGACCTGCCTAGCTCCTCTGCTATCTTAGAGAGCGTGTAGCCTGCCTTCTCTCTAGCGAGGGCTCCAGCCGCTACTGCGAGGCTGTCAAGCCACGTAGTGAACTCTCTAGGGTGTAGGATCTCCTTTATGACGTCGGGCCTGAATATTGTTCCTATTATCAACGCTATTTCTAGTTCCCTAACCTCCCTCGCAGATGTAGGCCTTGCTGGTATGTTCTCGAGCTTAACTTCGAAGCTCGACTCCCCGCTCACTACAGACACCACAAGTATATGTGTATACAGGAAGTTTTAACCGTTGGGGAAGAGGTTGTCACCATTAGATGAAGGCTTGCATAGCGAATCGGTTCTCGACTTAACTGCCACTAGGAGGGGGCGTAGCGAGTCTATGAGGTTCGACTTTATTCCACTCCCACCGCTAAGTAGCCTAGCTATGTAGCTTGAGAGCGCGCATGCCTCACTCTCTGCCAGCAAGCTCTTTCCCGAGTTTACAGCGTCAATTATCTTCTTAAGGCTCATAGCTATATTAGCTAGGGCTAGTTTCACGTAGAGCAGGTCCTCCGGCGGCTTAGACAGTTCTGACTGGAGCCTCGAGAACTTCTCGATGTAGTCCTTTACCGCATCGTAGACAGCCTCAAGCTCTGCGTGGAGAATGGGCTTCCTAGCCATTAACTAGCCTCCCTTAACTACAATAGATAAAGGGGACTTGATAGGGGGGCAGGCTCCCTTAAAGCCCCTCTAGGCATCAGGGCAAGCTTCATAGAAAGGGTTTACGAAAATAATTAGCTAACCAATATATTCGAGGGGAGAATAAGTGGGGTGGAACTGTTAGCTTTAAAAAGAGGATTTGATGGAGAGTTTTACATTATAAGGAAGGCTTGATTAACCAGTTCCTGGAAATCTCGTGGTAGGACCTTCCTTCTCCTTGTGAAGGAGTCATAGGCGTTTTCTAGGAACTTCATGAATATAGGGCAATTATCGTACCTACCCTCCCTATCGCATTTACCTATAGTATTGAATATGGTGGGGTAAAGCAGGCATTGGCCGGTTTTCTTGTCAAAGTACGGGCACAGCTTATGGTACCTTTTAGCGCTCTTAAGCATAGCGTTTACCCAACGCCTCTTAGGCGACTCTTCTTCACTCTTCTCCCTTTCCTCCTCATAATCATACTCCCCTGAAATGTTAGGGGCCGTCATTGCAAGTCACCTCCTTGCAGGCGGGGTTTAGAATGTAACCCTCTCTCCAGATTCTATCATCCGAGGGTTTTAAACCCGTTATACTAGGCTGGGAATATGAGTAGGACGACAGAGAGTATCATAAGGGCGGCCCAGAGGCGTAGGTCCTCCCTTACTATCTTGGAGCCGTCTAGAGGGGGTATAGGGAGGAGGTTGAAGAAGGCTAAGTAAGCATTTATGGATAATATACTATGGAGGTAGGGCTTTAGGAAGCCCGGGTGGAGGCCTGTTAACAATAATAATAGGCTGGCGCTGGCAAGTACTATGTTAGATGCGGGGCCTGAAGCCACAGAGTATAGTATACCCCTCCCGAAGCCTCCAAATCCCCATACCCTCACGTAGCCGGGCACTAGCACTACAAGCCCCGGTATTAAACCGCTAAGGGCTGTAACGAGTATGCCAGGACCGAAGGCCACAAACCCGGCCTTCATGCCGTAACGGATAGCCACCATCTTATGCGCCATTTCGTGGACGACGAAGCCAGCCAGTATAGCTATAAACGAGGGCGTAATGTAGAAGAGCGGGTTCAAAACGCTAAATCCCCCCCATGCGAAGGCCAATGCAGCTATCCCTAAAAGCCATGAAACAGGCTCCTCAACCTCAACCGACAGCACGCCGGGGAAGGTCCTCCTACCGCCAGCCCCATACAAAGCCTCCATACCCTCCGCGACGCTTTAACGTTGAAGCTTATTAAGGTGAGGTAGCCTGCTCTCTCACCCTTCACGGCTCTATGATCGTGCCCGACTCGAGCCTCAGCACCCTATAAGCCTCCTTGAGGCTGCCAATCACAGCCCTCCTACCGGTGGCTTCAGCATACTGTATTGCAGCCTCAACCTTAGGCCCCATACTGCCTGGAGGGAACTCTCCTCTTTCAAGGAGTCTTCTAGCCTCGTCAACCTTAAGCTCCCTAAGCCATCTTTCGCCGGGCTTGCGGTAGTTAACCGCCACGCCCTTGACGTCAGTGAGTATTGCAAGCAGGTCCGCGTCAAGGGCCACTGCCAGCTTAGAAGAGCATAGGTCCTTATCAACTACAGCTTCGACAGGCCTATACACTCCATCATTCTCCACCACAGGAATCCCTCCCCCACCACAAGCAACAACATGGAACCCACCCTCCAGTAATGTTGTGACGGTGTCAACGTCGAGCACCTTTAAGGGAGGAGGGCTGGGAACCCCTCTCCTCCAACCTCCACGCGGATCCTCAACCATAACCCACCCTAGCCTTGAGGCTAGAGCCTCAGCCTCCTCCCTCGTATAAAGCCTTCCTACAGGCTTCATGGGGGTATTTGGGCCCACCTCCACTAAAACCCTGGTAGCTACAACCTCGAACCTTGCCTCTAACCCTCTTTCCCTGGTAAGGACCTCTCCCACATGTTTTATCATGGAGCCTATCCACGCCTGAGTCATAGCGGTTAGGACGTGAAGCGGTTGTGGCAAGCCGTGATCGCCGGCCCGTAAGAGGGCTTCAGCTAGTAAGCCTACGTGAGGCCCGTTTCCATGAGTTACGACTAGCCTCAAGTCTCTAGAAACTATTAGGGGTAGGAGAGCCCTCATAGCACTCTTAATAGCCGCCAGCATAGAATCATAGTCAACCCTCAGTCCTGGGCCCGCTATCGCATTACCTCCCAGCGCTACAACGTAGACCACGACCCAAGGCACCCCTACAGGGATTTCCTCTTATCCTAGCTTGCTTCTAGCTCTCTCAATGAACTTTGAGACTAGCTCCTCTAGAGTGGGGCCTTCGACTACCTTGACCCGGTATCTAACCCTCACTACGGGCTTGTTGAGTCTTAGTATCCTCTCGAGGTCTATGGGAGTGCTCGAGACTATCACGTCTGCTGGTATAGAGTTTAGCGTCTCCTCCAAGTCCCTTCTCTGCTCTTCTGTATAGCCTGTGCTGGGTACTACAGGCCCCATGTGGGGGTATCTCCTATACATCTCAGCTATAATGCCCTTAGCATAGGGCCGGGGGTCAATTACTTCCGAGGCCTCGTAGGTCCTTGCTGCAACGTACCCAGCACCGTAGGGGGCGCCTCCATGAGTTACTGTGGGCGAGTCTTCCACAACTACTACCCTCTTCCCCCTAATGGCCTCTGGGCTATCAACGTAGACCTCGCTCTCAGCAAGCGATATCTCAGCCCTAGGGTTTATCCTCCTAACGTTCTTGACAACCTTCTCCACGTTCTCCCTTGGAGCAGCGTCAACCTTGTTAACTATAACTGCATCCGCCATCCTAACATTGACTTCTCCAGGGAAGCTAGAGACCTCTTCTCCGGGCCTCAGGGCGTCAGCCACAGTTATCTGATAGTCAGGCTTGAAGAAAGGCCAATCATTGTTACCGCCATCCCACAGTATGACGTCAGCCTCCTTCTCAACCTCCCTAAGCACCATTCCATAGTCTATGCCAGCGTAGACCTTGAAACCCATAGCTATGTAGGCCTCGTATTCTTCACGCTCCTCAATGGTGACACCATACCTGTCAAGGTCCTCTAGCTTCTCGAACTTTTGCACAGCCCTATCTAGGGAGAGTTCGCCATAGGCCATTGGGTGCCTTACGGGTACTACTCTAAATCCTCTATTCCTCAGGATCCTAGCCAGCTCTCTCGACACGCTACTCTTTCCGGCTCCGGTTCTCACTGCAGTAACTGCTATTACAGGCCTAGAGGAGACTAGCATCGTATCCCTTGGTCCTAGGATGAGGAAGCTGGCTCCCGAGGCTAGGGCTCGGCTCAGGATCTTACCTAAATCACTATATGAAAGGTCGCTATACGATAGAACTACTAGATCTACACCCCCATCAACTATTATTCTCTCAGCCTCATCCTCAGAGACTATAGGAATCCCCTCAGGGTAGCCGTCGCCGGCGAGCTCGGGAGGGTAACGCCTTCCTGCGACCCCAGGTATTTGGGCCACGGTAAAGGCTACAACTCTATATTCCCTCCTACCTCTAAAGAACACGTTGAAGTTATGGTAGTCTCTCCCGCCAGCGCCCAGAATTAGTACTCTATAGGACCGCATGGAAGCCACCTCAGTTATACAGGTAACGGAAGGCTTAAAAGAACGTTCCAGCAGTGAAGCCTCTTAACGCCGTGCAAGCCCCTTCCAGCCGAGTTCACGTGAGGAAAGATATGAGGCTGCCTCGCTATAGCCGAATAGAGTTTCCAAGGCGGCTCGAGGTTATATTGGGATAACCGTTAAGGCTGGAGGGCTCTCTTCATTTCAAGGTGCTGGGTGGTTTGGCCGGCAAGGCCTGGCGGAGGCTAGATATAGAGGCTCTAAGGGTGCTGGTTGGCAAAGCCTGGGATCCTGTCATAGTGCTAATGGCTGCCGCTATCGTAGGTTACGGAGCTTTTCTGAGGCTTAAGCCCCTTGAAGCCTCGGGGTTCGTACCTGGAGACTTTTATTCGTGGAGGGCCCTCGGCGGTGAGTGGCTTTTTGGCGAGCCCTCCCTCCTTCTCCGCTTCTTCGCTATTGCTGGCGAGGGGGTTATCGTTCTGGCTCCGGTCATCCTATGGCTCGTAGGTGTGTTAGCTGCCGGGTATGTAGTCTATGCTATAACAGGCTCTACGGCCTCGATGCTAATATCAGCCTCGCTATTATCGCTCTCTTCCATACTACTTCAGGCTACGAGCGCCGGCAATACTGTCTGGGACACGCCGGGAGTAGCCATTATACCCCTCACAGTAGCTCTCCTAGCCGGAGCGTCAAGGAGAGGAAGCCCGTACCTAGCAGGCATTGCAGGCATGGTTGCAGGGGTCTCTTCTGCCTTCTGGGATGGATACTTCATAGTAATGGCCTTGATAGCCGTGTACTCTATACTTGAGGCTGCGGCAGGTGAGTGGAGACTAGCCCTAGCCTCCGCACTTGCAACACTAGCATTCCTAGCGCTATCGCCGGCTGCGGGAATAGCGGGGATCTTGCTGGGCCCGGGCATAGTAATAGTGGCGGCCCTTGCCTTCGCTGTCTTAGCGTCTAAGGCTAGGCTCGGGGTGGTGGGTGGGCTTTGGCTTCTCGTGGTCGCGGTTGCCTTCTACCTGCTCTTAGTGGCTGGAAGAGTTGCCTGGGAGCCCGATATGGTTAGAGTCTCGGAGGGCCTTGATAGAGTTTTAAGTGTTATTCAACAGACTCCGTCGCCCCTCAGCCCTGAGTCTCTAGTCAGGGACACAAGTCTCTGGCTGATCATGGCTTTAGCCGGGGCTCTATGGCTAGCCTACAAGGGCCTCTATGGCTCCCGGGGCAATTTGTACTCGGTATCCCTAGCTATACTAGCCGCTGCGGCCCTCGGGGGGGTAATAACTCTATTTTACACCTCGCTACCCTCTGCATCCCTAGTGACCTTGATAGCGCTCTCGGCCCCCCTAGCCTTGAGGGCTATTAAGGATTTCGGGCTCCTTGGCGACGAGCTGGGCATAGTAGTAGCTATAGGGCTAATAGTATCGCTGGTCATAGCATCATCCTATCTAGCCTTGAACAGTTACGAGAGGGCCCAACTATTCATTCCGTTCTCGGTGGGCGGGCAAACTGTAATGGATGTTGAGGGAGCCGAGGAGCCGAGCCCGCTTCCCGTGTGGAACTACGTGGCCGAGGCTATTAGGCAGTTATCTCCAGAAAGAGTGTATACTTGGCCTCAGTATGGTAGTATAATAGAGGCTCTCACGGGAACTGAAGCTACTAGCCCAGATGACGGGTACGACTATCTCTTCAACTCACTCTACATCCTATCCGGCTCTGAGGGAGAGGCTTCAGCAGTGTTGAAGCAGGAAGGGGTTAAGCCTGGGAAAGCTGTTATCGTGGTGAGAGAGGTGTTCCTTGGAAGATATGATGCTCGCAATGCTGTAGTAGTCATGTATCCCAGGCCTCTCGTAGTGCAAAGCTTTGGTACCCGCTTCTTTGTTGTTCAAGGCGTAGGCGACATGAACCATCTATACTATGAGTTAACATTCACGAGGAGAGTAGATGAGGGAACCTCGCCTTTCGAGAGTGGATGGCAGTCAGAGTACCTGCTTCAAGGGTATGCTACAATAATGTTCCCGGGCCTCTTAGGGAACCCTGCAGAAAATACGGCAAGGGCTAGAGAGGCCATTACAGTGAAGCTACTACTAGACTCAATCTTCAAGATCTCTACGAAGGGGGAGGTCCTAGGAGTCTGTGACTTCATACCAGATAATGCTGTGTACGTTCCCGGAGCCTTCATAGCAGGGCCTGGAGGAGGCTTAGTGCAACCACTATTTATTATAACAGAAACGGAGAAATTTGAGCCTTACAAGATCATTGTGGGCTGCACACAAATACTAAGGGATACGGGAGTGGCGGTCGAGTTTACAGCCGAGGTAATAGGGATATACGTGTGGAAAGGGTAGAGGAGAAAGGTGTAAAATGTAGTGGGTCCTTTAGCTCTTAAACCCGACGGTCTCCCTAGCCTTGTAATAGGCTTTTAATTCCTCGTCCGAGGGTGGGGGCGTTACTAATGTGACCAGCACTCCAGCGATAAGTGATATGAGGGGGGCGCCGAGGCTAGCTATCCACCACTGTTCGATCCACCCAGCGTTTAGGGCGTACTCTAGCAGGATTCTAGAAAGAGCCCCTGAGAGTATGGCTGCGACGGCTCCTGCCCTATTAAATCTTTTCCACCAGAGGCCTAGGGTGAGGGGTACGAAGAGGGATGCGAAGAGCACGTCGAAAGCTAGTATTAGCCAGTAAAGGACCTCGGCTCTGGCAAGGCCCGCTACTATAGCTATAACGCCTATGACTAGGACTGTGGCTCTAGACACCATTAGCAGGCCTCTGTCACTCATATCAGGCTTTAGTAGGTCCTTGATTATGTTCTTAGCTGCTACTGTGGCAGGGGCTAGAAGCATTGAATCTGCGTTGCTCATAACTGCAGCCATTAGACCGGCTAGAACTACTCCGGCAATGCCTACAGGCAATACACCCTTGATGAGCATGGGATATGCTAGCTCGGGGTCATCTAGGCGGGGGAATAGTAGGTATGCTGCAGCGCCTATTAGCATGGATAGCACGCCCACAGTATAGTATGAGAGGCCTGCTAGTAGCGACGATTTTCTAGCTGTATCTGAATCCTTAGAAGCGAATATCCTCTGAGCCAGGTCGGGGGCTGGTATATCTCCTAAAGCCAGGACGATCACTAGAGCCCAGAAGTCTATAGCTAGTATTACTCGAGGGTCTAATAGACCCAGGTCGCCTGCAGCAGTTGATACCACATTGGAAACTCCAGCCTTAGCTAAAGCAAATACTAGTGCTATTAATACTCCGACGAATGTGAGCGTGATCTGGATGAAGTCCGTTAAAGAGACCGCCCACAAGCCTCCTAGAAGAGTGTAAAGCACTACTATGCCTCCCGAAACAATAACTGCGAGAGCGTTGCTCCAGCCAAAAACAACTTGCAGCAGCTTCGAGCCAGCAACAACTTGAGCTGTGACGGCGAATATATAAGCTACTAGCATTATGATAGCAGAGAGACCGCCCACCCAGGCCCTACCGAACCTTACTGTGAAGTAGTCGGCAAGCGTGTATAGGCGGAGTCTATGTAAAGGGCCCGCATAGAAGAGACCTATTAGTATTAGGGTAGTACCAAACCCTATAGTAGTACCCCATAAACCTATAGCTTGCCCCGCATAGGCTTTACCAGCAACACCTATAGTAATCCCTCCCCCAATCCACGTGGCAGCTATTGTGGAGAATGCGAGCCAGAGCTTTAACCTCCTACCAGCCACATAGTACTCCTCTGCAGTTGTAATCCACCTTGCTGTGAGCACTCCAACAGCTACAAGACCTATAAGATAGATGATAAAGATAAGAGAGTCCACGCTCAAAGGACTCCACCCTATTCTAGTAAGAGTTAAACAAGAATTAAGGATTGTAGTGATACGTGCACTAAGCGGATAACCTGTTCTCCATGTAAATCAAGGGGCTCCCCCGCGAGATTTGACCTATGGATGCAGGTCTTACAGGTTTCTCAACCCTACACCCCTAAAACCCCTTTACGACTTCATACTTGAGTAAAGGGGGGTTGCGGGCCTGCTAGTGTTACAGGCGTGTGAGGGTGTTTAAGAGCTATGCTGTTTCGATGGAGCAGGCGAAGGAGGCGTAGGGATGACAAGACTGTGGTGCTCGAGGCTCTGTCTCAGTCTAGGAGGGCTCTTATAGCTGTAAGGAGGGGGATAGCGCTTCTCGAGAACTCTCCTAACCCTCCCAGGGATATGCTTAAGAGTCTTTATGTTATGGAGTCCGTTATCGAGGCAGTAATAGTCAGGCTTGAAACAATACTTGTTGTTGGAGGCGCTGCGGGGAGTTTAGTAGTGGAGCCTTTAAAGCTGGTTAAGGAGGCTTCAAGGAGGCTTACAGGCCTGCCTCCCGAGCTCTACGGCTACCTACAAGAAGTTGAAGCTCAACTAAACTCCATAGCGGACGTTTACGACGTGGAGGCTATATCGGCTAGGTTACAAGGGAGGGACCTACCAGGTAGTAGAATAGAGGAGATCCTGGAAGAAGCTGAAAGGGCTGCAGAGGAAAAGGTTTCACGCCGCCGCGAAAGCTCTCCCCTCTAGCCACTACACAGATTATTACTCTGGTGGGGCCGCGATACACAATTATGGGCGGGGGGCCGTTGAGGAGTCCTGGCCAGCCGCTAGCCTCCATATGGGGGATGGCGGACGGACCACTATCCGAGGTCCTCCGCCCGCCGAAGACATGGAGAAGCCCGAGCCCCTAAGGTTACGGCATTACTTTTAATCAGGCCCTTCATACCACCGAATTCCAATTGGGTCGAGAACTTGCCTGGATGGAGTGTACTAGAGCTTCTTAGGAACAAGCCTGAGGAGTTAAAGGAGCATGTTAGAAAGAGGCTTATGGATCCTTCCCTAGTCGACGAGGCTTATAGGCTTGACGTTGAGTGGAGGAAACTGCTTACTACAGTTAACGAGTTAAGGCACAAACATAACGTTATTACTAGGAATATAGCTAAGGCCGCGTCCTCTGAGGAGAGAGCTAAGCTCATAAGAGAGGCTAAGAGGCTTCTTGCGGAGCTTGAGGGGCTAGAGAGGAAGTTGAAGGAGGTTGAAAGGGAGAGGGAGAGGGTTCTGCTAAGCCTACCTAATCTTGTTGACCCCGACGTCCCTGTTGGGGGAGAGGATGATTCATTACCTATAGAGTTCTGGGGTAGGCCTAGAGTGTGGGAGGGCCACTTAGAGGCCTTCAGGGAGCAGACGGAAAAGTATGGTTTTAAAGTTGACTATGAAGTTATAGGTTGGAGGCCCAGGGGTCATGCAGACATGCTGGAGGAGGTCCTGAAGCTGGGCGATACTTTAAAGGCTGGGGAGGTGGCTGGGTCACGCTTCTACTATCTATTCGACGATCTAGTGTGGCTCGACCTAGCGCTTTTATTATATGCCATAGACTATATGACTTCTAAAGGCTATACCCTAGTGCTCCCGCCGTACATGCTTAGGTACAAGGTAATAAGCCGCGTGATCGACCTGGATACCTTCAAGGACGCCATATATGAGGTGGCCGGCGAGGACCTATACCTAATAGCGACTGCGGAGCACCCCCTTGCAGCATTATACTACAATGAGGAGATATATGATGAAGAGCTACCCATAAAGCTTGTAGGAGTAAGCCCATGCTTTAGGAAGGAGGCGGGAGCCGGCAATAGAGACCTGAAAGGGATATTCAGAGTACACCAGTTCCACAAGGTAGAACAGTTCATATTCTCCATGCCAGAGGATAGTAGGAAATTACATGAGGAGATAATAGGGAACGCCAAGGAACTCTTTAGAGGGCTAGGCTTACCCTACAGGGTAGTCAATATAGCCTCTGGAGACCTGGGAGCATGCGCTGTAAAAAAGTATGACCTGGAAGTCTGGATGCCAGCCCAGGGAAAGTATAGGGAGATGGTTAGTGCCAGCAACTGCACAGACTGGCAGGCTTACAGGCTCAATATAAGGTATGTAAGAAGAAAGGGCATGGAGAAAGGATATGTCCACACTCTCAATAGCACAGCAATAGCCAGTACTAGGACGATAACTGCAATACTAGAGAACTTCCAGGAACCAGACGGCACTGTGATAATACCTAAGGCGCTTAGACCATACTTAGAGATGTTTAAGAAGGCTCCTAAAGAGGTTATAGAGCCTAGGCAGAAAAGACCCGCCTGAAAGGTCTAGAGCCTTATAAGTCTTCTCAAAAATCTTATAATCTTCCCCGTTATGCCTTCTCCCACACCCGCCTCTTTCTCTCCCCCACCCTCCATCCTATGAAGAGCTATCACTTGCAACTCCACTGTGGACATAGAGGCATACTTCGATGCAAGGGAATAAAGAGTTTCCAGGTCGTCAGGACCAGCGTAATCCAGAGGTATCCCCTTCCGCTCATTCCTTTCCCACTCACTAAGGAGCTTATTGAGGATCGACGCCACTTTAGGGTCGCCGTAAAAGGCGGCTTTCAACCAGGGGTCGTCGGAGTCGTCTATCAACTCTAAAATCCTTCTTTTCATATAGTCTAAGTTACCACCCATAACCGAGCACCGCCAGCCACTATAAGTGATAAAGCTCGCTAACTAACTATTAATGTAGCGTTGAAACCCCCTATGACTGTTGGGCCATCATCTTCTTCCACTGCTCTACCACGTCATAGCCATATATAGCCTTTAATAGCTCCCGCCCTTCTTCAGTAACCCTCTCGGGAGTCCAAGGAGGGTCAAAAACGACTTCAACCTCGACATCCTCCGCCTCCGGCACAGCTTCCCTAATAGCTTCCTCCACGTAAGCTGGTAGTGCAACGCTTACAGGACAACCTATAGCAGTAAGCGTCATTTTAACCTTCACAAGGGGCCTGCTAGACTTGCTCTTTTCTACCTTAACCTCGTATATCAAGCCTAGGTCGTAAACGTTTACTGGTATCTCAGGGTCGTAAACTTCCTTCAAGGCCTTAACGATTTTTTCTAGTACTTCCTTGTCACCTTCAAGCCTTACGCCGGCCGTAACCTCTCCCATCTCTAGCTCCCTCCCCTTTAACAAACGTTAAACTGGGAGGGTGATTACTCTTTCCTCCCGCTCTCCCCCGGCTTCTTAGACGTACTCATCTTTTTAGAAAGTCTATGGATGATGATCAAATAGGATATTGCCGGAGATAAGGCGACTATTATGAGACCGATGAAAGCTAGCCAAAGGCCCACACGGCTGCTCAGGGCTACAAGTACTGAGCCTATTAGTGCTATAAGTGCGGTTAAAGCTAGCTTCTCAGCTACAACCCTCCTCAGAGATGGACGCGCCAAGCTTTCTGGCACCATCAACTATGTATTTTAGAGACCGCATAGCTTCTTCTATAGCCTTAGGCTTGTTTTCGGCGGAGGCTAACGCCTTAATAGTTATTATTGGGTTGCCGGTCTCATAGCCTTCAGGATGGCTTTTTATGTACACTCTCTCCGAGGCTTTATGAGCCTTGTCTATTATTGGTGCTAATGAAGACTCGGGGACTCCATGTACTCTGATAGTACACTCTACAACCTCTAAACGGGGGGCAACTTCTTTCAGCACAGGCTCAACCTCAGCCTCAAACATAGCCTTCATCTCTGAGGGCACGCCAGGGAGTGATATTATCATCGAGCCGCCGACTTTAAGTAGCGCCCCAGGCGCAGCGCCGATGGGATTCTTAAGGGGTCTAGCCCCTCTAGGCAGCATAGCCATCTTTACTCTGTGAGGGGTAAGCTCTAGTCCCTTAGCATTGTAAAACCTTCTCACCATTTCTAAAGCATCATCGTTGACTGCTAACTCTAGGCTTAAGGCCTTTGCAACTCCTTCGAGAGTCCTGTCGTCATAAGTAGGTCCTAGCCCCCCGGTAGTTATTACTATCTTAGCCCTCTCCACAGCCCTTTTAACCTCTTCTGCAATATCCTCTATGTTATCGGGCACCGTTACTATTCGTTCTACTTCAAAACCCAGAAATGTAAGCTTTCTACCAAGCCATGCCGCATTGGTATTGATAGTCCTGCCTATCAGAAGCTCGTTGCCAACGCTAATTATCCAGGCTTTAGGCTTCTCCAAACCGTACGCCCCTCCATCATTTAATGTGAGAGATGCTAGGGCTTATGCTTAGGCCTTACTAAGCGCGGTATGACAGCTAGAGCCTATACCACCTCTTAAGCCAGGGCTTGTAACACGTTTTCCACCAAACGTCACGGTACGAGTCTTCGTCAACAGTTACAAGCTTTGCTTCGAAGTCATCCCCCTTCAAGGCTATAATGTCATCCTCATAGCTACAGGCGGCATGAAGGACTCCTAAGACCGCCCTCATTCCTATGACTTCTCTAGCATCTTCCAAGCTTAGAGTCGCATACCCTAGAGACCGGAAAAGGTTTATACTAGCTTCGTTAGAGGCTTCTATAGTAGATACGAATACCTCAGAACCTGAAGACTCTAGGAGTTCCTCAGCGCTAGCTACAAGGACCTTGCCATAACCTCTACCCCTATATTGGGGAAGCACAGCAACATAATATATAATACCTAAGCTAGGCGCCCTTCCAGAGCCCCTGGCTATATAAGCTACTACTGAGCCAACACTCCTACCATTAACCCTAGCCACGAGCCCCGCAGACTCTTCCAAAGCTCTAAGAGCTTCTAAGGCGTAATAGGCGTGCCTCTCTCCCATAACGCGCTTTATAATCCTTATAGCTTCTTCCTCGTCTTCGACAACTATAATACTAGAATCCCCGCCTCCCAAACCCTGTCACCCTAGCAGCCAAATTTACCTAAAGAAGAAGCAAGTCGGGGGCCTGAAGTCCCCGCGCTCATCCCATCCCCGACGGGGGTGTTACGCGGGTCGGCGCTCCACAACCCACACTATCTCTAACGGGTTTAATTAAGCTTGACGCCGCCGAGGTATTTCTTAGATACCTTATTCTAGCAGGTCTAATAGAGTATTGACGTTTTTATAAGCCCCTATCTCGTCAAAGCTATACCTGACGCTCCTAAACTGCCTACGAAACTCCTTGACCTCCTCAAAGACCTTCGCAGGCTCTTCACCGTCGATTAGAACCCTCTTCATGAACCTAGCTATCTCAGCCATCTCACTCTTACCCATCCCTAGCCTAGTAACTTCTTGAACTCCCAGCCTGAGGCCGCTTGGATCCTTGACGGCTTCAGGGGGATCCCACGGTAGCAGGTTCTTGTTTACTATTATACCGGCCTCTTCTAGGAGGTAAGCGCATTTAGCTCCTCCACCTAGGGTTCTCACATCTAATAGGACTTGGTGGCTCCTAGTGTATCCTAGTTTCTCTCCTACTACATTAAATCCCTCTGACGCAAGGTATTCTGCTAGGGCTCTGGCGTTAGTGACTATTGCGTCGGCGTATGACTCTCCGTAGACTTTCATCTCTAAAGCGGTGACGGCTGTAGCAGGGATCCTGTGAAGATGGTGATTGCTGACGAACCAGGGGAAGACGGTTTTGCCTACTTCCTTATATAGGTCTTTGTCTGTGAATGCTATAAGCCCGCCCTGGGGGCCCGGAAATGTCTTGTGTGTGGATGCTGTCATAGCGTCGGCTCCGTATTGAAGGGGGTTCCTCCATCTTCCACCCACTATTAGACCCAGTACGTGGGCTGCATCATATACTAGCTTGCCTCCAACGCTGTGTATAGCGTCTGCCATCTCTTTAACAGGGTGGGGGAATAAGTAGACGCTACCGCCTAGTACGACAAACTTAGGCTTTTCTTCCTCTATAACCTTAACGGCCTTATCAACGTCAACATTCATATTCTCCTCATCGTAGGGTAACGGAACTTGTATTATGCCTAGAGCCCCTAACGTGCCGAATTTAGTGTGGCTCACATGAGCCCCAGCTTGGACGGGAGCTATTGCGGCTTTCTCGCCGGGAGCAGCTAAGACTCTAAAGACTGCAGCGTTAGCTATAGTCCCACTTATGGGGCGCAGCTCTACCATGCTAGTTCCTAGCATCTCTCCTATTATCTTAGCTGTCAGGACCTCAAGCTCGTCTAAATATTTAGTCCCTTGATAGTACCTTTTAAACGGTTTGCCCTCAGCATATCTAAACATGAAGTCGCTCAAATACGCTTTAAGAGCGGTCTTACTCATAACGTTCTCGCTCGCTATGAGATTTAATGATTGGGAGGACCTCCACTCGTTATCTTCGTTAACTAGCTTGATAACTTTTTCGAGAAGCTCGGATGCCAAGCCTATATTCACCACCCCGAAATTTAAGTCGATCTTCCCGGAGTCTTAAGCCTGTCGAGAATGAACAACTTAACAGACAGCGCCAAAACGACTTAATATCCTGTTGTCAAGATATTGTAGTTGGGTGTTAATAAGTGCCTAAGTTTCCTATAGACCGGGAAGACCGCAAACCCTTAGGTAAAACGGGAGAGAGACTATCTGCTATAGGCCTAGGAACCTGGGCTATTAGAAGCTATGAGGCAGCATACCACGCATTTGTCTATGCTGTGAGCCTTGGGATAAACCACTTTGATACTGCAGAAATGTATGGAGCTGGCGAGGCAGAAGAATTCATAGGTAGAGTAGTCAAGGCTGTAGGCAGGGATAACATATTCATAACGACTAAACTCTATCCATACAGGTTTAGAGATAGACATGAAGCTGTGAAGGCTGCTAGGGAGAGCGCCCGCAGGCTGGGCGTTAACTACATAGACTTGGTCTTAATACATTGGCCCGATAACCAGGCTTCGATAGAGGAGCAAGTCAGGAACCTCGAGGCTATAGCAGAAGAAGGGATAGCGAGGTACATAGGGGTAAGCAACTTCGAGGAGAGCGAGCTAGAAGAGGCAATATACTCCACCCGCAAGCACGACATAGTTGCAAATCAAGTGAAATACAGTATCGTTGATAGGAGAGCCGAGCGCCTCATACCGATCGCAATAAAACACGGGGTGACTCTCCAAGCTTACTCGCCCCTTGAAAGGGGACAAGTAGCTCACATAAAGTTGCTGGCTAAAATAGGGAAACGGTATGGCAGAAATGCTGTGCAAGTGGCGTTAAACTTCCTCATATCAAGACCTCGCGTGGTCGCCATACCAAAGGCTGAATCTAAAGACCATGTGAAAGAGCTTGCAGGGGCTATGGGTTGGAGGCTTTCAGAAGAGGATATAGAGTTTATAGAGAGTAAGTTGTAGCCTTTCCCCTGGTACCCGTTTAATAGTTGTTTTTAACCTTAGAAGACCTGGTAATTCGCGTGTTGTATAAGCGGCTAAACCCCTTAAATGGAATTCTCACAATACTTTCGCGGGTTCATGGAGTAGGAGTGGTGGGGGGTGGGTGGATAGTGGGGTTCACTATAGAGCTTGTGTCTTCGGGTATTCATGAAGGGGACCTAGCTATCAAGGTTTTTGAGGCTGCTAGGATCATAAGGGAGAATTATGGTATAGACGTTATCATAGAATATATAAACGATGGAATTATGGGTTGCACGGGGTTCTGCGGCCCACCCAAGATTGTAGCCGGTAAAAGAAGTATTGTGCTGAGCGAGAGTGTAGAGTATGAATTGAAGGAGCTTGCCCAGATGATAGTTAAACTCATATTTGGGGAGTTAGGAGATCCTTCAACAACCATAGCCTCTGTGAAAGTTGAGGGCCCCGAAGCTAGGGTAGGTGCTTTAGCTAGCTGATCAATGCCTCTTAGGAGCTGGTCTGATCGCTTTCAGGCTATTCCTAGCATGGGCTATTACGTGGTGCATTAAGTCCTCTACGCTGTAGAATAGGTAGTCTCCGCAAATCGGGCAAGTGTAAAGTCCTCTCTCGTCCCTTTCTACAGGAATCCTAGACCCTGAGTACTCTATGATTATCTTAGTCTTCCGGAGCTTCTTCAATACCATCCTCACCCGCTTATAAATATTGGCTGCCCTATATTTAATGGTTAGAGGGGTCTAGAGAGGGGATGTGATGAGCGAGGGTGGAGCTGAAGGACGTGGCGGTTCAAGCGTTTTAGATGCATTAGTGAAGCTCATCAGTTCCTCCTTGGAGGTACGCGTTGAAAGGGAAGTTGACGAGCTAGACTATTTAGTGGAGATAACGTCGGGCCCCTTAACCTTCAGGGCGGGCTTTATAGATTGTAGGGGTAAAGATCCCTCTGAAGCCTTAGGAGCTGCCGAGATAGCTAGGGTTAAGTATGGTCTCGATAAAATAGTGATAGTCACATCGCCTGGAGCCGCGCCTAAGATAGCTTCACTTAACATCCCTTGGATAGTAGCTGTAGATATATCAACGCTCGAGGGGATTCGCAGTAGGGTGGAGGCTAGTATAGAGGCTGGTAAGGTCCTATACATGCTTCCTAGGCTCGACGTGGACGATGTTAAGAGGATTGGGGAGAGGCATAGGGGATGGATTATAAGGAAGGGCGACTTTGCGGGAGCTAGACTAGCCTTCATGCCCTTGTACTGCCTCCTACTACATGCTCACAGCATAGACTATACCCCCCTCTACTTGGAAAGCGAGACTGTCAGGTTCTGCTTTGAACTCAGCTCCGGAAGCCTAGTCACGTTTGACGATGGATTAAGGCTTGCAGGGTTCTGGCAGAAGATAGGGGAGCTTAGCCCGGAGTCCATAGACGTTTTGAGGAGAATAGCGGACTTGGGTGAGGCTAGCCTGGCCGAGTTGAAGGAAGAGTTTAGTGATAAAGGAGACGTTGACTCCATAATAGAGGTTCTTCTCGAGAGAGGGCTCATACAGCCTACAGCCCCCGATACTTACTCCCTAGCCTCTCTTCCTACTAAGAGGTTAAGAGATCCTCTTCAACGGTTCCCCGGAGCCGTTAAAGAAGGAAGACCCCCTTGTGGCTATTCATTCAAACCCCACGTGCCTCCCTCAAGGATTAGGGAGGTTGCAGGGCTCTACGGTGTCGTGAAGGAGGCCTCGCTCGTATACTACCCGCTGGTAGTGATAGCTTATATTAAGAAGAGCGGTGAAAGAAGGATTGAAGTAGCGATAGTGGTGGATGGAGTTACAGGGGCTAGGCTAGGCGACGTAGAGGAGCTCCTATCCGAGAGTCCTGCAGTTGCCGAGGTGGACTCTATAGTCGACGACATTGTAGCTAGGGGAGGCGTAGACTTGTGTGGGGAAGTCGTTCCTAGAGAACGGGGGGAGCGCGTTATAGGCGGTAAAGGCTGAATCCATCCACGAGAACCCCCGGCTAGACGGTTAATTTCATAACGTCCGCAACACCTAGCTAATTTAAGTGGCCCCGCCCGTCTCACGTCCGCCGAGACCCCCTTAGGGGGGATGAATATGAAGGCGGATCGGTAAGGCGGGGCACAGGTTTAACGTCTGCTGGGATGAGGTGGCCCTAGCCCGACTCCGGAGCCCAAGAACAGGGCTGTGAAGGGGTCGAGCCGGAGCCGACCGCAACTTGATTTAACGTTTAAAAGTTATCTGTCGGGATCGACGCTTGCTAGATGCGTGGGGAAGGGCCTTTCAGCTAATTAGGCCTCTTCAACCACATCTCAGTAGGGCTTCAAGCTTGGCGGACGGGTTTCCGGGGGGCCCGAGGCCCGGGAAACTCTCTCATCCCGTGTTCCTCGCTATGGGTCAGATAGCGTCTTTTATAATGAAGTCCATAGAAGAGATTGACGAGGGCGAGGTTGAAGCTTTTATAGAAGAGTTGTTGCGGGCTTACAAGGAGTCCAAGAAGGTCCTGGTTATGGGTGCTGGGCGTAGCGGGCTTGTTGGTAAGGCCTTTGCCATGAGGCTTCTGCATCTAGGCTTTTCGTCTTATGTCCTTGGAGAGACGATAGTGCCTAGTGTTAGAGCTGGCGACCTGGTGATAGCTATCTCTGGGTCGGGGAGGACTCAGCTAATAGTTACCGCTGCCGAGACTGCTAAGAAGGTTGATGCTAGAGTTGCAGCTATTACGAGCTATCGTGATAGTCCCCTAGCTCGGATAGCTGATGTCGTGGTTAGGGTTCCCGGTAGGACTAAGACCTCTAAAATGGAGGATTTCTTCGCGAGACAGATACTTGGGCTCCACGAACCCCTGGCACCGCTAGGCACCCTCTTCGAGGACACGGCAATGGTATTCCTCGACGGCGTGATCTACGCTTTAATGGTGAAGTTAGGCATAAACGAGGACCAGATGAAGGAAGTACACGCTAACATAGAGTTGCCTACGTGACAATGGTGAAACCACCTTGAGACCTTTTTGAAGGCTGGATCATTGTTGCACCGCTCTCAGGCATAGCATATTACTGGGTTGTCAAGGGATACTTACACCCCCCGGAGGGCCTTGTGGCCCAGCCCTATAGGGTCAAGGGAGGGCTAAGGCTCCCAACGCTACCCAATCTGGCACCCCTTCCAGCCTTAGAGAGGTTTGAGTGTATAGCCGCCGAGGCTCCCATAGCACAAGATACAGGGGTCTACATTAACCCCTCAAAGGCCCTGGATGTCAGGCTAGAGGACCTGCCTGAAGCTGTAAGAGAGATCTTATCCGCAAATCCTTCCTGGGCGGGCCTTACAGGGTCGTGGGCTGTCTTTGAGGAAACGGGGTCTAGCGACGTGGACCTGCTACTATACTATGATGACCTACCCTCAGGGATCCGGGCTCTCTCTAAGACCCTAGGAAAGATGGGGCTAAGAGGGTGTAAAGGGCCTCGCAGTGCTTGGCCCGCAAGGGCGGGTGTCGAGGCTAGGATCGTTGAGGTTTGTAGAGGTAGTTTGAGGGTAACACTGCGCATCTTAAAGCGGATCTGGGGGGAAACGTGCTCTACACCGAAGCTAGCACCAGCCGGAAAGCTCTCCGGGGTCATAGAGATTCTGGGGGAAGAAAGCCCTTGCAGTAGCATAACAGTGCCGGCAAGGTACCTGTTTAGGGGGCCTAGGGGCCTCCAGGGGGTCTTAGAGACTTGGCGCACAAGCTTCCAGGAGCTCCCCCGAGGCCTCTATAGAATAGACGCCTTGCTGAGGATTGAGAGAGACTCTGGGCTGCTAGTTGCCACCCCGGATTATGGAGGGGGGCTGAGGCTTGTCAGGACCTTGGGAGGGCTTTCCTCACGGGAGTGTCGTGGCTCTTAGAGGGGGAGTTGTAGCTCAGGTCCTAGCCCTCCCCTCTCCTCCAGGCATGGTGACGGTCCTACCTAAGTACGTTCTATGTAAGGAGGGCTTGTGGGGTAGGACCTCGACTGTGAGGCTATGCAGGGTTCTAGGAGACTATACCGTTGAGAGCGTGGAGAAGGCTACGGGCCTCGTAGCCCCCAGGGTTGACGGCCTCTACGGAGCACCTATGCCCTACGTTCTAGTAAGTGATGTGGTGGGCTCGGTGACCCCCCTGGAAGCTTGTAAAGCGGTTGCTTCTGGCAGGGCGCCTGCCTGGGCTGTAGAGACTCTATACTATGCCGCTAGGTCGACGGGGTTGGCTGCGTGCACGGAGCTGGGAGTTACAGGCTCGGTTGCAGGCGGCTTCTCCCACGAAGCATCAGACCTAGACCTGGTAGCGTACGTAACACCCTCCAAGGCCCCCCAAGTTTACGAGTCGTTCTCTATGATAGGAGAGCAGGAAAGGACGGTCATAGAGTATACAGGCCTATTCAAGGCGAAAGCCAGAGTAGGGTGGAGGCGCAGGCTAGTAAGGGGTAGGAGGGTGACATTAACCATAGCACCCGAATCCCCAAGCTCACATTGCCCCCCGCTCGCAGGCTACTACAGGCTTCAACCCCCAGAGGGCAAGGTTAAGGTTGAGATAGAGGTCGAAGAGGGGAGGGGGGAGGCCCTACTCTACCCGCCATGCACCCCAACCCTACAGGGCCTCTACATAGTATCATTCGAATACAACATAGCAGGGGAACTATACCAGGGAGGCTCATTCACGGTGGAAGGCATAAAAGCGGGGAAAGCAATATACATAGCCGTGAGAAACAATGCAACCTCGATTAGAAGGACTCAAGCTTAGATGGACCGGGGGGCGCCAACAATTTAAACCCTCACTCCACAACCAGGGGAAACGGCGGCAAGCCGCCGTAGCTCAGCCGGCAGAGCGCCGCCCTGGTAAGGCGGAGGTCCCGGGTTCAAATCCCGGCGGCGGCTCCACAGGCACCATAGCTTTTCCCAAACCATCCTAATCTAACACAACTCAATAAGGCTACTGAAAGAGCTAGCGAGGAGTAGTAAGTACTATTAAAATGATAAAGAGAATACAGACAAAGTTAAAACCAACAGTGCCACGAAAATAGGGACCTTAAAGTCAACGAACCTAACAATAACACAATACGATATAAAAACACAATTCATATATGTAAAAACCCTCAATTATGGAGGGCCTATTTAACCTTTACCTGGTATTACTACTTATGTGTTTGTGTTGTTCTTCCATGTTCTCGGGTTTCCTTTCGACACTTGTCTTATGGGATTTACGGCGTAAGGGTTATATATTATCCCTTGTTGTGTTGGGGATGGGTGTTTTGGTGCGCCTCGGCTCATGGGGGTAAGGTTTATTAGGCTCCGAGGGCTAATGTAGATGGTGGCCCCGGGGCCATCCACCATAAAAGGAATCCGGAAAGGTGGAGAGAAGTAGGTATATGTAAAGAGGGTTTAAACACGCACCATGAAAACCAAGATGCAGAATCCATAAAATGGAATTGAAAGTCTAGGGGGTTTAGATAGTGGTATAGCAGGTAGGCTTGGAATGAATCCATAAAATGGAATTGAAAGACTGTCACACTGACTCAAAAGTACAGCATACAGTGCCGCCCTCTTCCAGTGAATCCATAAAATGGAATTGAAAGCCAATTAATACCACAATTACCTCATATTCGAAATCGCTTAGCCTGAATCCATAAAATGGAATTGAAAGACTGGTAGCCCCTCCTTGGTGCTCGTTATGAAGAACAGGGAATCCATAAAATGGAATTGAAAGCAGTCTCGTAAGGGTTCGTCGGGTTCAGGCTCGCGTGGTGCGTCGTTATGAATCCATAAAATGGAATTGAAAGCAAGCGCATAGAAGAGTATGCGGGCCGCTGGGGCCTCTCGCTGAATCCATAAAATGGAATTGAAAGGAGAGGCTGGAGCGGGCTAGGAGCTGTCTCTTATACACA
>WAKF01000009.1 GCA_015523465.1 Aeropyrum sp.
CTATGGGCTTTGCTCCGAGGCTGGGGGAGGCTTACAGGGAGCTTTACCGGATGCTTGTTGAGGGTAGGTTCGTGTTCAACAGCCCCACACTCTTCAACATGTTCGCGGATGGCGCTCGGGGGACTCTGAGCGCGTGCTACGTCACCCCGGTCTATGACAGCATGGAGGCTATAATGGACGCCGCAGTAGTCCAAGCAATGACGTTCAAGTGGGGTGGGGGTCAGGGCTTCAGCTTCAGCGAGCTCAGGCCCAGGTGGGACTACGTTAGGGGTACTAGTGGGAGGAGTAGCGGGCCATTGAGCTTTATGCGCCTCTACGACACTGTGACTGAGCTTGTTAAGCAGGGTGGTAAGCGTAGGGGCGCTAACATGGGTATAATGCATGCCTGGCACCCCGACATAATAACTCCGGGCTTCGACCCCGCAGTAGCGTTGAGAAACGCCCTGCCACCCCAGGTCCAGGGCCTGATAGACGCCCTCGCGAGGCTAGCCGATGAGCTAAGGGAGGAGGGCTACGAGCTACCAAGGGAGCTTGTGGAGCTAGCCCGAAGCCTATCCCGGAGCGGTTGGTGGACTGTGGAGGACGCAGGGTTCATACAGGCTAAGAAGCCCCCGCTACAGGACTTCAACCTAACAAACTTCAACATAAGCGTGGGGGCTAACGACGCCTTCATGAAGGCTGTGCTAGAGGGGAGGGACTGGTGGATGATAAACCCCAGGTACACAGAGGACCCGGAGACCGGGGTCTACAGGATACACTACAGCGTGTCGAGGGAGACGGGTCTGGGAGGGCTGGGGAGGCTACTGGAGGAGGCACCCTGGCTCCTAGAAAGCCCCTACCTAAACATCTACGAGGACCTACTGGAGGAGGCCCTACACAAGGCTCTAGAGGCTGTGGCCGGAGAGGGCCTAGACCCGAGCCAGAAGAACGTGCACGCATGGCGGTACCCGGCCAGGGAAATCTGGAGGGAGCTAGTAGAGGCTGCCTGGGGAGGCGGAGACCCGGGCATGGTCTACCTAGATAACCATAACAAGTGGAACCCCACACCCTGGCTAGGAGTAGTCACGGCTACAAACCCATGCTCAGAGCAGCCTTTGTATCAGTTTGAGTCCTGTAACCTTGGAAGCGTCTCTGTGGATAAGTACGTTAAGGGTGGGAGGTTCGACCTCGAAGCCTTCTACAGAGACGTTACGCTGGCTTTCGACTCTCTAGACGCCGTTATAGACCTTAACAGGCACCCTGACCCGAGGCAGGATAGGGCTAACAGGTTCACCCGGAAGGTTGGCCTGGGTATTATGGGCCTCGCTGAGGCTCTGGCGGCCCTCAGGCTACCCTATGATAGCGAGGAGGCCGTAGCGTTCACCCTAGCTGTGATGGCGGCCCTGGAGGCTTTCGCCTGGAAGAGGAGCTGGGAGCTGGGTGCCAGGCTGGGCCACGCCCCGGCGTTCGAGTGCCGTAGGTGGGATTGGAGGAGGCTTGAGTGCCTTGAGAGGGGGGCGCCCGAGGAGCTCGCCAGGCTACACACGCCGGCGCTGGTTAAGGCTGGGGAGGTCATGTGGTTTGAGGGTGGATGGCTGAAGGTTAGGTACCACGACGTGGAGTTGCCTGGCTGGGCCCTAGGGAAGCTCAACAGCAATCTCGACGGTAGGTTCGAGCCCGATGGTAGTGTGAGGCTTGTCAGGCTGGAAGCCCTGGAGAGAGTGCTGGAGAAAGTATTCGCCGTAACAGGGGAGACGCTGAGGGAGGCCCTGGATATGGGTGTCAAGGCTGTAGAGAGCCCGAGGCACCTTCTAGCCCTAGCAGTCTACAGGCCACTAGAGGCTTGGAGGAGGCTAGTGGAGTACGGTAGGAGGCTCGGGGCCCGGGCTCCCCGGAACACTGTGGCCACGACTATAGCGCCGACGGGCACTATAAGCATAATAGCCGGCACCAGTAGCGGGATTGAGCCGTACTTCGCCCTAGTCTACCTGAGGCAGGTCGCAGTGGGCACCTTCCTAGAGGTCGTTAGGAGGTTCCGAGACGACCTGCTGGAGCTGGCTAGGAGGCACGGCGTGGGCAGGGATGTGGTTGAGGCTGTTTACGAGGAGGTGCGGAGGAGTAAGGGTAGCCTGCGGAGGGCCCTCCAGAGGATAGCTGAGAGGCTAGGGGGGAGGGCTCCCCCGGGCTTCCTGGAGGGCCTGGCAGGGCTTGCAAGGCTATACCCGACCAGCATGGACTTCCCCCTATGGTACCACCTAGCCCACCAGGCCGTCGCCCAGCTATACGTAGACCAGGCCATAAGCAAGACCGTGAACCTACCCAGGGAGGCTAGCGTGGAGGACGTCGAGGCCCTATACCTCGCGGCGTGGCTCACGGGCCTGAAGGGCTTCACGGTATACAGGGACGAGAGCAAGGGCCGCCAGGTAATAGTATTCGGGGCCACAGAGGCCGGGCGAGAAACGAGGTTGCTAAGGAAGCGTAGGGGAGCGAGGATGGCGCTACCCAGGAAGAAGTTAGCCAGGGCTGAGGCGGAGAGGGACCCAAGGCTCAGAGAGCTGTTC
The DNA here is from genome assembly GCA_015523465.1 of Aeropyrum sp. Taxonomy (GTDB): domain Archaea; phylum Thermoproteota; class Thermoprotei_A; order Sulfolobales; family Acidilobaceae; genus Aeropyrum. The sequence goes on from WAKF01000009.1 coordinate 2,541, forward strand.
AAGGCTGAGGAGAAAAGCGAGGGGGAGGAAGTAGTAGTAGAGCTAACTCAGAACAGCGAGTGCAAGACATGCGAGCTATAATAATATCTTCTCTTTCTCATAGTTCATTAAATACGTAGTTATCTTTTAGACTGTGAGGTTAATTAAAACTTTATGTGGTTTTAATTAATTGTTGTATGGTGGAATATGCCATAGGTCACTGAGTGCTATATCATACTTACGTTGTCAAAAGCTTTTTTAGAGCACAAGAAGTTAACGAGGGAAATATGTGAAAATGGTTAATTCAGCGTCCACTAACAAGGCTTGAGGTCTTGATAACTCATTAACGACTATATGTTATGAGATGCATGCGGGTTGGGTTAGCTTGTCGAACTTACGGGTTCGAGCCCTTGGCTTCGATGTATGCTCTAAGGCTTTAGAATGACACCTTAAATTTCTTTTCATAAGTAGGAGTCCTTAGGGAGATATTAGTTACTAATTTAGATTATAAAATTGTCATATATAATTTATATATTATAAGTTATTAGCTTCGTTTTATGGGAGGGTACGGCCGGGTCTTCCTAGCTGGTCCTAGTGTATCGGGTTTAGTTTAAGATTTAAGGGATCGGGGGCTCTACATCTTGGTTATAAAGAGAGGGGGGTAGGTGTGGGGTAGTGGGCCGCTGGGTTAGGGTTAGAGCTTATTGTTCTTCAGCGAACCTAGGCCCAGGTTTTGACATGCTTGCTATCGCTCTCAACGCTTACTATGATGAGGTTGTTGTGAAAGTTGAGGACGAGGTCGAAGGAGTCGTTGTTGAACATGTTAGGGGACCCTACGCCTCTGAAGTTATAGCTAGGCGTAATACTGCTGTGGAAGCTGTATCTAGGCTGCTTGAGGATATAGGTGTTAGTGTCGGCGTGTCTCTCTCGATTTATAAGGGGATACCTGTTGGAAGGGGACTTGGAAGTAGCGGGGCCACAGCGGCCGCTGCTGTAATCGGCGTTTCGCGACTCCTAGGTCTTAAGCTTTCAGCTTCGAAGCTCGTAGGATATGCGGGTCAAGGGGAGAAGGTCTCTGCGGGTTCTCCACATTATGATAACGTTGCTGCTAGCCTTATGGGAGGGCTTGTAGTAGTCTCTTCGGATGCTAGGGGAGAACTTAGGGTAATTAGTGTGCCCTTTAAGGGTTACTTTGCTCTAGTAACTCCTATGAATCCTGTTCCTGAAGGTAAGACTGGAGTTATGAGAAAGGTCCTACCGTCTCACATAGCCTTGGAAGAAGCTGTAAGGAACTTCTCCAGGGCGGCTGCCATGATAGCAGCCGCTGTAAAGGGCGACTTGGAGCTCTTTGGAGTGCTAATGAGTTCTGATGAGGTGGTAGAGCCTAAGAGGGCTCCCTATGTGCCTTGCTATGAGGAAGTCAGAAAGGCTGCCTTCGAGGCCGGAGCTCTAGGCTTTGCATTGAGCGGCGCGGGTCCTACTATGATAGCCTTGGCTTCAGGGCCTAAGGTGGCTAACGAGGTGGCGGTTGCTATGAGGGATGCATGTGAGTGCTGTCAAGACCCTCTGGCTAAGGTTGCTGAGCCTGCTCCGGGAGCCGAGGTGATCGAGAATGGCTAGGAGGAGGTGGAGGAGTAGGGTAATCTGGGGGGGTTGGAGGCCTGAGGATGACCCTCACTACGAGCCTATAGTCCCCCCACTATACCTCTCAGCGATATATCGCCATCCCCCGGGGATAGAGCATGAGATGCCCCGTGTAGGCGACCTTAAGTACTCGCGTGAGAACAACCCAACTCTCTTAATGGCGGAGGAGGCCTTTAGGCTTGCCGAGGAGGGTAAGTGGGCTTTAGGGTTTAATAGTGGTATGGGAGCTCTTTCAACTTTAATGGTGTCGGTTGCGTCACGGGCTTCTAGGATAGTAGTTATGAGGCTTGTCTACGCTCCCACTAGAATGTTAGCTGAGAGGATAGCTAAGCTTTCAGGGGTTGAAGTCGTCTTTGCAGGGCCTCCCTGGGAGGAGCTTATTGAAGAAGCCGCAAAGAGTGACGTAGTCATAGTTGAGAGCGTGGCGAACCCTACCCTTAGAATACCTCCTTTAAGGGAACTCTATTCCGTGTGTAGAGAGAGCGAGTGTAAAGTAATAGTTGATAATACCTTTGCGAGCCCTGCAGCTTATAGACCTCTTCCCGAGGGAGCTGATATTGTAGTTGAGAGTGCCACCAAGTATATAGCAGGGCATAATGACATTGTAGCAGGCCTAGCCGCAGGGCTTCGGGAAGAGGACCTACTGGAGCTATGGGACTTGAGGAGGCTTTTAGGGACTACTATGCAGCCTTTCGAAGCCTATATGACGTGGAGAGGGCTCAAGACCTTGGCTCCCCGGTTTGAAAGTATATCTAAGAGCGCCCGGGTTATAGCAGAGTGGCTTGAGGATCACAAGTGCGTCGAAAGAGTATACTACCCAGGCCTCCCAAGCCACCCCGATTACGAAGAGGCAAGAAAGCTGCTACCTCCAGGCCTATATGGAGGTGTCGTTAGCTTTGAAGTCAAGGGAGGGCAGGAAGAAGTACTAAAAGTTCTGGAGAACTTAAGCTTGATAGCTCCTAGCCCAAGCTTTGGAGGCGCCGAGAGCGTTATAGCTTATCCTGAGTGGTCTAGCCATAGAAACTTGCCCCCCGAAGAGAAGGCTAGGCTAGGGATAAAGCCTAACCTGCTAAGGCTTAGTGTGGGTCTAGAGGACGTTAACGATCTAATAGAGGATCTTGACTCGGCTCTCAGGAAGGGAGCTAGATGCTAGCTACTATTTTTAGTTTCGGGTGATACGAGGATAACACACTCCAGCCCCCTCCACACGCCACCCGCCCCCTAAAGAAGTGGCGGGTGGAGCTTTTGCGGGGAAACCTCTCATTGTGGAGCAGGATAGTAGAGGCCTCCCAATTCTATAGGCGGCTTGCTAGGAGGACCGAAAGTAAATATAAGGCTACTATACTTAGCTTAGCAGCATCAGCATTAGAAGACTTAAGCGATGACGTTGCCAACGGCTATATTAGGAAGAGTACCGCTGAGAAGATAGAATATGTGGTTAGGCTCCTCAAAAGAAACTATCTACCGTACTTCACACTAGAGAGGGCTTATAATGAGGCTAGGAGCAGGTTTCATGTGAGGCAGCCTCTTACCCGTTGGATGTACGTTAACGTGGATGATATGGCTACTGTGGGGTTAGCTTAGAAGAGAGGGCTACCTGAGATTTTTGACTCTAGCCGAAGTTACCTTATATAACTCGCTACCCTTACACTCTAATAGTCTGCATTCTCCGGATACTCTATCCTTTAGAGCGGAGATTACGTAGATAACTTTGAATTCGTTGAGCAGGGTCATATCGCTTATCTGCCTTAAACCAAGCGATGTGGCTCTCACATGGAGACCGGGATTCTTGATTCTAGGGGGACCTAGAGGGCCTTCATCTTCCAACCTATATAGGTAGGAGAGTGCTACTGCGCACGGACCTGGATCATCTTCTTCACTATAACCTACCGCTATGAGAGGATTCAGGCCTTTCAGGTCTTCAACACTAAATAGACCTTCAAATCGATATATCACTACTTTATCCCATCCTACATCTATAATGAAGCAGTCGTACTCTCTACTGGCTTCCCTTAGCTGCTGTAGCCTTAGCCATCTCACGCTCTATCTCCCTCTTTTCCCAGGGGAACACTATCCAGCCCTCCACAGACTTAGCATAGTAGTCAGGGATCAGTCTTGTCCAAGGTTTTATGAAGAGCGTAGCAGTCTTTACTGTAGAAGGCATGTAGGTTCTGACGAAATCTAAGGCTAACGATAAGGTAAGACCTGTATCGCTGACGTCATCAACGATCAAGACCTTCTTATCATAAACGTCTATTATTAGCGGTTGTCTTACATAAGGCTTAGGCTTTCTCAGGTTTATCCCTGTATAAAGTTTAACCTCCAGCATACCTATATCCTCAACCCCTAGCTCGTCAGCTATGAGTCTAGCTGGTACTATGCCGCCTCTGAGCACGCCGACTATAACATTGGGCTTAAACCCGCTTTCAAGGACTCTCCTCGCTATCAGGGATGATGCCTCCTCTATGTCGTTCCAGCTCAAGTAAATAAGGTTACGTTGCTTACTAGACGTTTCTCCCCCACCATGATTAACCGGCAAGACCACTATCTCTCTCGCACTTTCACCGCCCTCGAGAAGCCTAGAGTCTACTCCATCAACGAATACAATATAGCCTGGTTTGGGGCTACCATCACTGTTTATAGCGGTCTTCAGGCTAGGAACCTTTTCGACAGCAAGCGCTAGAGCCTCCTTCCAGGTAGAAGCTTTAACCACTATCTCATCTAAGCCTGCAGATTCCCTTAGGGAGGCTAGAAGTTTAACTCTAACCTCCCCACTGTTCAAGGTATATGCATCCCCTCAACCCATTTATCTTACCTGAAAGTAGTCTAGACTTAGGCTTCTGGCTGTGACTCGGCCTTCTCCTTCCTCTTCTTGGCCCTGTTTACTAGATGCGTTATGTAACCGGCTATCTGATTTCTAAGCTTCTTACTCCTATATTCTATAAGCTGGCTTACGACCCTCTTATTATGTTCAAAGTCCCCTGTAAAGAGGTCGGGATACATCTCTAAAAGCTTCCTAGCGGTTCTCTTAACCAGAGCAGTTCTAACTTTGCCCATGTCCTATCTCCCGAATAAGGCGCTATAAACAAGTGGAGCTATTAATTCTAAATACCATTTATGCCCTGATGTCTTAGAGGGCCTCTAAAGACAGGGGTGTTAAAGTTTACTACCGTCAGTTTGAAGAGAAAGATTTATATAGAAGCGGTTTTATCTAAGACTCCCGGAGTTCAAGGAGGACCGGGTGATGGGCGGTGGCGGCTCAGCAGCAGCTACCTGTTAGCGAGGCCGTAGGTATCCCAGTCATAATATTGAAGGAAGGGACTCAGAGAACCTATGGTAGGGAAGCTGTCAGGGCTAACATAATGGCTGTTAGAGCTATAGCAGAGATACTCAAGACGACTTATGGTCCCAAAGGCATGGATAAGATGCTTGTTGACAGTCTCGGCGACATTACTATAACTAACGACGGCGCTACGATACTAGACAAGATGGATATAGCTCATCCCGCCGCTAAGATGCTAGTTCAAATAGCTAAGGGGCAAGACGAAGAGGCTGGTGACGGCACTAAGACTACAGTGATCTTCGCTGGTGAGCTACTCAAAGAGGCTGAGAAGCTATTAGACAAGAATATCCACCCCACGATAATCGTGGAGGGCTATAAGAAGGGGCTTGAAAGGGCTCTAGAGGTCCTAGAAAAGATCTCAGAGCCCGTATCTATAGAGGATACTGAGAAACTCAAGCGTGTAGCACTTACCAGCTTAAACAGTAAGGCCGTAAGAGAGGCTAAAGAGCACTTTGCCCAGCTAGCCGTCGAAGCTGTTAGGGCTATAGCGGAGAAGAGGGGTGACAGGTGGTACGTCGACCTGAATAATGTGCAGATAATTAAGAAGCATGGTGGAAGTCTACTTGATACCAAGCTTGTTAGGGGTGTAGTACTTGATAAGGAAGTAGTACACCCTGACATGCCTAGAAGAGTCGAAAACGCCAAGATCGCTCTTCTAGATGCGCCCCTCGAGATTGAGAAGCCAGAGATAGACCTAGAGATCAGCATAACGAGTCCCGAACAAATAAAGGCGCTTTACGAGAAACAGGAAAGGATCCTTCAGGAAAAGATTGAGAAGATCGCTGCTACTGGGGCTAACGTAGTTATAACTCAGAAGGGGATTGATGATGTGGCTCAGCACTTCCTAGCCAAGAAGGGTATACTGGCTGTTAGGAGGGTTAAGAGGAGCGACATAGAGAAGATTGCTAGGGCCACTGGTGCTAGGATCGTGACTGACATAGAGGACCTGAAGCCTGAGGACCTAGGCTATGCTGAGCTGGTAGAGGAGAGGAGGGTCGGAGAGGACAAGATGGTCTTCATAGAGGGCGCCAAGAACCCGAGGAGCGTGACCATCCTAATAAGAGGTGGCTTTGAGAGGCTAGTGGACGAGGCTGAAAGGGCTATAAGAGACGCCTTAAGTGCTGTGGCCGATGCGGTGATGGATGGCAAGTTAGTTGCTGGCGGTGGAGCTGTTGAGGCTGAAGTTGCTAAGGACCTATATGAGTATGCGACCAAGTTCCCCGGCAAGGTGCAACTGGCCATTGAAGCCTTCGCGAGGGCTGTAGAGAGTATACCCCAGATACTAGCGTATAATGCTGGTCTAGACCCTGTAGAGATAATAGTGAAGCTTAGAAGCGCTCATGAAAAGGCTGAGAACAAGTGGTATGGCATAGACCTGGAGAGCGGTGACATAGTTGATATGTGGAGTAGGGGCATCATAGAGCCTATGAGGGTTAAAGCTAACGCTCTAAAGGCGGGAACCGAAGTTGCTTCGATGATACTAAGGATAGATGATGTCATAGCTGCTAAGAGGACTGAAGAAGAGGAGGAGAAGGGTAAGAAGGAGGAGGGAGGCGGGGAAGAGTAAACTATTACGTGATTTTTAACTTTAATGGCAAGCTGTGTTGTCTTCCCTATTATATAATCTATTTTGGCGTCTTCATATCAGTATACTCTTTAGGGCGGGAGGTCTCGATTTTCCCATGATAATCTTGGTTACAGGATCTCCAGGCGTTGGAAAGTCTGAGCTAGCTAAAGTAGTGTCAGAGGATCTTAGGTGTAAGGTTGTAGAGTCTTCCGAGGTCATGGTTAGGGAGAAAGCAGTGATAAAGGATCCTGCGAGGGACACGTTTATTATCGAATGGGATCAAGGTTTGAGAGTTGCACGGTCTGTAGCCTCTAAGTCTATCGATTCATGCGTAGTTGTGGTCACGGTTACTCCAACATTATGGCTTGAGGCTGTTGAAAGTGAGATTGTATTTATAGTGCTGGCTCGATGTAATCCTTTAATATTGTTTAGAAGGTTGGAGAGAAGGGGTTGGAGGAAGGGTAAGATCGTGGAAAACGTCATGGCAGAGGCGTTTGGTGTTATAGCGGAGGAGCTTGAGCCTTGGTGGCATTCCACTTTTGAGGTTGATACGAGTGACAAAAACCCTAGGAAAGTGTATGAAGAACTGTTAAATAAAATCGATTCTTGGAGTGTTGGTATAAGTATAGACTGGCTCTCTCTAGAAAGTGTTGGAGAGCTAGTAGCCAGGCTTTCGGCTCAGCGAGACCTTGATGAATATAGGTTGGGGATGTGAGGGAGAATGTAGCAAAGCTTCCCCTCTGTCGAGGCTAGGAATCCTTTGCGCTTGGCTATCTGGGAGGTATATTGCGCTCCTTACGAC
>WAKF01000010.1 GCA_015523465.1 Aeropyrum sp.
GTACTGAGACCATTATAGGCCTTGTCATCCCGAAGCTTCTGAGACCCGCATCATAGACTAGGTTGACATAGTATATGGGGATCCCCGGGAGCCACGCTAGGGTATACTCCCAGGCGTAGGGCCACGCATCCCCCGAGAGCCTCTGAAGCGCTTGGGGCGCTAGCATGTAAGTTGCGGCGGCTACAGCCACACCCAAGGCTGCAGCGGCCCCTAAGCTCTCCCTTAAAACCCTGACAGCCAAGTCATCCTTTCTAGCTCCCCGGGCTTGACCTGCGATTACGAAGGCCCCCATGTATATGAGGTTTGAGATTATAATGACGAGCCAGAGAAGGTAGCTGGCAGCTCCCAGGCCCGCTAGCTCCATGTAACCCAGCATGCCAACGAAAAAGGCGTCTATTATCCAGATTATGCTGGTAGCCGCATCGGCTATTATCAGGGGGAGGGAGACTTCGAGGGCCTTACCCACGACACCCCTATCCAGCTTCACCCTTCACCGCCGTCCGAGGAACTTGCTCCTTATGTAGTCGTTGAAGTACTCAGGGTTTATGGGCTCTCCCAGAGCCCTCTCAACCAGCTCTTTGGGCGGGTAGGTCCTACCCCACCTGTGGATCTTCTCGGCCAGGAATTCCCTAAGCCTGGCAAGCCCCTCGCGGGAGCCAGCTAGCTTTTCGAGTCCCCCCAGCTCAGCGTCTACTCGATGCTTTATCTGAGCTGCTATCACGTTGCCTAGGGTGTATGTGGGGAAGTAACCTATGGATCCGTGGCTCCAGTGTATGTCCTGGAGTATTCCATCCCTATAGCCCCGGGGCCTAACCCCCAGCAACTCCTCCATCATATCGTTCCAGAGGCCTGGTAGGTCCTCCACCCTAACCTCTCCCGCCACCATCATCTTCTCGAGCTTATACCTAAGGTAGATGTGGAAGTTGTAGGTTAGCTCGTCGGCCTCAACTCTTATGAGCCCGGGCCTTACAATGTTGAAGTACATATACAGGTCGTCATCGCTATAGCCTCGGAGGAATTCGAGGCGCTCCCTCAGTATGGGCGATATAAGCTCTACGAACGGCCTACTCCTCCCTACAATGTTCTCCCAGAACCTACTCTGACTCTCGTGGACCCCGAGGCTGGCGCCGTCAGCTAAAGGAGTAGCCTTAAGCCTCGGGTCTACTTGTAGCTCGTAGAGGGCATGACCATACTCGTGTATTACAGCATAGAGCGTGTGCCTGAAGTCCCGGCCCTCATACCTTGTAGTAATCCTAACATCACCCACTCCGAGACCCATTGTGAAGGGGTGAGGGCTCACATCAAGCCTCCCCCTATCCCAGGGGAAGCCTAGGACCTCCAGAACCTCCCTGTTGACAGCCTCCATATCCTCCCTCCTATACTCGACTTTCTCCAGTGGATGCTCCCTCGGGTATAAGCCTGAAGCCATAACCTTCTCTAGGGTGCTCTTCAAGGCCGGTATTATGGAGTTGAAGACCCTGTCTACATCCTCTATCCTTAAGCCCTCCTCATAGAGGTCTAGCAGGGCGTTGTAGGGATGTCCCTCCCAGCCTAGATGGTCCGCCACCTTCCTGGCATACTCAACTATCCTCTCCAGGTAAGGCTTGAATATGCTGAAGTCGTCACGGGCCTTAGCCTCCCTCCAGGCGTGAGTAGCCTCCTCCCGGACCCTAGAGAACTCGTAGAGTAGCCTCTCTGGTATACTAGAAGCTATTCTAACCTCCCTCTCAACAACCCTCACCAAGCCCTCCTCAAACTCGTTAAGCCCCTCAATACTCTGAGCCCTTTCCAGGGCTCTCCTAAGCTCGTCCCGGAGCAACATTTTCCTGCGTAGGACCTGCAACTCCGCCTTAGCCAGAGCCCTTTCCTCAACTCCCCCCTTAGGCATGTAAGTCTCACTATCCCAGCCCATCAGGGCTAGGGCGTGGCCTAGGGCCCAGACGGGCCTGTAGGCCTCTACAAGCTCTATGACCTCCCTCCTCTCGAAGACCCCCGAAGACATGGTGAGCACCGGGGTACGGTTTAGTTGCTGTGGGCGATAATAAGTTGAGGGCTGTAACCGTATCAGACCCTCGTCCACGCGAAAATACTAGTCTCCCCCGCGCCCGCCAGAACCCCTGAGCCTAGCCCTCACCCTTGAGATTATTAGTTCTAGAAGAGGGTCCCCCTCAACGAGCCTCTTATAACTGTAGGGCGGGTTCCAGCCCGGTATTACCCTTCTAATCTCCTCGAGTGTTATGGGCCTCTCGTACATCACAGCCTCGGAGACCTCGATAGCCATAGCTCTCCCAGCACCCTTAATGTAGTGCCACGCATCCTCCCCCACGCCCGAACCCGGGGAGCTTGCTATGCTCCACACCTTCTCCGGCGAGGCCTTGTATACCCTACCAGCCCTAAACTCCCCCACGATACTCTTAATCCTGCCGCTAACGTAGACTACGATGACGCTACCCTCCTCTATGGGGGGAAGGCCCCTTAGCCTCCTAAGCTCATACTTCTTCCTGCCAGCGAAGATTGCCCTTGCATACTGAGGCTTAATACTCATAAGGTATAGGGTCTCGGCCTCCCACAGAGGCTCTGCCACCATCCAGCCCCTCACATAGCCAGAGTGCATTATATCGAGGCAGCCCGCTTAACCGCTCCCCTCATTCAAGCCCCCTAGAACTCGCATCAAACCGTTGGTGGAGTGGTGTGAGGGTGTATAGGGAGGAGGTTAGGGTATCCACCTCCCGGAGGTTCGAGCTCGTTGATATAACCCGTAAAGTAGAAGAGGTTGTTGAGAGGTCTAAAGTCAAGGAAGGGTTTGTTCAAGTCTTCGTGCCCCACGCCACAGCAGCTATAATAGCAAACGAGCACGAACCTAGGCTACTCCAGGACATTATAGAGGCTATAAAGACTTTAGCGCCGCCCGACAAGCCTTGGAAGCACAACGAGATAGACAACAACGCTCACGCCCACATAGCAGCGAGCATCATAGGCCCCTCAAGAAGCTTCCCAATAGCTGGAGGACAAGTGATTAGGGGTACGTGGCAGAACATCATGCTTGTAGAGCTAGACGGCCCTAGGGTTAGAAGAGTAATAGTGACCGTAGCAGGCGAGTAACCACCAACGCGGCATCCACTTTAATAGTATCACGGGTAACAGATCTAAATGAGTGTTGAGGTGCACTAAAGGTGGGGGAAACCCTGAAGAGGGAGTTGTTGAGGCTTCTTAGGGAGGATGAGGAGTTTCGGCTCGCTGTCGCCGGCCTTGTAGGCCTCGAATCCATACTGAGAGAGCTGAAGAGCCTAAGAGAAGACCACGCAAAAAGATTCGAAACAATAGAAAGAAAACTAC
>WAKF01000011.1 GCA_015523465.1 Aeropyrum sp.
CCAGGTACCTGGAGGCCGCCCCTAGGGTTCCGTAGGCGGCCGGGGTGGCTGCGGCTGCGAGGGCTGCCGAGGCCACAGCACCCTTAACATCGTCCTCGAGGAACTGGTAGGCTACTGCAGGGCCAGCGCAGAAGAGCATGTCCACCGCCAACGCCTTAACAGCCCCAAACCAGCGGTGTCGCAACAACCATGTAAACACCAGAAAAGACCTAAGATCCCCGCAAATTGAATAGCAAGTTATGACCACGTTGCATGGCTCGGGTTTTGTGTACATACGTTCTCACGCCGTGTGTCCACTATGTTAATCAAGGTTTGATAAAGCTAATACTATTGTGTACAAGTTATTTTTAAGTGGGGGTGAAGCAGGGTGGTGTTTACACGTGGTTCACGTATAGTAGACTCTATATTTGATCGGTTAGGGGGATCCTCTAAGGAGGGGAGAGGTTACGAGCTGGGGGTTACGACTTATATACGATCTCTATCATGCCCTTACTGCGGCTGGATAGGGGATGCCTTACTCGTATCGCGTGTAGTGTTTAAACGCATACCCAGGTTTGGCCTTAATGAGAATGATATTGATAAGGCGGTGCTTGGAAGCTATGCTGTCAACAAGGTTTCTTGTAGCTCGTGCGGCGGCGAGTTCTACGTGCTATCCTCAGCCTTAAGGTCGAGGGAAGAAGGAAAGTTCCTTGACATCGATGTTAAGATCGTGAAGAACGATTCCCCCCTTGCATCGCTACTAGAGAAGGAGAGACCCTTTAGCGGTATAATTATGGATGGAGCCCTGGTCTTCAAGTACCCGGAGCTAATATACTATGAAAACTACGACGCTTTCATGGACCACCTAGGCAACGCGAAGCCTGCTTTCATATCGCTTAAAGTATCAGAGAAGCGTGAAGAAAGCAGAGCAAGTACAAGGCAGCCTACGGAAACCTTGAACAGCTCATATACGTTTAACTTGGAAAGCCAGAGGTGAGGCTCGTGGCGGGGGTGCCATATATAACATGCCTAGTATGCGGAAAGCTTACACCAATAGATAGGGGGCGATGCTACCATTGCCACAGCCCCTTGCCAAGCGAGGTTAAAATGCCGCCGGGATACGTAATATGCATGAACTGCCTCAGAGTGACGCCTGCAGACAGCGGGTTCTGTAGGCACTGCAGAGCGCCCTTCCCTCAGCAAGTAGTCGAGTATTCGTCGCGCATACTCAGGAAGCCCGTTACAGCTAACATTGAGTCGGGCGAGGTAGATGGCAGGCTAAATGCGGCCTTTGAGTACTGGATGCCCTCAGCACCCCGCCAAGGTAATGAGAGCAGTATAAAGGGTGATGGTAGAGGATCCCATGTCGCCAGAGTCGAATAGTAGTTGGTGGGAATCTAACGACCCTTCTGGAGTCCCCGACTACCTTAAGCCTTACATCGGATTACCCTCGGAAGGCTCAGGCAGAGCAACGGAGCCCAATAGGAGAAGGCCTGACATCCTGCTGGGATGGGCCGTAGGCCCTGAAGGAAAGGGCCATCCAGTGGGTCTCACTCTAGGCGAGTTAGAGAGCCACGTACTCATAGTGGGTGGTACGGGCTTCGGGAAGACTATAGCGGCAAAGAAACTATGCCTTGAATTCCGCCGTCGAGGTCTAAGTTGCCTAGTGTTTGATGTTAAGGGAGAGTATACTAGGCTCCCAGGGGCGACAGTACTAAAACCGGGCGAGGGGCTCTGCCTTTCCCCTCCAAGGCCTGAAGTCTTGGAGAGGGCTGCCTCGGATTCTTTCATAGCTTCGACTGTTGACATGCTGGTCTACGCCATTTCTAGGTCCTCCCCCGGAGGAGACGATGCATCTCTCTCTTACGCTATGGAGGATATCCTGTTTAGGGCTGTGGAGCGTATAGTGCTTGATGGAAAGCCTCTTTCAGAGTTAATTAGAGAGTTATGGAGTGTACCGGGGCCTCAAGTGTCAAAGAGGGCTTTGTCTTCGAGGCTCCGCAGCCTTTATATGGAGCCACTGAGTCTTGCCCTAAGGTGTAGTGGAGGGCTAGAGCTGGGAAGTGGCAAGCTTATAGTAGCTGATTTAAGTGAGTTTTGGAGGTACTCACACCGACAGTTAATAGCCGCGTCAACCTTGTTACTATCACACATACGCCTATCTGCTGCGAAGAGAGCAGCATCCAGTAGAGCCTCGCAGCCCGACACCATAGTTATCGTTGACGAGGCTCCGACGTTAGCACCGCCTCGCAGCCCAAGTGAGTCGTTGCTAGCAGAGCTTGCTAGGACGATAAGGTCTGGAAGAGTGTCCCTCGCTATTGTTAGCCAGACCTTTAGAGGGCTTCGAGGCGACTTGAGAAGTTCTATAGGCTCCCTCATAGCTTTTGGTGTAACAGATTCTGGTGAGGCACGTGCTATCGCTGAAAGCATAGGTCCTGGAATAGATACTACGGAGATCCAGGGGCTAGATAAGTTCCACTTCATACTGGGAGGTAGCTCCGTGAAAGAGCCCGTCTTTGGAGTTGTAGACAGGGATTCCGTGATAGCGGCTGAAAAGAGGAATGCAATAGAGTCCCTTAAAGAGAGGATACTAGAACTCATTAGGAAGGAGCCGTGTCTCCCGGCTAGAGAGAGAAGGGCTAGGTTGGGAGTAAACGGCAATTACTATAGTCTAGCCGTAGAGTCTCTCATTAGGGAGGGTAAGATAAGCGTTGTAAACTTGAAATGGGGCTGGGGAAGACCTATCACCCTCTACGAAATACTGCCTCGGCGAGGGCCCGGAGTACTGCATAAATGCATCGCCGAGAGAATATACAATCTTTTAAGACAATCATTAAAGGGAGTCGAAGTTAAGGTGGAATATCGTGGTGCGGACATAGCTTTAGTGAAAGGAGACCTTCGTATTGCTATTGAAGTGGAAACGGGTAGTAACATAGTTAGGGGTAAGTACCTTAACCTCCTTGAAGAACGTGGCTTCAACCACATAATTGTATTAGTAGACTCTAAGCAGAGGAAGAGGCTGGAAAAAGTCGCAGAGGGCCTGCCCATAGAAATAGTAGATTTCAAGCGTGCTCCTAAAGTTCTTCTTAACGTAGTTAGAGAATTGCTTTCCACGTAGTGAACCACGATCCCACTCATTACTTAACCACGCGCTTTCGTAGTTTCCCTGCCTAATAGTATCAGAACTGAGCAGTCTTTCCCGTATAAAGCTAATACCAACTATTACATTCTAATATACTTCTTTTAAAACAATAACAATAATTCTTAATATTTGTAGGGGTTGCTATCGTGTTTATTGAGCTTCTAGAGGGTTTCAACGGGGCTCTAGGTAAGTAATGCACTGCCTCTTCCCCCATGATGTTATTGGTGAGCCCGTTTCTAGGCGTAAAACCATTATGATAGATCCATTTCTTACCTTAAAGGGAGTAATGTTAAAAACTAAGGAAGTTCATGGGATTTTAACCTTCACCGTGATGATTTGTGATTCTACGTTTCCTTTCTTTTATTTTTGTGATTAAAGTTGAATGATCTGTTGAACGCCAAGACGTTAATTACTGTTTAATAAGTGAGAGGTCTATTGTAGAGTATTATTACATTTATGCCTTCAGCAGGGCTGTTTCCGCTTATTTTTTGGTCTAACGTTGCCAGCGTTGAGACCCCTCAACTTTCAATTCCATTTTATGGATTTGTGCCCCTCTCAGCTCTCCACGAAGCCCTCTTATGTTCTTCTTCTACTACTTTCACAATGTTATCTTGGGCTTCCAACTCTCTAATATTCTCCTCAACAAGCCTCCTCAGCTCCTCGCTCTAGTCTACCTTATCCTTGTAAGCCTCCATCTTCCTCTTAACCTCCTTACCTTGAAGCAGACAGCTTCATTCACTAACTCAGGGCGCTCTCAGTATATCTATTAGTATACTCATTATTTGAATCGATCGGTAGACCCTAAAGCCTACTTTACCTTGACTTTAAGGCCGAGGTTGGTTCCGGCTCGACGTTCTTCCCTAGCCTCCCTGCTTTCTTGCTTGTAGCTGTGCTATTACCTTCTTGAATGGTGCTCCCTTGACTTCCTCCATCGGCCTCCTAGTTCCTCCCCTCCTCTCAGCCACTATGGATGCCATCACGCTTAGCGCTAGCTCTTCGGGGGTTACTGCTCCTATGTCTACCCCCGCTGGGGACTCTATCCTTGAGAGTTCCTCCGGGGGTACTCCTTTTCTCGCTAGCTTCCTTGCTATGTCCTCCGCCCTCCTAACGCTAGCCACTATGTATATCCTGGCTGCCCCCCTGCCTAGGAGCTTATCTAGGGCCTTCAGGTCGAAGTCGGTGTTGCCCATCGAGGCTAGCACTATGTACGTGTGGGTGTCAACCCTAACCTTCTCAAGCTCGTCTAGGCCATCCAGGTTTAGGTGGGCTTCCTCTACCCTCTCGCCCTGGAGGGTGTAGGCTACCGTCTTGAAGCCTAGCTCCCTGGCGAACCGTGTCAACGGTCTAACAACCCTGACGTCGCCCAGGGCTATAACCTGGGGTGGGGGGTAGACGGGCTCCATGTAGACTAGCACCTCGCCCCCGCAGGGAGTCGGGACCTCTATGACGTCCTCGCCAACCCTACCAGCACCGCTGCCACTCATAACAAGCCTCAGCAGCTTGGGCTTGCCGAGGGCTAGTACCTCCAGGGCTGCTGAGAGCACGCTCCTCTCACTACACCACCCTCCAAGCCAGCCCAGCACCCTACCGTCAGGTAGTATAGCCCCCTTAGCCCCAGGCTTGGCGGCCGCAGAGCCCTTAACGCCCACGACAACAGCAAGCACGAACTCTCTCTCCTCGTCGAGAAGACTCTTAAGCATCTCGCTAAACTCCCTTATCTTCTCGTCATAGCCGAGTCCGGCCACAGAAGGGCACCCTATATTATACCGTTAGCCCCTCATACTTATCCAAGCCCCCCGCAGCCGTCAATACCCCCTGCATGCCCCTACAGCCTCGGCTAGGAGCAACTGTATGCTAGGCCTCTCAGCAACTATGGGCTTGACGCCCAGGACCTCCTCTACGGCTCTGGCTGTTGGTGGTCCTATAGCTACGATCCTTACCCCTCCTAGGCCTCCGGAGTGCTTGAGGGCCCTGGCTTGTAGGGGGCTTGAGAGCGCTACAACATCCACTAGCCCCCTCCTAGCAGTCTCTCCTAGTAAACGCGCGTTGGCCTCGAGGGCCCTGTTACGGTAGACTACTACATCCCTAGCTCCCCTTACGACCTCCCGCAGCCTCTCGTAGCTCGGTGATGGTGTGGAAGCCCTCAATATTATGGAGTGTTCTACGTTCATGCCTGCGAGCGTGGAGGCTAGAGACTCTACAGTTCCCCCGCTAGCCACTATAAGCTTCTCAGCGCCTAGAAGCCTCATCACCTCCCCTCCCGTCCTCTCACCCACAACAGCTACCGTCACATAACGAAATGCCCGTAGGACCTCCCCCAGCACTCCCTGGGCTAAGGCGTCTAGAACTAGGAACCTGGGGGTCCTAGGGCTGGTGACGACTACAAGCCCCCCAGGCTCCAGAGCCTCTAGCAGCTTGAGGCTCGAGCCTCCCACAGGCTCGATGGATATTAGGGGGAGCCACCCGACCTCGACGCCCTCCCCCTGGCTATCTTTGGGGGGCGGGTCAGGACCTGTGAATAGTATCCTGCAGCCTCCTCGCAACCCCAGCGGCACCCCCGAGTATGAAGACGCTGGGGCTACCGTACTCCCCCCGCCTATAAGCCTCCAGCAAGTCCCTCAGGCTCCCCACCAGCACCCTCTCACCCTCCATCCCACCCCTATACACGATAACCCCGGGGGCTCCCCAGCCTCTAGCCGAGGCTGTAGCCTCTAGGATCCTCTCGGAGTACCTGGCACCCATGAGGACCACGAGAGTATCAGAAACCCTTGCAAGTGCTGGTATAGCATTGTTGAAGCCGCCCCCGGCTAGTGTGCCTGTGGTTACAGTGTACGAGTGAGACCCCAGCCTGGAGCCCAGGGCGGCGTAGGACCTAGAGGCGGCGTATACGTAGCTAGGGACCCCCGGCACAACCTCGCACTCAACACCCCGAGCGGCGAGGTAGAGACACTCCTCCTCACCCCTCCCAAACACCAGAGGGTCGCCACCCTTGAGCCTCACAACGTGAAGCCCCCGGGAAGCGAGATCCCAGAGTAGCCTGTTAACCTCATCCTGGCTAGGTCCACCCCCGGGCTCCTTACCAACATAGTATAGCTCAGCACTACCCTTAGCCTCCGCCAGGACCTCCTTAGGGGCCAACCTATCATATACTATGGCATCAGCCCTCCTAACCTCCATAAGTCCCTTAACGGTAATGAGACCTGGATCGCCGGGGCCGGCCCCGACTAGGACGACCTTCCCCCTCATCTACGCCAACGCCCCTCCATTGAAGCCTAGAGGTTAAGGAGGTGTTAGAGGGAGGTTAGTATAAGCATGTACTTGTACTAGGTATCGAGAGTACCCGAGTCTATCCAAGCTAATCTGCAATAGTCACGTATATCAAGTCTACCCCTAGCTTCCTAGCAGCCTCCACAGCCTCCTTGTCAGCCACTACGGCTAGTATGAGTTTCTTGGCAGCTCTCCTACCCAGGACCTTTTCGGCTATAGACGCTTTAGTCAGGAACCACGTGACCTCGTCCTCCTCAAGGGTGCTCTTAACCTCCACCACCCATAGCTCCCCGTCACGCACTACAATGTCGATCTCGACTACAGTACCCCTAGCAAGATACCTGCCGTCAACGTCAACATACCTAAACCTCTCAACCCTATACCCCTCCAACCCCGCCATTCTAAGGAGGTCTGCATAAGCCTCCCTGAATAGGGCTTCAAAGCCCTTGCCAAACCTCCTTCCTAATGCGCCTACCACGTGGGAAAGCTTCCTAACATCACCCCATAGCCTGTCAACGTTCTCACGGAGCCTCCTATGCTCCTCCTCAAGCCTTAAATGAGCCTCCCAGAGCTTCTTGACTTGCTCTTCGAGCCTTACATGGGCTTCCCAGAGCTTCTTCATCTCCTCCTCCAACCTTAACTGGCGCTCCTCAAGCCTCTGTTGACGCTCTTCAAGCCTCTGCTGGCGTTCTTCAAGCCTAGCCATGCGCTCCTCCAATTTAATCTGGCGTTCTTCGAGTCTTTGCTGGCGTTCTTCAAGCCTCTGTTGACGCTCTTCAAGCCTAGCTTGACGTTCCTCGAGCCTCTGCTGGCGTTCTCCGAGTTTCTTCATCTCCTCCTCCAACCTTAACTGGCGCTCCTCGAGCTTCGAGAACCTTTCAAGGAGTTCTTTAAAGCCGATGAGACCCATAACAGCATACCGGAACTCCTTATCCTCTTCAAGCGCTTTCAGAAACCTCTCCTTCTCCTCCCTACTCAAGCTCATACCCACAGCGCCAAACACCCCACCCTACGATTTTCAACTAACCCCATACTACATATTCTCCCCCTTCAATCCCATTTTATATATTCTGCACATTGCTAAGGCCCCGTGAATACCATTTTTCAGTGGTATCCCTATGAGGGTTATGAGTATAGGTGTGTTGACTCCTATGAAGGCCCTTGTTATCATTGCGATGCTGCCGCTGGGCCTCGCAACCTCCCCCCGAAGCTCCCGACCTCGCGCCTTAGCTGTTCGATCTCACTCCCGAGCCCATTCTTCATACTCTCGATATCACTTTTTAGCCCGCTTCTCAGGACCTTTTCGCTCCGGCAGGGAATCCTTGCCCTCTAGGGCGGAGAGGAGGTCAATCTGGCTGGGTCTTCGGATTAATAGCTTTGGGGCTCTGCCTTTAGCTGGGAGGCGGGTGGCGGGTTGAGCTATTTACTATCTAGGAGGAGGCTTCTTCTTAGCCAGGTATTTATAGTACTCTATTCAGTGTTGGCTGCGATACTGGGTAGGGGCTGGGAGACCTTCGTGATCATAATAGTCCTTGTAGTGGCTATGAGCTACATACAGTCCCGCCGCTCGCAGGGGCCTTTGGGGGTTAAGGCTAGCCCTGAGTCTGTGGAGGGTGCTAGGGCCCTTTATAGGGAGGACTCTGTGAGGGAGTTGCAGTTGAAGGATGAGGGGCTTGCTAAGGATTTTGAGGCCCAGTCTAGGGCCCTTATGAGCATGAATCTCGCTCTCATGGCGGGCCTCCTCTACTTCATAATATTCTGGAGGTTCTTAGACCCTCTCTACTTCTTCATAAAGGATAATATAGTAAGTAATGATGTGGCGGCGCATTTCCTAGCGTTCCTAGCCTACCTGGAGGGCTACTTCATAGTATCCACAGCCTCCATATACCTGGCATCGAGGAGAATGGGCACCATGACCATGATAAACATGCCATCGTCATATACGGTAACAGAGAAGGGCATAGTGTATAAGGGGTTAATCTCTAAGACCGCCATACCATTCCCGCTACCCGACGAGGTGGAGGTTAGGCTTGACGAGAAGAGAAAGTTCGTGGAGCTTGTCAAGAAGGACCAGAAAGCGCGGGTTACAACAATACTCAGACTCTACGCCCGCAACCCCAGGCGGCTATACCAAGCTATCAGGCGATACGGGGTTAAGGAGGAGAGCTGACGGAGGGTTCCTCCTAATACCTTATCATCCAGCCTACAACGGCGAACAACACCGCTATCAATGTTACGCCCGCTATGTGAAGCGCCATGTCCCACTTGTTGATCCTGCCTGTAGCCCTATACCGCCTTATAATCCTCATCCTAGCGTCTAAGGCGAGGGCTACAGTAGCCGCTACCAGCAGTATCTTGACTGCCACCAGCACCCCTGGCTCCCTGGTGGAGAGCCAGTCGCTGGGGCTGCTGATCTTCAGTGCCATGTAGATGCCCGTGAGAGCCGCTATAACTAGACTGGGTAAGCCGATCTTCTCGTAGACCCGTTCGAAATCCTCTAGCTCCTTGAAGGAGCCCGAGGCTAGGAGGCGGGGTACATAGCCGACAAGTATCACTATGTGGCCCCCGATCCAGACGGACGCCGCTAGCACGTGGATTAGCTGGGCTAGCTGGTAGTCAGATGGCAAGGCGTTCCTAACCCCTATCCGCCTCTTTATATTGTGAAGCGTTTAAGCGCACTGCTAAATAGTGCTCTCCCTATTAACCCTTTCAAGGCATTCCAGCATCCTGTAGACCCTCACCTTATACCTGGAGAGTAGGTCGCATAGCCTTAGCAACACGCCACACTGAGCTGGTAAGATCACGTGCACTTTATCCCTCGCCGAAGCCTCCACAATGAACCAGCCGCCTCTAGCAATCCTCATTCCAGCCCTCGCAAACCCGCTCTCCAGGGCACAGTCTAGGACCTTACCAGCAACCTCTAGGGTTCGAGCCTGAGCCTGTATTATGGGTGGCTGGAGGCTAACCCACGACACTATGCCGCCCGTTGTAGACTTAGAGGCTAATTCCGAGCGGAAGCACACTTCCCTGAAACACTCTAGGGGGTCGTGGGTAGACCACCACATGGATGCGCCACGCTTATCCGTGAAGTCGGCTCCAGAGAACACAACAACCCTCCCACTACAACTGCTAGAAGTGAAGAGGGCGTGGCCGGCCTCGTTAACCCTAACAAGCATAGCCGCTATATCCCCGTCGACCAGCCCCAGAGCCATGTGATCGTAGAGCCTCTTCAAGGCACGCCTCCTAGCCTCACCCCACAACCCGGAGCCCCATTGACTAAAAGTGGGTGGCTAAGGCCTCTAGGCATTGCCTTATGAGCATCTCTGAATTCAAGATCTCGTTTAAGAATTGTTTCCTGGCTATAGTCTTTCAGCAGTTACTACAAGCTCTTCCACGCTCCTCCCAGCGGACTCTACGCCTCTCGCTCTCCAGGCTGCTGCAGCAGCAGTCCCTGCTAGCCAGAGGGCTAGTATGAATGCGAACATTACGTTTACGCTCATGAGGGTGCTCACATAGACTAGCACGGCCCCCGTTACCCCCTGGAGGCTTGTTAAGGCTCCTACAACGCTAGCCCTGACTCCCGTAGGGAATAGCTCGCTCTGGAGCACGCTAAGGCTAGCCCATGCCCACTCCGAGAATATCAGGTTTATGAATATGGCTGTGTAGAAGGCTATGGGCGATCCGGTGTAATGTGCTGCCACGACTAGAAGCGCGGTCAGGAAGCCCCCAGCGAAGCTAGCTACGACAGAGACCCTCCTACTCCTATCTATCAGGGGGATTAGGAGGAAGGCGCCTACGGAGGCTCCTAGGTTCGCTGAGAAGACTACGTAGGGCACGGCCTCCTCGCCTAGCTTGAATCCGGGGGCGTAGGGGATGTAGTATGCTGTGAGGTCATAGGTGGCGTATTGCGCTACGGTCACTACAGCTAGCACTATGAACCGGAATGAGAACCTTGTTAGGGCTTCAATGAGGCCTATAGCACTAGTCTCCCTGGGGAGGCTCATATCTAGGGGGCCATTATAGCCCGTGATCCTCCTAACCCACTCCTCAGCTTCAGCGACTCTCCCCTTAGCTACTAGCCAGCGGGGGGATTCTGGCATTGCCAGCCTTGCTAGACCTGCGACGATTGCTGTTGCTAGTCCCGCTGCTAGGAGGAATCTGGCTTGGGCTTCAGGCTCTACTGCTATGGCTGCGTAGGCTAGGGATAGGCCTGCTATGAACGCAGCCCCTATGTTCCAGAAGTTGGTTGACAGCATTAGTACCTTGCCTCGGTTTCTCGCCGGAGATAGCTCGGCGATCGCTGAGTATGCCGCCCCGAACTCGCCTCCAATGCCGAAGGTCATAAGGCTGGTCCCGAGGGCTAGTGCCACGAGATTATCGTATGCAATGGCTAGTATTAGTAGCCCTGCAACCTCTATGGCTAGGCTCACAGCGAACATGACTCTTCTTCCCAGAGCGTCTGCAAGCCTCCCCAGGATTATCGCCCCTGCAGCCTCTGCAAGGAGGTTTAAGGCGAAGACTAGGCCTGCAACCTCTACGGGCGCTATTAGGTAGAGGAGTAGAGGGGCGATTGAGAACATGACGCCGTCGAGGAAGTAGTTTGCTGATACTACTATGAAGAGGATGGTATGGTACCTACTCCAAGAAGCCCTATCAAGGACCTCCGTGAACGATGGAAGCTTAGACACTATTAACCCCCCAGCCACTCTATTACCACTTCCAGTAGTAATAAACCTGCAGTATTACAAGCTAAATGAGTCTGAAGCCCTATCTTGTAAAGGCTGTTAATAAGTAAGGGTTATTTGTGAGCAGGTAAAGTTTCGTTATACGAGGTGCACGGCTTGGTATGGAGAGTTACCATATCCTATGCAGCCCTTGAGAAGGCCGGTCACGCCGCCGTCAAGGTTAAAGACCGAGTAGTATTCATTGCGGTAGTCAACGGTAGGCTATACGCTATGGACGCTGTATGCTCTCACTCGAGATGCATATTGGGTGAGCTCGACAAGGAAAAGCTAACTGTAAAGTGTCCTTGCCACCACGCAGTATTTGATTTAAGAACTGGGGAGATGCTCGAGCCGCCATACGTAGCACCCGACGTTCCCAAGGAGAAGATGAAGCTTCAAACGTTCAATGTGAGGGTTAATAGGGGCTTCGTGGAGGTTGATGTCTGACTCGTAGAGGTGCTGGGATAGCCTAGTGCAACATAGCGGATTCATAGGTATTTTAAAGGAGTCTTAACGCGGTTACCCTCAAGGGGAGCGTCTGTTGAGGCTGGTTGAGGTTAAAGTGCCTGAGGAGCTTTGGCCTAGGCGTGGGGGCTGGAAGGGGAAGGTTGTCAACGTTCTTAAGAAGCCTGGTGAGAAGGTTGCTAGGGGCGAGGTCCTAGCTGAGGTTGAGATCGAGAAAGCTATACTTGAGATAGAGTCTCCGGTGGATGGTGTGGTAAGGAAGGTCGCTGAGCCCGGGTCGCCTGTAGAGCCTGGAAGCGTCATAGCCTTAGTGGAGGAGGCGGGGGCATGAGCCGGGTCTGGGCGGTACCTCCGGGTAGCGGGGGTTCTGTGAAGCCCAGGCTTAGAGTTAGGCTTACTAAGGGCTACCTTAGGGTCGCGAGGCTTGTAAGGGACCTGGGGATAGCTACTGTATGTGAGGGGGCTCTTTGCCCTAACATAGGCGAGTGTTGGGGTTCCGGGACCGCCACGTTCATGATTATGGGTGATACTTGCACTCGGGGCTGTAGGTTCTGCTATGTGAAGAAGGGTAAGCCTGAGCCTCTAGACCCCGGAGAGCCTTATAAGGTGGCGTTGGCCGTCAAGATGCTGGGCCTCGACTACGTCACTATAACTAGTGTTGACAGGGACGACCTGCCCGACGGGGGCGCGAGCCACTTCGCAGCCACTGTAAAGGCTATTAAGAAGGTTAACCCTCGAGTAGTAGTTGAAGCGCTGATACCTGACTTTCAGGGCGTTAGAGAGCACGTGGAGCTGGTAGCCCTTAGCGGGCTGGAGGTCCTAGCCCATAACATTGAGACTGTTAGGAGGCTGACACCTAGGGTTAGGGATAGGAGGGCTGGGTACGAGCAGAGCCTTAGAGTGCTCGAGTACGCTAAAGAGGCTAACCCCAAGCTCGTGACTAAGAGTAGCATACTACTGGGGCTGGGAGAGGAGAGGGAGGAAGTTGTAGAGGCCATGAGGGATCTTAGGAGCGTGGGGGTCGACATACTAGTCCTGAGCCAGTACCTCAGGCCAAGCCCCAAGCAGTTGCCAGTAGCTAAAGTCTACAGCATGAGGGAGTTTAGGGAGCTAGAGGAGATCGGGTATAAGCTGGGCTTCGCCTACGTGGTAGCCCACCCCCTAGCAAGGACCAGCTACAAGGCTAGAGAGGCGTACCACGCCGCCTTAAAGAGGATGAGGGGTATCGGGCGTGGCGGGTGAGAGGGGTCTGAGAGTAATAGTTGACGGGCCTCGAGACCCCAGGATGAACATGGCGGTTGACGAGGCTATAGCTAGGCTCCGGCGAGAGGCCGGGGTAGATACCCTGAGGCTCTACATGTGGCTACCCGGGGGCCTTAGCCTGGGTAGGAGGCAGAGCGTCTCTGACGTCAACCTTGAGGAGGCCTCTAGGAGGGGTTATATACTAGTACGGAGGCCTACGGGGGGCGCTGCGCTACTCCACCCCTGGAGGTGGGAGATTACATATAGCGTGGTACTCTCTACCAAACACCCTCTAGCAAGCCTGCCAATCAAGGAGTCTGCAGCCGCGATCGCCCGAGGCATCTCTAGAGCGCTTGAGAGGCTGGGGGTAGAAG
>WAKF01000012.1 GCA_015523465.1 Aeropyrum sp.
CCCAAGCATACTTGAGTTTAGTCTCGTCCTCAGCGAGCTTAGCATTGAGGGCTACAGCCCAGCCTCCCGAGACGGTGACGAACCTAGGCTCGCCCTCAGCACCGCCCTTATAGCCTGGCATCTTGGCAAAGCCCACAACCTGCTCCCTGTTAGGTATGGGAGCTACGCCGTTGGGCCCCCAGCCTTCATTCCACTCCCACGAGCCCCCGACGTCCATAGCAACCTTGCCCTCGGCAAACACCTTCCTGTGAGTGCCCCAGACGTCGCTCACGAAGTTGTACTCTACCGGGCCTAGGCCTGTGGAATACACGTCTATGTAGAACTTGAAGGATCTCCAGAGGGCCGTGCTCTTACAGATCCACTTCTCCTTCTCATAGTCGTAGAGCCTGTTGTAGGGAGGCTTGTCAGCCCCGAGCAGTAGCATGTAAAAGCCCTGGGCTGTTGTCCCCTCACCCCAGTTAGTGCCTGCAGGTATGTAGAAGGGGTAGAACTCGTCTATGCCTAGGGCCTGCTTTATCTTATCCTCATTCTGCTTCAGTATCCTAGCGGCCTCTAATATATCATCCCACGTCTTGGGCTGCCAGTCTCGAGGGAGACCTGCCATCTCGAAGATGTCCTTCCTATACCATATCATCCTGACGTCAGTATCAATCATGACACCGTAGACTCTACCCTTATAGCTAACGATCTTCTGCATAGGCTCTGGGAACTGGTTCCAGTCGGGCCACTGGTTTACGAAGTCAGTTATGTCTAACAAGTATCCCGACTCCACGTATGAAGGTATAAGGAAGCTATCCACTATGAGTATGTCGCCTGCAGTGCCGGCTGCAAGGTCGCTAGTTATCTTCTGGGCGATGTCTACGCCATATGGGATCAGGTTCTCGGTTATCTCGACCTTAACCCCCTGCGCCTCCATCTCCCTCTTAAACTGTTCTATGGCAGGCTTCACAAGCTGCTCCCAGGGTTGCCCGTACTCTATAGTCAGTTGTACTACTTGGGGTTGCCTGAAGAATGCGAGGTACGCAGCAGCTAGGATAATAATGAGGGCCACGATCACTCCAGCAATTAATAATCTATTCCTAGCCGTTGCGGCCACTCCCATGCACCCCTACCATTAAAAAATCTCATTTGATAGTGTATAGGAGTATCAGGGGGTATTAGTCTTGAGGGTTTAGACTGTATATACAGTTTAACCCTCCTCATATTCTATTCTCCTACCGCTTGAAGGGTTAAATAGCTTTACCTTAGGCGAGTCTACCCATACCTTCACTTCCATCCCAGGCTTAACCCTAGCTGCTATACCCCTAGCTAGCCTAACCTTGATGATACTGTTGCCTACGTCTATGTTAGCTATAATATCGGAGCCCAAGTTCTCGACGACTACAACCTTACCCTGTATGCCCTCCTCGCCCGGAGGCTTTACTAGAGCGTCCTCAGGCCTAAAGCCCACTATAACTTTTTTCAAGCCTCTCTCTGCTGCGAGCGTGTGAAGATCACGCGGAACCTGTATATAGCCTGAGGGTAGTAGGGCCCTGGGCGACTCGTAGTCTAGATCCGCCTCTACAAGGTTCATGGGAGGGTTGCCTATGAAGCTTGCAACGAAGGTATTAGCAGGGTTATCGTAGACCTCTTCAGGCGTACCTACTTGAACCATGACCCCGGAACTCATAACCCCTATCCTGTCAGCCATGCTCATAGCCTCTGCCTGGTCGTGGGTAACATAGATCGTCGTGATCTTAAGCTCCCTTTGCAGCCTCTTAAGCTCCACTCTCATATGGACTCGGAGTATTGCGTCTAGGTTGCTGAGGGGCTCGTCCATAAGCCAGACCTTAGGGTTTCTAACGAGGGCTCTCGCCAAGGCTACTCTCTGTTGTTGCCCTCCGCTGAGCTGTCTCGGATATCTTTCGAGGAGATCGCTGATGCCAAGTAGATCCGCTACCTCCTTAACCTTCCTCTCGATCTCGGCCCTGTCTAACCCCCTAATCTTGAGGGGAAAGGCTATATTGTCGAAGACAGTCATGTGGGGGTAGAGGGCCCAGGTCTGGAATACCATTGCTACGTCGCGCTTCCTGGGGGGGAGGTCGGTCACGTCCACGCCATCAATATATACTCTCCCCTCGGTAGGCTTTTCAAGCCCCGCTATGATTCTGAGCAGAGTCGTCTTCCCGCTGCCTGAAGGACCTAGGAGCACGAAGAACTCGCCATCCCTCACGGTAAGAGTTACATCCTTACACCCGTAAACCCCGCTTGGAAACCTCTTAGTGACTTTTTCGAGAAGGACCTCTGCCAACCGACCCCATCCCCCACTTTCAAAACCGATTTTAGCGGGGGATAAGTGTGGCGCGGTCGGGTGAGACAGGTTTCCGCATCAGCCCCCCGGGCCTCGGTACCCGTGGATTCGTCACCCTCGATCTAATGGCAGCTTCGGTGGTGTTATTTCTAGCGGCTACTGTTTATGAGGGCTGGATCTTCTAGCCTCTTACGGGTGTAGGCTCTATGACTCTAGCCGGCCTCCTTGAAAAGCCTTCAGGCGATGTTGCGGGGAGTCGGGTGCCGTCGCTGGATAAGGATTATTCTCTAGCGGAGGCTCTACGAGTTATGGAGAGGGCTGGAGTTGATAGGGCGGTTCTCACGGAGGACGGAAGCCCCCGGGGAATCATGACTCTTAGGGACGTGATATTCAAGCTTGGCACTGTGAGGACGAAGAGAGCTTATATAGGTGGTCTCCACGCCTCAAGCTTCATGAGTGAGCCCCTCGTAACCGTAGCTCCAGGGGATCCTTTAAGGAGTGCCCTGGAAGCTATGGAGAAAGGGGGCTTCACTAGCGTGCCCGTCGTGGAGGGGGGGAGTTTAGTCGGCGTCGTGACTAGGAGGGAGCTGGCGGGCCTTGTGGCCGAGGAGCCTGAGGCAAGCGATATTAGGGTTCTCGATGTCATGAGGAGCTTTATAGTGTCTGTTAGCCTCCAGGATAGGATACTTCATGTGAGACAGCTACTGGCAAGCTACGACTTGAGCGTGGTACCTGTAGTGGAGGAGGGTAAGTTCGTGGGTGTCGTTGGGGTTGACGAGGTTGCGGAGGTCTTCCTAGCATACTATAACCTTGCTAGGGGAGAGCCTAAGAGGCTCACCTCTCTGAAGTACGTAGTAGCTGCAGACGCAGTAAGGCTTAGACCCCCGAAGGTCGAGCCCGACGCGAGCCTTGCTGAGGCTGCCTACAAGATGGTCGAGTCAGGGTATAGAGCTGTGATTGTGGTTGATGGTGATAGGCCCGTAGGGTTTATATCCGGCCTTGAAATAGCGCAGGCTATATTGGCTAGAGGTGGGGTTAGAGGCTGATGGGTAGGAGGGATGTGAGGTTCGTAGTAGACTCTATGCTGGGTAAGCTAGCTAAGTGGCTTAGGATGCTGGGCTATGACACCCTATATTCGAGGAACTACGAGGACTGGCAGCTTCTCAGGATAGCTGAGAAGACTAAGAGGATTATAGTGACAAGGGACCGAGGGCTCTATTGGAGGGCCCGGAGGAGGGGGCTTAGAGTGGTGCTTGTTGAGAGTGACGACATAGCGACTAGGCTTGCAGAGCTATACGTCAAGGCCGGTATAAGGTTGGAAGCGGATCCTGAGAAGAGCAGGTGTCCCCTCTGCAATAGCGAGCTTATTATCGTGAGGGAGAAGACGCTGGTGAAGGATAGGGTCCCCCCTGAGAGCCTTAGGACCTTCGACAAGTTCTATGTTTGCCCTCGCTGCGGTAAAGTCTACTGGGAGGGTAGCCACTGGCGGAACATAAAGATGCTCGTGGAGGATGCTAAGGAGAGGGTCGAGCTTGTGAGGACGTATCTTGAGAGGTCTAAAGGCCGAAGTAGGCCTTCCTAACATCCTCTATAGACGCTACCTCCTCGGGCGTCCCCGAGGCCACTATCCTGCCCTGTTCCAGCACGTAGATGAAGTCTGCTAGCCTGAGGGCTGCAGCAACGTTCTGCTCAACCATCAGTATAGTCAGCTCTTCTCCCTCCCTGAGCCTCCCAAGTAGCTCTACTATTTCGAGGGCTAGCTTGGGCGCTAGGCCCTGGCTAGGCTCATCTAGCATCAACAGGCTGGGCTTAGACATTAGGGCTCTGCCTATAGCCAGCATCTGCTGTTCACCGCCGCTCAGGGTTCCAGCCTTCTGTGCCCTCCTCTCCTTTAGCCTCGGGAAGACGTTATATACTAGTTCGAGCCTATCGCCTATGTCCCTTATACCCTGGGTGTAGGCCCCTAGTATAAGGTTCTCCTCCACTGTGAGCTCGGGGAAGAGCCTGCGGCCCTCGGGCACGAGGGTTATACCCATCTCAACCTTTTTGTGGGGCGGAGTGTAGGTGACGTCCTCGCCCCTATAGACTATCTTGCCTGAGAAGGGCCTCACTATACCCATTATAGCTTTTAGCAACGTTGTCTTACCGGCCCCGTTAGGTCCTAGGATCACGGTGAAGGAGCCCTTCTCGACCTCTATGTCAACGCTCCAGAGGACCTGCATCTCCCCGTAGCCAGCCTCAAGGCCCCTAACTACAAGCTCCCTCTCCTTCAAGCCCCAGGCACCCCCAGGTAAACCTCCACTACGTGGGGGTCCCGTAGGACCTCCTCCGGGGCCCCGTCAGCTATAACCCTACCCTGGTGGAGTACCACAACCCTCTCAGCGGCCCTCCTCACGGCCCGTATCACGTGCTCTACCAGCGCTACCACAGCTATCCCCATTTCATCCCTAACCCTCACCACAGTATCAATAACCCGTTCTACATCTGCAGGGCTCATACCAGCAACTATCTCGTCTAGGAGTAGGAGCTTAGGCTCCATAGCTAGGGCTCTAGCAAGCTCTAGAAGCTTCTTCTCAACTACGGTAAGCTTAGCTGCAGGCTCTTCCGCTTTCTGTGATAGCCCCACAATTTCGAGCACTTTCTCCGCCCTCTCCATAGCCTCTGTTATGCTCCGAGCCCTCCTAGAGCCGAAGAACGCTCCCACAGCGACGTTCTCCTTAACGCTAAGCCCCTGCCAGGGCCTGGGTATCTGGAAGGTCCTGGCAAGGCCCATCTCAACTCTCTTATAAGGCGGGAGCTCGGTGACGTCTACGCCCCTGAAGATCACCCTTCCCGAGTCGGGCTTTATAACCC
The DNA here is from genome assembly GCA_015523465.1 of Aeropyrum sp. GTDB lineage: Archaea > Thermoproteota > Thermoprotei_A > Sulfolobales > Acidilobaceae > Aeropyrum. Next base: position 5,144 of record WAKF01000012.1, read on the forward strand.
CGTTGATGACGTTGAATAGGGTTGTTTTCCCGCTACCGTTGGGGCCGATGATGGCGACTAGCTCCCCCTCTCCGACCCTGAGGCTCACGTTATCTAGCGCCACTACGCCACCGAATCTCTTAGAAACGCCCTCCACAACTAGTAGGGGATCTTTACCCGCCATAGGTCTCACCCCTAGACGAGGACTTCCCTGAGTATCCTATTCTTAACCCGGCCTCTTAGATACCCCACTATCCCCTCGGGCATCAGTATTATGACGGAGAGTAGTACCAGTGCGAATATGGGGAGGTGGATGCCGAGGGCGTGGATCCCCACTGCTTCTAGGAGGGGTGCAACGTAAGTGTTTAGCACGAAGTTTGAGCCCTGGTAGATCAGGGCTCCCACTAGCGGGCCTAGAAGGGTTCCCGCGCCGCCTAGCATCACTACTATAATAGCCTCTACGGTATAGTGTATGTTGAATACTCTGGCAGGCTCCACGTAGCCTCCCTTCAGGGCCCAGAAGCTCGCTCCTAAGAGGCTCGCTAGTATGGCGCTTGTAGTGAAGGCAATCAGCTTGTACTTTGTAACGTTAACTCCTAGAGCTTTGGCAGCGTCTTCATCCTCCCTTATGGCTAGGAGAGCGTAGCCCACCCTGCTTGATAGTATGAGGGCTGTTATGAAGACTGTGAGGAAGGCTTGGAGTATGAGTATCAAGTCCGCTCCAGTAGTCGCAGCGAATATGTATCCAGGCTCCCCTAGGACCTCACGCATCCTACCGGCTAGGTAAAGGCCTATGCTCCCGCCAAGGAGGTTCCCGCCTTCAATGAGGAACCGTATCCCCTCGTTAACCCCGATAGTGGCTATTGCGAAGTACGCACCCCGTAGCCTTAGAGCGATACCTCCTACCACCCCGGCGAGCATCGCTGCTAGTATCATGCCCATCGCGAAGCCTAGGAGTACTGTAAGGGGGCCTGCAGCGGGGAGGTAGGTGAAGGCTATAGCCATCCCGTAGGCTCCCATAGCTAGGAACGCCACGTAGCCGAAGTCTACGTAGCCCGTCATACCCATGAATATGTTGAAGGCTCCGCCTAGGAGGGCGTAGAACAGGATGGAAGCTATTAGCTGGCTCTTAGCCTCGAATAGCAGGTACGCTATTGTTAGCGCGCCGTAAATTGCTAGGGCTGGCAGGGCCTTCCTGAAGCTAACCCTAAGCGTGTCGTATAGAGCCTCCCACTCCAGGCCCCTCGCAGCCACTACCAAATCACCTCCGGAAGAGCCCTTCGGGCTTGAGTAGTAGGGTTAGTAGTAGGAGGAAGAAGGCTGCCGAGCGGGTTAGGACGTAGGGTATTATGTCCACTCCCAGGAAGTCCTTCACCATCGAGAATGCTAGGAAGGAGGCTGACTCGAAGAACCCGAAGAGTATGCCAGCATAGAAGCTCCCCACGATGCTCCCCAGCCCCGCCATGACTGCTATGACGAAGGCTAGGAGAGTGTATGGTAGGCCCATGTAAGGCTCGATCCCCTGCTGCAAGTAAATGGCTAGTATACTCCCCCCAGCCACAGTAACCCCAATGCCGAGGGCCATGCTGGCAGCGTATATCCTCTCAACGTTTATACCAACAACCATAGCCCCCTCCACGTCTTGGACTACAGCCCTTACCGCCAGCCCGAACC
>WAKF01000013.1 GCA_015523465.1 Aeropyrum sp.
ATTGAGGGCACGAAGGTTAAGTGCGACTCAAAAACGGTAAAACCACTAACATGAAAGAGACCCTAAATAACGTGAAAACCTATAAAAGCCCCAGGAACTCATAAAAGGAAACACGGCGGGGCAAACCTAGCGGGGTAGGGTAGCCTGGCAGCCCGCGGGGCTCATAACCCCGAGGTCGGTGGTTCAAATCCACCCCCCGCTACCACCCCGGGGGCCCCGCCGCAACACCTTAGGTAACACCTCAACCGGCACATCTTGAAGATCCCTCTACGCTTTAAAGCTGCCTAAACATTCTTATTATCCACTAAATTCCTATAAAAGGCTGTAGGCTACATATTGAGGTTAGCATGCAACGCGGCGTGGTGGCCTTCACAGAGTCTCTATAAAGGCTCTTCGAGGTCCTTTTACAGGTATTAATGGGGGGTTCGATTAGCGGTGATTTAGAGTGGTGGAGCGTTCTCGGGTAAGAGGAGTCCTGCTCAGGTATGGGTGGTTGCTGCCATTCTATTGGGCTTTGTCTCAGGGAGCTTCTAGCGTTAGCGGGGTTGCCCGGCTTCTGGGTGTTAGTCGGAGGGTTGCTTCCAGCGGTGTCTACTATCTTGTGAGGCTTGGACTTGCTTCTAAGGGCGGTGACGGGGGGTTTAGGCTTGCTGGAGAGCCTATAGTTGAGGTTCGTAGGAAGGGTCGGTTGTTTGCAGCCGTTATTGGTGACGCCGTAGTTGTTGCCAAGGTTAGAGGTAGGAGTGTGAAGTCGTATACAGTACCTTTGAGGGACGTGGAAAACCCTCCCCCTGGGGGTAGGCGGGGGTATAGGGCTAGGGTTGCCAGGTACGCTCTCGGCCTGGAGTAGGGGTAGGACCTACTTTGCCACGCCCTGCTCCCTGAGCATCTTCCTCAGCACATACTGTAGTATGCCCCCGTGCCTGTAGTACTCGACCTCCACAGGCGTGTCTAGCCTGGCCTTCACTTTGAACTCCACCACGCTACCATCACTCTTCCTAGCCCTTACAGTCAAGACCTTGCCTGGCTGTAGGCCTTCAGCTATCCCTAGTATGTCGTAGACCTCGCTGCCGTCTAGGCCGAGAGTCCTTGCGTTCTCGCCGGGCATGAACTCTAAGGGTAGTATCCCCATGCCTACCAGGTTGCTCCTATGGATCCTCTCGAAGCTCTCTGCTATAACAGCCTTAACCCCTAGGAGTGCCGGACCCTTAGCTGCCCAGTCCCTACTACTCCCCATACCGTACTGCTTACCGGCCAAGATTATGGTTGGCACGCCCTCCCTCATATACCTCATGGCGGCGTCGAACACGTGCATCACCTCTCCCGTAGGCCAATAGATAGTCCAAGCGCCTTCCCTGTCAGGAACTAGCAGGTTCCTAAACCTCGGGTTGTCGAAGGTACACCTTATCATGACCTCGTGGTTGCCCCTCCGAGAGCCGCAGGTGTTTAACTGTGCCGGTGGCACTCCCTGCTCTATCAGGTACCTGCCAGCCTTCGAGTCAGGGCTTATCCTGCCTGCGGGGCTTATATGGTCTGTGCTAGTCCTGTCTGGAGCCCATACCAGCACCCTAGCCCCTACTATGTCCTTGAGTGGCGGGGGCTCCAGGGGCATGTCGTCGAAGTACGGAGGCCTCTTTATGTAAGTGCTCTTCGGATCCCAATTGTATAGTATGCCTGAGGGTGCCTCCAACTTCTCCCAGAATTCGTCGCCCTCATATATATCCTTGTACTTCTCTTTGAAGAGACTTGGGTCGAGAGCTTCCTCCACAGCCCTTCTAACTTCTTCCTGGCTAGGCCACAAGTCCCTAAGGTAGACTGGGTTGCCGTTGGGGTCATAGCCTATGGGCTCTGTGGAGAAGTCTATGTCCACCCTGCCTGCGAGGGCGTAAGCCACCACCAGCGGGGGGCTTGCTAGGAAGTTAGCTCTAGCTAGCGGATGTATCCTCCCGGAGAAGTTCCTGTTACCGCTTAGGACCGTAGCAACCCATAAGTCATACTCTCTAATGGCCTCCTCGATCTCGGGCCTTAGGGGGCCACTATTGCCTATACACACGGTACAACCAAAGCCTGTTACGTGGAACCCCAGTGCCTTGAGGTAGGGTGTGAGGCCGAGCCTTTCCCAGTACTCGGGCACTACCCTACTACCGGGGGCATTGCTGGTCTTCACCCAAGGCTTAGTCCTTAACCCCTTCTCAACAGCCTTCTTCGCTAGGAGAGCCGCCGCTATCATTACTGTGGGGTTGCTTGTGTTAGTGCAGCTTGTGAGAGCCGAGTACACAACGTACCCGTCACCTATCTCCACCTTCTCCCCGCTAACCTCGATCTCAACTATCCTAGGCCCTCTACCCTTCTTCTTAAGGTACTCCATCATAGCCTCTCTAACCTTCTCCTTAGCTTCCCTCAAGGGTATCCTATCCTCTGGGTGGCTAGGCCCGCTTATGCTAGGCTCAACGTCGCCAAGGTCTATCTCGACGACCTCAGTATACCTGGGTTCGGGATCCTCAAGACTATACCAGAGCCCCACCCTCTTAGCATACTCCTCTACCAGCCTGACTAGCTCCTCGGGCCTACCAGTACCCCTTAGATAGGCTATAGTTGCCTCGTCTATTGGGAAGAAGCCCATTGTAGCCCCATACTCTGGCGCCATGTTAGCTATCGTAGCTCTATCAGGCACGCTAAGCCTCTTAACACCCTCCCCAAAGAACTCAACAAACTTACCCACAACTCCCTTCTTCCTCAGCTTCTCAGTAACGTAGAGCACTAGATCCGTAGGGGTTACACCCTCCCTGAGCTCTCCTTCAAGCCTAACACCCACAACCTCTGGGAGCAGCATGTAGTAAGGCTGGCCTAGCAGGACCGCCTCAGCCTCTATACCGCCAACACCCCATCCAAGAACTCCCAAAGCATTTATCATTGTGGTGTGGCTGTCAGTCCCAAGGACGCTATCGGGGAATGCATAGAGAACCCCGTCCTTTCTTGCAGTCCACACTACTTTAGCAAGATACTCTAGATTGACCTGATGTATAATACCCTTGCCCGGAGGCACCACCTTGAAGTTCGAAAACGCTTTCTGGGCCCATTTAAGTAACTGGTACCTCTCACGGTTCCTCTCGTATTCCAGCTTCAAGTTCATTCTGAATGCATAGTCTGTGGCATAGTAATCTACTTGCACGCTGTGGTCTATTATTAGGTGGACTGGTATAATGGGGTTGACCCTTGCAGGGTCGCCTCCGAGCTTCACCATAGCGTCTCTCATAGCTGCTAGGTCTACTACGGCTGGCACTCCCGTGAAGTCCTGCATTATAACCCTCGCCGGGTGTAGGGGGATCTCCTTGCGCCCTGCATACTCGCCCCACTTAGCGACGGCTATGACGTCCTCATCCCTCACAACGAACCCATCATAGTTTCTGACTACATTTTCGAGCAACACTCTTATCGAGTATGGAAGGGTTTTGTAGTCCCCCAGCCCCAGTTCATCTATCTTGTTAACTTCAAATATGACAGCCCTACCCTCGGGAGTCTCTATAGTAGACTTCATAGACTCTATAATCTTCTTGAGGTCCACTACCCCGCACCCTCATAAAACCACTATCAAGCTTAAAGCTAAAAAGCTTGGCTACTATCAACGCCGCTTCCTAGCCTGAAACCACGCCTTATAGAGAGTCACACTACAAATTTAATGCTTAGACCCAAGCGAGTCTAGGAGTGTGGAGGTCCTTCCCCTGTGCCTGTCAAGGCTGCAGTGGTTGGAGGGGGCTTCGCTGGGCTGGCTACGGCACTGGAGCTAGCTAAGTGGGGTGTTAAAGTAGACCTTTACGAGGAACATAGGGAGGTCGGTTATCCTCCCCATTGCACGGGCATAGTATCCGGTAAAGTTGTATCATGGCTAGGCAAGGCCGGGAGGACCTCGCTTAGAGAGCAGTTCAAGGAGATTAAGATTGCCTATAAGAGCCGAGAGCTAGCTATTATAGAACCTCTAGACGGCGTTTACAGGCTAGACAGGGTGCTACTCGAGAAGCTCCTCCTAGATGAAGGGGTATCAGAGGGGGTCGAGGCGATGCTGGGGGTCAAGGTGACGTCGGTGAACCCTGAGGGTAAGCTAGTGGCGGGCGGCAAAGCTAGGAAATACTATGACTTAGTAGTTATCGCTGACGGGTGGAGGCGTAGCATTTCATCGAGACTAGGCCTAGGAGGCTATAAGGCTAGGCTTACAGGTGTCAACCTAGTAGCAGAATCCCGTGAAGACAAGGTTAAACCAGGCGAGATCAGGGTAGAGTTTTGGACTAGCCGCTCTGAAGGCTTCTTTGAATGGGAAGTAGGGCTAGGACCTAAGCTCGTCCTCGCAGGAACAGCTTCAAGAAACCCATCCCACGCCGCTGCTATGGTACGCGACGCTCATGGCAAATACAGCAGAGTCCTCAGTGTTTATGGGGGGCAAGTGGTTCTAGGACCTCCGCAGGGCCCTCTGAGGAAGGGTAAGGTAATCGTCGTGGGCGACGCGGGCGGGCTTACTAAGCCCTTAACTGGGGGAGGGCTTTACCCCGTTACGAAAATGCTAGTTAAAGGAAGAAGGTTCTTCGAGAAGGGTTCTAGCCCCCTAGATGCGCTCCATAATAGCCTAGAATCTATAGCTAAAGAGCTAAGAAGGCATGGTGAGAGCGCTAAGCTGGTGCTTGATCGTGAAGAGCTGCTTGGCAGGGTTGTTAAGGTTATAGATGAACCTCTGAAAGTTAAGATGCCCTTTGACTCGCATACACCCTCGACTCTTATATACTCTACCGTTAAGACCCTCCCAACTGCAATTACCATAGCCTTGAAG
>WAKF01000014.1 GCA_015523465.1 Aeropyrum sp.
ATCCTGGGGATAGCATGCCAGATAACTTAGTCGAGTTAGCTCAGAAGTCATATGGGTTTAAGCCCGGCTTCCCCACGATAGAGTGGGACGACTCTCTCAAAACCCATTACACCTCTCATTCTCTAGGAGAGTTACTAACAACTTCTCTTAAAGCATCCTTTGACCTAGTGGCCAGATGCGAAAAAGAGGTGCCTAAGGATGTGGCGACGACTGCTCCTTCATTAATAATAGATGACGCCTTTGACAACCTAGCTTTACGCCATGCTACCGATGGAGTAGGAATGGCCGTTAAGGAGAAAGTCATGGAAGGCTACTCAGTAGCCCTGCTTACTCGTAAGCCTGAGCCCATAATTGAAGCAGCGGGCAATAAATTAGAGGAGCTAGTTAACATACTAATAACAACTTATAATATACCTACGCTCGCGAAGAAGGCAACAGTACCGTTGACTTTCAGACTTAAACTGCTAAAGTACTCGCAACTCGATGATAAGGAAGCAGCGGTTGTGCATAGGATTTTCATAGGCGAGTCCTAGCTAGTGTGTTAGTCCATGACTGACTGATAGCGAAAAAGACAGGAAAGGAAAACTTAGAATTAAGTCGTGGCCGCCTACTGAAGCTGCCATCGAGGTAAACAGTGACGACTGCCATGAAGCTGCAAACTCTCTTAAAGAGCGTCTTTCAGTCCTACCTAGGGAAGTAGTTAAACCGGTCTTAAAGTCTGCTCAGAGACTACTCCACGCTACTCTCAGGAAAGTACAAGGAACCATTAATAAACTATCCAAGTTAAGGTGATGCTTCATAATGGGAAAACCTAGCGCGGCTAGGGGGTTAAATCGCCTTTGGCTTGACAATTTGCCTTGAACTATCTCCAACTAAATTAAGCTTTAATTAGGTACTAACCGTTACTGGTAAGATCCGTATAGGTGCTATAAGTATGGCTTGTGACGTGGAGGCTGAGGAACTTTACAAGGAATATCCTAGCGGGGTCATAGCTGTCAGGGGTATCTCCTTTAAGGCTGGGAGGGGTAGGACCTGCCTTATGGGTCCTAATGGCAGTGGTAAGACTACTACCCTCTCTATGATAGCGGGTGCGTTAAGGCCTACGAAAGGTATTGTGAGAGTTTGTGGATACGACGTTTGGGGAGATGGCTGGCTTACGGCTAGGAAGCTGATAGGCTATGCTCCGCAGAGAATGCCCTTCAGGGATAGGCTGAGTGGGTTCGATAACCTAGTCTGGTACGGCCTCTTAAGAGGCCTAGGGCTAATTGAGGCTAGAAGGAGGGCTAGGAGGCTCGCTGAGGAGCTGGGGCTAGAGGGGTATCTGGGGCGGAGCGTGGCTTCCTATAGTGGAGGTATGAGGAGGAGGCTTACCATAGCAGCAGCATTAATGGGGGAGCCTGAGGTCCTTATCTTAGACGAGCCTTCCTCCGGATTAGATCCTAAAGGTCGTGAGGAGCTTTGGCGCGTAATAGAGGTTGTTTTAAAAGACTTAACAATAATCTACTCATCTCACATGGCAGTCGAGGCCGAAGCCCATTCAGACTACGTATACATCTTCCATCAGGGCCGCATAGCAGCCTCAGGCACTCCTCAGGATCTCGTAAAGAAACATGCACCTAAACCCAAGGTTCTAATCTACGTGGGCGAGAAAGTACCTCCCCTCGAGGTCGAAGGCTTGAAGCCTTATGTAGTTGGTGCTGGCGTCTACATGTACTCGGTAGACAACCCTAAGGAGGCCATAAAGATCATAGCCGACTCCTACCTAGCTAGGGGGTTCGCCGTAGAGAGAATAGAAATCCGTCGCCCAGGCCTCGAAGAGGTGTTTTTATCCGTTACAGGGAGAAAGCTGGAGGTGTAGAAAGTGGTAGCATCTCAGGTCTTGAGCGAGGTCTATGTTGTACTGAAGAGCCTGCTTAAGTATAGAGATCTTGCCTTTTGGACAATAATATTTCCTATAATAGTGACGACACTACTTATAGGCATATTTGCTAGGGAAGGACCTAGCTTCAACTTTGACATCGCTATTGAGGACCGCGACGGAGGCTGGTTTAGCAGAGCCCTCATAAATGCCCTCGAATCCACTGGCGCCTTTAACATAGTCCTAGTAGAAGGCGGTGTAGAGGACCTAGTATCTAAGGGCGAAGCTGATGTAGGCCTAGTTATCCCGAGCGGTGCTAGCGAGTCTATAGCCATGCTAGTCCCTGTAGAGCTACAACTCTACTATGTCAACGGCGTCGAAGAGTCTGAGACTGCTAAAGCCTATCTAGATGGAGTCCTAAACCTCTTCGCTAAGAGGCTAGCTAGCGAGAGCTTGAATCGCTCCGTAGGCTTTATGCCCGGCGAGCTGCGTGAGAAGCTAGCTTTCCTGGTAGATCCCATAATAGTTGAGGGTAGGGAGATCAAGCCTGAGGCTATAGCTACTGTGGGAGGGTTAAGGGCGTACTACGCCATCAGCATCATCGGAGTTCAAGTACTATATATAGGTATATTCTCCAGCATAAGCATGACCGTTGAGAGGCGCAAGGAGGGCGTCTTTCCCGTAATACTATCAAGCCCCGTTAGGGGATGGGTCATATTCGTTTCAGACACGCTAGCCACGCTAGTCCTAGTAATAGCCTCAGCCGTAGTCGTGACTCTAACCGGCCTCGTATTGGGGGCCGATTACTCGAGACTTGATGCTGAGAAGATCCTTGCAAGCCTGGGCTTACTCTTCATAGGAACAGTCTCTATGATAGGGCTCGGACTGCTGGTCTCGAGCCTAGCCAGAACGTCAGAAGGAGCTGTAGCGCTTGGGAATCTTATAGCCTTCCCCATGATGTTTCTAGGAGGCTTCGTCGTCCCCAAGTTCATACTACCAGAACCCATACAGGTGATAGCAGAAGTATTTCCCCTAAGCAGGCTTATAAGCGCTGTCAGAGCTATGGCGGTCTACGACTACACAGTAGCCGAGGGACTCACATACGCCCTCCCCGGCATCCTCATGGGTATCACGCTATACATGCTCGGCGCCCTGATATATCATAGACTCTTAACTAGAATATCCGAAAACCCATATTAGATACACTACTATTCACAAGTAAAACCTTATAATGATATACATACTGTTTTATAGAGGACATGAAACAGTAGGAACCGCCTACCCCACAGAACTCAGGTTTTCTGCGCCCTCAAAGAACCTTTGGGAGCAGAACACCGTTTTAATACCCCTCCAGCTCCGCAATAACATATTTAATGGGGGTGTCACGGTATGAGCGTGCCCCTTAGAAGGATTGACAGGTATACTTGGATGATACCAAAGGGAGCCAAGGGCTGTATGAGAGTACCAGCTATAATCTATGCAGACGACTTCCTTATAGAGAAGATGAAGCAGGACCTAACCCTCATTCAGGCCGCTAACGTAGCCTGCCTCCAGGGTATCCAGAAGTACGCCATAGTCATGCCAGATGGCCACCAGGGCTACGGGTTCCCTATCGGGGGAGTGGCAGCGATGGACATTGAAGAGGAGAACGGCGTTATAAGCCCTGGAGGCGTGGGCTACGATATAAACTGTGGCGTGAGGCTTATTAGGACCGACTTGACCGTAGACGAGGTTAAACCAAAGATCAAGGAGCTCGTGGACACGATATACCATAACGTGCCCAGCGGGCTAGGGAGTACGGGTAAGGTTAGGGTTAGCATGACCGAGATAAACAGGGTTCTTGATGAGGGTGTTGAGTGGGCTGTAGCTAGGGGTTACGGGTGGGCTGAAGATAGGGAGCACATCGAAGAGAGGGGTAGCTGGAGCCTCGCGGACTCCAGTAAGGTTAGTGAGACTGCTAAGAGGAGGGGTAAGGATCAGCTTGGCACTCTAGGCAGTGGCAACCACTTCCTTGAGGTCCAAGTAGTTGATAGGGTATTCGACGAGAGGATAGCTAAGGCCTACGGGCTCTTCGAGGGCCAGGTAGTAGTAATGATACACACCGGTAGTAGGGGCCTGGGCCATCAGGTTGCCAGTGACTACCTGGTGATAATGGAGAGGGCTATGAGGAAGTACGGCACTATACCGCCTGACAGGGAGCTTGCTAGCATACCATACAACACCAGAGAGGCTCAGAACTACGTTAGGGCTATGGCGGCCGCAGCCAACTTTGCGTGGACTAACAGGCAGATGATAGCCCATTGGACCAGGGAGAGCTTCAAAGCAGTATTCCACAAGGATCCTGACAAGCTGGGCATGGAGATAGTCTATGATGTGGCACACAACATAGCTAAGATAGAGGAGTACGAGGTTGACGGTAAGAGGAAGAAGCTGGTCATACACAGGAAGGGAGCCACGAGGGCATTCCCGCCAGGGCACCCAGAGATACCAAAAGACTACCAGGACGTAGGCCAGCCGGTCCTCATACCAGGCAGCATGGGCACAGGCAGCTACGTCCTCGCGGGGGTCCCCGAGGGGGTTAAGAGCTGGTACACAGCCCCACACGGAGCTGGCAGGTGGATGAGTAGGGCTAAGGCAAAGAGGACTAAGAGCTACAGGCAAGTAGTCCAAGAACTCGCAGCCAAGGGCATCTACATTAGGGCTAGCAATGTAGCCACTGTGGTAGAGGAGATGCCAGAGGCTTACAAGGACGTGGATAAGGTAGCTCAGGTGGCTGATGCAGTAGGCATAGGAAGGCTTGTAGCTAGGCTAAGGCCTATAGGAGTTACTAAGGGTTGAACCAGAGCAACTAAGGCCTATTTCGCTCTAAGAACACTCTTTCCCTCGAAACCTTAGCGTAGCGCCCTGCCACGTTTTTATAGCGTCTTCTTTACACGCGTTTACTACCAGACAATCCTGTAATGGATCAGTATGAGCATGAGTGATATCATGTTTATTATAATTGGGGCTCCTCCGCCTAAGAGGGCTGCTATGAGTAGGGCCCTTCCATAAGCTTCAGCTCCTCCTACCACACCTAGTATAACGTGGTCTATCCTGGTTAAACATCTCCTACACGAAAGAAGCGATACTACCGCTAGAGCGGCAACCAGCCCTACAGCAACGCTGACTAGAAGGAATACTGTAAGGCCTAAGGTAACCCCTAAATAGGCTATTAGGAGCGCGGCTATGGGATTGAACTCAACGCCTCCAAGGCTTAATATAATCCATGAAAGAGCAACATCGATAAACCTCTCAATAGCCCATAACGGGGCGAATACTCTCATTACCCAAGCTCTAAGCCCCATACCAAGTCACCTATCAGACGCTTCGTAATGCCTAGGCAAAAACGATCAAATCTAATTCAACGTAAGCTCTAACCCTCACTTAAGCCCTCTTAGGCTCTAAAGGCTAAAAGGTTAAGGCTTAATTATGCCATATAAGGGCTATGACGTGGAATCCGGGATCCGAGGTCCTAGCAGCCTAGGGCCCGTGAGGAACGCGTACTAGGCCGAGCCCGCTCCCCTCAGGCCTCTATGAACTACCGAACTCAAAGATTATACACGGCCCTCCGCCTCTGCGTAGGACCTCCAACCCCAATGCTGGGTGCACCTCAGTCCATTGGGCATGGTCTGTATCAACGACTATAGGCCCCCAAACCCGGACTCTATCACCCACGCACAGCTTGTACCCGTAAGCTTCCAATAAGCCCCTATCTTCAGGGACTATCTCGACGTGAACCTTCCCACCCCTTAGCACGATACTTCCCAGCGACTGGAGGGGCTCCACACTACTATACTCAACCCTCACGTCAAAGTTAATGTCACCATCCTCAGCTAGCGTCGGAGGACCCGCTATAACTCCCTCCACAACACCGCATTCATGCACGATCCTTAGTCTCTCCGGGTCGTAGACTCCCTCAAACACGTTAGCTATTCTTCCGCAGGGCTCTGAGTCTATGCTCCATCTATCTTCAGTATAGCTGGAGGGCTTGAATGGATAGAGTAATAAGCTCAGGTTAACCGTTACTGCCTGGAGCCCTGCTAAAACGCCTAAGGCTAGCAGGGCTAGGGAAGCTAGGGCTAGCGGCTTAGAGATAGCCAGTTGCCTGGGGAGCACTGAAGTGACTGCTACCGCTAAGCCCCCTACAGCCGCTAAGGGCGCTAGATAGAACATTGTCGATGCAAGGTACGTTAATGAGCCTACAAGACTTGTGAGAAGGCCCAAGGGGCCCCTCTCCGAATGGGCTTTATAGGCTAGGTAGGCTAGCACTGCAACTATTACGTCGTAGACAGCCACACCCACGTGGATACCATCGTTGCCATAATACGCTATAGCCGTTGAAAACGCTATGAGAGGGTCTAAGGCTGCATAAGCCAATACGCCAGCCACAGGTCCTAGCCTAGCCCCTATAAGGCCTGAGAGTAGTACGAATGGTGGTCTAAGGAGAGCCCCTAGGAGGGCTACTAGGAGGAACATACTACCTGAGAAGTAGACTATAGGGAGGGAGGCTATGCTGCCGGCAAGGACTGCAAGGGAGGCTAGGTATGGTGGCAGGTAGAGGATCGACAGAGCGGATGCTAAGACTATAATCCCATACCCTCCTCCAATGCTGGGAGCATTAACTTGCAACGCTGCACCAATCATAGAGAACAAGGCTAGCAGTAAGAACCTCAGAGATAGGGACAATACGTGACACCATATAATGGGGGCGGGGGGAGGCTAGTAAAGGCGACGCCCTTAAAGACCGTACCACAGCTTAAATCCCTTGCGCCACCCAGCGGAGAGTGGGCTTGGAGTCCCGCCCACACCTATACAAGATTCTAGTATACCCGATTAAGAGTCTCCCTCCAGTAGAGCTAATGGAGGCTAGGGTAACACGCTACGGAACCCTAGAGTGGGATAGACGCTACGCTATAGTAGACGAGAAGGGTAGGTTTGTCAACGGTAAGAGGGAGCGGAGGATACACTTGATAAGAGCCCGATACGACCTGAGCCGGGGCCTCGTATACCTCTCAGCCTGCTGCAGCGAGGAGGCCGAGTTTAGCCTTGAGAGGGATAGGGAGGAGATCTCTAGGTGGCTCTCAAGGTTCCTAGGCTACAGGGTAGAGCTCGTAGGGAGACCCGAGGGCTACCCGGACGACGAGAGGCTCAGGGGGCCGACCGTAATCTCAACAGCAACCCTAGCCGAGGTGGGCTCATGGTTCGGATGGGACCTAATCCAGGCCCGCCTAAGGTTCCGGGCCAACCTAGAGATAGGAGGTGTGGAGCCCTTCTGGGAGGACAACCTCTACGCAGGGCCCGGAAAGGCAGTGTTATTCAGAGTAGGCGAGGTCCTACTCGAAGGGAGGAACATATCTAAGAGGTGCGTCGTCCCCTCTAGAGACCCCTTCACGGGGGCACACACAAGGGGCTTCCAGAGGCTATTCGTGGAAAGGAGGAAGCCCATGCTACAGGGCAAATACCCTGAGAAGGATCACGGATACAGGTTAGCAATAAATACAGTTATAAGGCCGGGACAAGAAGGAAAGGTCCTAAGACTAGGAGATCACGTGGAGGTCCTAGGAGTGATAAACCCCTAGGAATTCTAGGAGCCCACTAACATGGAAAACGACTTCCAACACCATACCCACCTTTGAGGCCCTGGGGCGAGGCGGTTAGACCCGGGTAGAACCTACTCTCAGCCCTCCACGCCCCCTTAGCCCCCTAGAAACCCGCTAGACACCTAGTTATCACCGGGCTACCTACGGGGCGGTCGCCTTGAGGATGTCTGGGAGGCTCGGCTTCTGGGAGATTTATAGTATCGGCGTGGGGGGCATGATAGGAGGGGGGATATTTGCCACCCTAGGCCTCAGCCTAGAGTTGGCCCGAGGTGCTGCGCCTCTCGCATTCCTCCTAGCAGGCCTGGTGGCGCTGGTTACTAGCTACAGCTACGCCAAGCTCTCGGCAAGGTACCCTAGCTCCGGCGGCACTATTGAGTTCCTTGTGAAGGCCTACGGGGACAACGTATTCACCGGGGGCCTCAACATAATGCTCCTCTCAAGCTACATCGTAATGATAGCGCTCTACGCCCACGCCTTCGGAGCCTACGGAGCCAGCCTCGCCCCAGGCCACTACCACACACTCTACATCACCCTCGTAGTCCTCGTCATAGGCTTCTTCACCCTAGTCAACGCCCTCGGGGCAGTGGTTAGCGGTAGGGTTGAGATGGCGCTAGTGGGCTTCAAACTAGCAGTCCTACTCCTAGTAGCCGCCGTAGGCCTGGGGCTCGTGGACTGGAGCAGGCTAGACCCCCGGGGGTGGCCGCCCCCCATAGACATTGTGGCTGGAGGGATGGTTATATTCCTAGCCTACGAGGGCTTCGAGCTCGTGGCCAACGCCTCCGGAGACGCCAGGGACACCACTGTGGTTAGGAGGGCGCTATACTCCTCGGTAGCCACAGTTATAGGAGTCTACACCCTGATAGCCCTAGTCTCAGCAGGGGCGCTGACGCCCGAGACAGTAGAGAGGGCGAGGGACTACGCCCTAGCAGCCCTCGTAGAGCCCGTCCTGGGCGGGGCCGGCTCCCTGCTCGTGGCTGCCGCCGCGATGGCCTCCACGGGAAGCGCCATAAACGCCACACTCTACGGCACCGCCAGGATGAGCTACGTGATAGCTAAGTACGGTGAGGCGCCACAGCTACTAGCTAGAAGGGTCTGGAGGGGCGCCTACGAGGGGCTACTAGTGATCAGCGGGCTGAGCCTAGCACTAGCCCTGGGGGCCAGCCTCGAGGCCATAAGCGTAGCCGGCAGCGGAGGCTTCCTAATAGTGTTCGCCGCCGTCAACCTAGCAGCCTACAAGCTCAGGAAGAAGGTGGGGGCCAACCCAATAATAACGCTCGCCGGCGCATCGCTAAGCCTACTAGCCCTCGCCACCCTAGCATGGAGAATGTACACCATAAACCCGAGACAGCTAGCACTGCTAGCGGCAATGCTCGCGGGGAGCCTGCTATCAGAATACACTTACAGAACACTAACCGGGAGAAGCCTACCAAAGACTGTAGACCCAAGGCTACCTGAGAGGGAGGCCATGCTAAGGGAGTGGGAGAGCCTGGCTAAGAGGGCCGCTGAAACCATTAAGAAGGTCGTGGAGGAGGCGGAAGTATACGTTATAGGGAGCCACGCCAGAGGGGAGCCAGAGAAGGCCGGAGACATAGACCTACTAATAGCAGCCCCGAGAAAGCTACTAAAAGACGAGCTAGATAAGGTCAAGAAAGTCCTAGAAGAGGAGCTAAACCTGCCACAACACCACCCATTACATCTACACACAGCCTCGAAACACGAGATGGAAAAGTATAGTGAAAGGAAGAGGATAGGATGACCTAAGGATAGGGATACGAAGCAAGGTCCTATCAGGCATACATCTCCTCACTAAAAGATCAAGGCGCTCCCGAAGAGACTACCTCCCGCCCTCCACATAAATTATTATGGTACATGGGACCTCTATATTGTTGATCATGAAGTTTTATAAATTAACTTAGACAATCAACGTTGGTTTAGCTAAGGTATTTAAGATTACGTGTGTAAGGCATGGAGAGGTCCAAGGTCGTTGTAGCCTTTATTTGACTCTCTGGGAAGGTGGAGAGGTTAGGATCCAAGTACATGCTAACTAAGGAGTACCCAGATTCAGCGTAGAAGGCGGGCATGGAGGCTAAAGAATGCGTGGACGAAGTCCTGAAAAGGCCCTTGGAGATTAGTGGAAGACGCTTTAGCTATTAGGAGTTGTTAGTATCTTCCTATCCGTCTAGAAGGGATATAGTGCCATCCCACCCTCTGAATAATGCGGGTCTCAGAGGTGCCTAGAAGATTGTACTGCTACCCGGATACAAGTGGCTCGAAGTTGCGCCCGGTAGGCGTAGTGGCAGGCCTACCGTGAGCTATTAGCCACATATAACTACACATAATGAGGATAACCATAGGTTCTTTCAAAGCAAGTTCTATACTAAATACTCGTTGTTTAAAATTTTAAAATATCTAAGTCCTTTCCTCAACGAGCTTAAATATACTACCTACTCTATTACTACATCTTATCATACATACATGAAAATCCTATCTATGAAAATTGATAAATCAACTATCAAGCTATTTCTTTAGGCTACCTCCCTTCTCCTAGTGCTTTTCAAGCACTTCCTCGAATCATTGACTATCTGGTGTGAGGGTGGCGGGCCCGCCGGGATTTGAACCCGGGACCTCCGGCTCCGCAGGCCGGCGCTCTGGTCCTGGCTGAGCTACGGGCCCCCTGACGGCCCCGCCTCTTTTTAACTCTCTCTTGTGGGGTGATAACGGTTTACAGTTGAGCCTAGCCTCTTCCACGGCTTTTGATGGCTTCCTCTATTGCTAGGGCTGCTGCTAGGTCTAGTAGGGGGGTTCCGACGCTCTTGTACACCTTGTAGTCGCCCGGCCTGCATTCTGCCTTACCCTGTAGGACCTCCCTGAGGGTTGCCGTCTTGGGGGCCCTAGCGGCGTCTTCGCTCTCCTCCGGGGCGATGGGTGAGTCTACCAGCACGCACCCCGCTGCCTGTAGTACCTCATCCGAGACCTCCCTGACGGGCTTGGGAGCCCCCACGCTCACTATGTAGGAGCCCCTCCTAGCCTCCCCCGTGACTACCGGCTCCGTGGAGGTCGTAGCGGCGACTATAACGTCTGAGCCCCGTAGGACCTCCCCGAGGCTAACAGCCCTGCCACCATACTCCCTCGCCAGCGCCTCAGCCTTTCGGGGGGTTCTCGAGTAGACTAGTACCCCGTCGAAGCCGTAGAGCCCAGTCAGGACCTTGAGGTGGTACCTGGCTTGTACACCAGCTCCTATAACACCCAGCACGCCCCCGCCGCTGAAGCCTAGCAGCTTTAAGGCTAGAGCCGAGGCCGCAGCCGTCCTCCAGCCGGTAGGCTCTTCAGCCGGGGCCTCGAAGACTCGATCCCCGGTTGAAGAGTCTATTGATAGTAGGAGGCCCCTCACCAGGGGTAGACCGCGTCCCGGGTTCTCCGGGTATACTCCGACTACCTTAACTACATGCCTTCCAAAGCCAGATGCAGCCATCACCCCGAGCCAGCTACCGCCTGCTTCCAGGGAAGCCCTAGGGGCCTCAGTGGCGCTAGGGTCCTTCAACACCTTCTCAACCCACTCCACCATAAGCCTAGGCGTCAATAAACCGTCAACGACGCCTGCCTCGAGAACCTTAACTCTCAAGTTCCGGCACCCTCCAGCGTAGTAGGCGTCGAAGCGATATAGAAGTGGCGGGCTGAGAGCCTAGACGAGCCTTTGCGCCTAGGGATGCAGGTAGCGGGCCCCCGATACAGTGTACCGTGAAAACGATATGGATGCAGGGTTCACCCCGCTATCAATAAGGGGGTTGGAAGGGGTGGATTAATGTCTGCAGTGCTATGCCCTTACGGCGAGCCTCGAGGGGCCGCAGTCTACTGTAAAGCTCTGGGTAGGACTGTAAACCCTCTAATACTACCCTGCAGAAGCCCTAACTACCCTCGATGCAGGTTCTACGCTGAAGCCGAGAAGAAGAGGAGGGAAGCCGCGCAGCCTACAGAGCGTAGAGCCCTCGCCAGAACTGTTAGATGGGATGAGGCGGAGTCTCGGAGGCTTGCAGACCCCCTAGTCACCGCTAGGCTCCTTACGAACTCCTCCCTAGAAGCCTCGGGTAGGCTTGTGGCGTCGAGCCTAGACGAGCTAATCAACAAGCTTAAGGCCCTGGCACCGTCTAGGGGGTGCTTTCTAGTAGTCGGCGTCTCAGGCGGAGGCGAAGTCTTCTATATGAAGGCCTGTGAGGGCATGATAGTAGCAGCGGCATCCCAAGCCCGGGGCCCCCTAGGCCCGGAGCAACTAGATTCCATAGTCAGGGAGGTGGGAGGCCTGTCTGTCGCAGTTTATAGGGTGGAAGAGTGGGGCTAGCGTCTAGCCTGCAGCCTCCCGAGCTAGCTGCCAGAACCCGTAGAGGGCTGCAAGGGCTGGTATTATCCCTCCAAAGGCGTACCAGAGGCCCAGGGTCACGGGGCCTAGGCTCTTAGCGACCGAGTAGAGCGGGAGTGTCACTGCGTGGAGTATGAAGGCCACGCCTATGACAAGGGCGCCTCTACTGCCTGTGGGCCTGGCTATCGAGAGTATAATGAAGACTCCGAGTAGCAGGCTGACCGGGACGAGTATGCCCAGCACCCTACCCACACTACTCACAAGTATCTTGTTAGCGGGGTCCCCGATATCGGCTCCAAGGTTTACGGCGAACGTGTAGACTGTGCCCGAGATCAGGATCACCGCGGGGAGGCCATAGTAGACCCACCTTTCCCTCACGCCGGCAAGGTCTACCAGGATTAGGGCCTGGGCGAAGGCCCATAGGACTATCAATACCCCCCTAAAGGCGTCTAGCATGTAGTGTTGCCTCGACCCGTAGAACCCTTCAACCACGTCAATCCTATAATTTATATAGGCCTCCATGAACGACTGCGCAGCCACGAAGACAAGGCCTAGAGCAAGCCAAAATACCGCCAGGTTACCGCTAACCCTGTAAATTCTAAAGCCTATAGCGCTAGACGCGAGTAGGATGACCCCCGTAGCCGAAGGATACACCACCTCGGGCGAGAAGATCGCCAACTCCCCTTGCACCCCGTCAAGGCCTAGATGTAAACGCGCCCCCGAAACTCTTAACGCTTCGGAGCGTAATGTAAGTAACCCTCAGAGGGCCTGTGAGGACTCCGCGGGTAGCTTGAGGGAAATGGTTCGAGCCGATGAGTAAGGCCGAGGTCTCAGGCGGCGCCGAGGCCCCGGCTAAGTCTTAGGCCCGGGGAAACACAGCATAGTCTAGGGTGCAAGGGGGGTTGGCTGTAAAGCTACCATTGTTCCCTACTAGCGTGGTAGGCAGCTTTCCCCGGCCTTCCTGGCTTACAAGGGCTCTCAGGGACCTGAGGGCCGGCAGGATCTCTCCAGACGAGTTCGAAGAGTACCTTGACGACGCCGTCATAGCCACTATCAAGGAGGAGGAGGCGGCGGGGCTAGACGTGATTACCGATGGAGAGCAGAGGAGACTTAGCTTCTTCTTCGCAGAGCTATTCGACGGCATGGAGTACAAGCCGCTATACCAGCTAGCTGAGACACCAGAGGCTAGAGGCTACCTCGAGTCGCTTGGTATACACAGGGGAATATACCATCCCGTAGCCACAAGCCACCTGAGGTTGAGGCTTGAGAGGGTTGAGAGGGAGGCCGGCTTCGCCCTCAAATACTCCTCTAAACCCCTGAAATTCACCCTTCCAAGCCCCTACATGCTAATGATAGACTCGTGGAACAAGAAGCTAACATCAGACTACTACCCCACCCCCGAGGACCTAGGCTTCGAGGTAGCTAGATTGCTCAACAAGGCCGTAAGAAGGCTAGCTGAGATGGGCGTCTTCTTCATCCAGCTAGACGACCCCTCCCTCTCTAACCCCATAGACCCCAAGTACTACAGGCTCGTGGAGCTAGTTAACGGTTACAAGCCGAGACAGCCCATAAATGAGGAGCTAAGCCTGGCAGTAGAGCTTGTCAACGAGGCTGTGAGGGGCGTCAGCGGGGTCAAGCTAGGAGTGCATGTGTGTAGGGGTAACTGGCCTGGGCCCGAAGAAGCCCTACCCCGAGGAGGCTACGAGAGGATAATGCCGTACCTAAACCAGCTTAGAGTAGACCAGCTAGTACTGGAATTCGCAACCCCGAGGGCCGGGAGCCTGGAGGTTCTGGGAATGGCGGAGAAGGAGGTGGGGCTGGGGGTGGTTGATGTTAAGAGGCCGGAGGTGGAGAGCCCCGAGCAGGTCGCTGGCAGGGCTAAAGAGGCGCTAAAGTACCTCGACCCAGGGAGGCTATGGCTCAACCCAGACTGCGGCTTCGCCTCTGGAGCCACGTGGCCCGTTCAACCTAGGAGGAGGAGCTTCGAGAAGGTTAGGGCTATGGTGGAGGCCGCCTGGATCCTTAGAAGGGAGTATGAGGGTAGGGCCTAGCTAGCCCCCGTGCAACGCCTCAGCAACCCTCCTATAGAACTCCACCGCCTTCCCCAGCGCATCCAGCTCGACGTACTCGTCGGGCCCGTGAACCCCTCCCCCCAGGGGGCCATAGTCTATAGCCTGGCTACCGTGAGGGCTGAAGTACCGGCTGTCACTAGCCCCTGCAGCCTCCATAGGCTCGCCGCTAAGCCCCAGCCCCCTGTTAACCCTCAAAGCCAGCTCAACTAGGGGAGCACCCCGGGGGGTATAGAGGTAGCCTTGACCCCCAGAAACCTCCAGCTCCCACCCGAGCCCCCGGGGCATTACCTCCTCGAGGACCCTAGCCAGGGCCTCCTCCACAGCCCCTCTATCCATGGTCATAGCCCTGAGGTCGATGTCGAAGACGTGCCACCCACCCTCAACCCTGTAGACGTTGGGCGTAGCCGTGACACCGTACTCGCTCACAAGCTCAACCCTCAGTGGGGGCCTGGTTAGGGGTATGAGAGACCCTACAGCAGCCGTCAACCCCTCATCCCACACAGCCCTGCCGCAACCCCCACAAGGCTCGACAACCTCCACTACCACGCTGGCCGGAAGCACGTTACCCTTAACCCACTCACCCCAAACCCCAGAAACCCCATAACCTCGGGCTCTCACGACGGCAGAGGCTTCTAGGAGGGGGTGTGAGTCGACCCCGGGTATGAAGTAGGCCGCATGCCTAGTATCACGCCCCCTAACCTCGAGCCTGAAGCCGAGCCTGAATGACCTACCCTCACCCTCAACCCTGGAAGCCTCAACCCTCAGCCTAGCCCTGAATACACTCCTCCTCCTCACTATAACCCTGGAGAAGGCCCCGTCACCGTTCACAACATAGTCAGGCCACAAGCCCCAAGCCCTAAGCCTCCCAGCAAGCCACCCAGCACCACCAGAACCCCCAACCTCCTCGTCCCCAGTAAAGGCTACGAGGAGCGTGCCCCTCCCAGGCTCAAACCCCCTAAGGGCTATTGCTATGGCTGCAACATTACCCTTATCATCAGCGGCACCCCTACCATAAAGCCTCCCACCCTCAACCACAGGCTCGAACGGCTCACGACTCCACCCAGGCCCCGGAGGCACAACGTCAAAATGAGCCATATAGAGGGACACAGGCCTACCAGACCCCAGCCGAGCCAGAAGGACCTGCCCGGGAGCCTCTGTGACCTCCAGGGGGAGGTCGGTATAGGACCTCAGCAACCCTAGGACCTCCAAAGCCTCCCCACGACCCACCCTAAGCCCGAGCTCAGGCCCACTAACACTCCTAACCCTAACAAGCTCCGAGAGGAGATCCACAACCCCACGCATAGCCGCAGCACACCACAGACCATGCATAGGAAACCCCAGCTAATAAGGAGAAGCCACAAGAAGACGAGACAAACACCCCTAGCGCCGCCCCACAACACACC
>WAKF01000015.1 GCA_015523465.1 Aeropyrum sp.
ATAGGAGTCTCAGCCTCGATCTCACTGAGGGGTTCACGGCTATCGTAGGCCCTAATGGCGCGGGTAAGAGTAGCGTCGTAGACGCCATATACTACGCCCTTACGGGGGAGTCTAGGAGGGGCCCCTACCTCATAACAAGGGGTAGGCCCCACGCTAGCCTAGAGCTTAGTCTATCCGACGGGGGGAGCACGATAAGCGTCTCCCTCCACCTAGCCCCGGGTAAGAGGAGCCCGCAGCCTAAGGCGGCATCGCTCAAGGTAAACGGCAAGCTGGTGGCCTCCAAGAAGGAGGGTGTCATGAGGGAGCTGAAATCGCTCCTAGGCCTTACGGGCGTCCCGGATCACGGGGAGTTTATGTCCCACGCCGTGATCATAGGGCAAGCCACCCTACACTCGATAGCAGAGAGCCTTGAGAAGCCCAGGAAGCTCGGGGAGATACTAGATGCCGCCATAGGCTCGAAGGCGATAGCGGAGGCTGTAGAGAGGCTTGAGGGCCTCGAGTTTAGGTATAGGGATGAGGCTACCGGCGAGGAGGTCTCCTCCACCCCAGGGAGGCCCGAGAGGCTAGGGCTTAGCAGGAAGCTCAGGGAGCAGCTCAGGGAGCTTGAGAGGGACCGGCAGAACCTCTCCAAAGCCCTGGAGGAGCTTGGGAGGGAGAGAAGGAAGCTCGGGGAGCTAGAGGTTAAGGTTAAGGAGGCAGAGGAGGCTTTCAGGGAGGCCGAGAAGGTTAGGAACGAGGTTAAGAGTGAAGTCGAAAAGCTGGAGGCTGAGAGGGCTAGGCTCGAGGAGGCGGCTAGCAGGCTTGAGGCCGTTAAGAGGAAGCTGAGCAGTGCCCGGGAGAGGCTAGAAAAGCTTGAGAAGAAGGCTGGCGGTCTGAGGCAGCAGGCTAGACTGGCTAAGGCTAGGGGCGTGGTGGAGGCGGCTCGGAGTCTTGAGGTTAGGGTTAGAGAGCTGAGATATACTCTTTCAACCGCGAGGAGGCTCCTAGAGAAGCTTGTTGAGGCTGAGAAGCTTAGGGGGTCCATTGAGAGGCTCGGGGACGTTGAGGATAGGCTGGCAAGGCTAGAAGCTGAGAGGGGTAGACTTGCTGCCAGGCTGGAGGAGCTTAGGGGAAAGGCCTCGGCGGCTAGGAGAGCATTGGAGGCGCTGAAGGCTGCTGCTCGTGAGGCCGGCTTAGGCGATGGCGGAGGGGAGGACCTGCTGAGGTCACTGGAGTCTAAGATGAGAGAGCTTGAAGCTAGGGCAAGGGAGCTTGAGGAGAGGGCTAGGGGGGAGAGGGAGAGGGCGGCAGCTCTGGAGGCTGAGGCTGAGAGGGCTGGGAAAGCCCTGGAGGTCCTGGAGGCCTCCGGAGAGACGGCTTCCTGCCCCCTATGCGGCTCCCCCCTGGATGGCGGCAGGCTCCGGGAGGTTAAAGAGCACCTCTCTAGGGAGGCGCTGGCTCGTAGGAGGGAGGCTGAGAGGGCTAGGCTTGAGGCGGCTAGGCTCGAGGAAGAGGCTAGGAGCCTGAGTGAAAGGGCTTCTAGGCTGAGACAGAGGCTGGGCTGGGTCTACGGGATGATAGAGGCTGCTGGAGGCCCAGAGGTCCTGGAGGCGCTAGGCAAGCTCGAGGAGGAGCTTAGGGGCGTTGAGGAGAGGCTCGGAGCTGTTGAGGAGGAGGTGGAGAGGCTTAGGACTGAAGCTAGGAGGCTGGCGGAGGCTCGAGGAGCTTTAGAGAGGGAGCTGAGGGACGCCGAGAGGGCTGCGAGAGAGCTGGGCCTCAATGACCTACCGGGCGTCGAGGAGGCTAGGAGGCTTGTTAAGGGGGTTGAGGCCGAGTTAAAGGAGGCTGAAGCCAGGCTAGAGTCGATGATGGAGACCCTCAGGTCAATGGGCTTCAGCGGCTTGGAGGACGCCGAGAGGGCCGTAAGGAGAGCTGAAGAGGCCGAGGCTGAGCTTAGAGAGGTTGAGGCGGAGGCCCGGAAGCTCAGAGAGGTTATAGAGGACCTTGAGGGGGAGTTGAGGGAGCTAGAGCCCAAGGCCCGGAAGCTTAGAGAGGTTGAGGCGCGGCTAAGGGAGGCCCGGGAGACGCTGAGGGAGGCTGAGGAGGTCCTAGAGGATGCCAGGAAGGAGCTTGAGAGGCTCAAGTACGAGCTAGGAGCTGCTAGAGAGGCTGTTAGGAGGCTTGAGGGTGAGGTTGAAAGGCTCAAGGCTAGGGTTGGGCTGAGGGAGAGGCTCGTAAGGTCCCTTACTACAGCCCTAGCAATCCGCAGGATACTGGAGGAGACTAAGGAGGCCGCCTACAGGGAGACGCTTAGGAGGCTAGAGGACGAGATGAACATTATACTAGCCACCTTCAGGGTGCCAGGAATACTTTCAGTATCCTTCGAGGACACGCGGGAGGGCCCCCGGCTCAAGCTAGTAGACTACCTGGGGAGGGAGGCTCAAGTGTCCTCCCTTAGCGGCGGGGAGAAGACTATACTAGCGATAGCCTTCATACTAGCCCTTAACAGGGCTGTGGGTAGCAGGATAGGCTTCCTAATCCTAGACGAGCCCACAGCCGAGCTAGACGAGGAGAACCGGAGGACCTTGGTGAGGCTGCTGAGGGATGCAAGCAGGGAGGGGATGGTAAAGCAGTTGATAGTGGTGACACACCACGAGGACGTGGCTGACATGGCCGACAGGCTATGCAGGGCAGAGAGGGGGCCCGACGGCTTCAGCAGGATAGGATGCGAGGAGTAGCGGGGGGTGTAGGTCCTTGGCGGGTGTTGTGGGCGTTCACCCCCGGAACCCGCTGGAGGCTGCGGCTGAGGTTAAAGCCGACGTTACAAGGCTCCTATCCCCCGGGTCGAGTTCCTGCAGGTTCTACTGGCAGGACCTACCGGCGGGTAGGAGGCCTGAGTGGGTCCTGGCGGCTGATGGTGGCAACGCACAGACAGACCTTGAGGATGGCACGGCATATGTGGTAAAGGCTTGGGCTTCCAGGACTGGCGGCCCGGGCTTTAGCGATGTGAGGCTAGCTGCTGCGGGCGTTGTTATGCCCCCTCTCAATGCTGAGCCTAGGATTGCACTCTACAGGGAAACCCTAGAGGCTGCGGCTGGGCTGGCTGTGCTGGGCGAGGGTGGGGGGCTAGTCTTGATGGATGGGAGTATAACGACTGCGATAAAATGGTGGAGACCCGGCTTCACAAGGAGGCTCGGCGAGGCCTGGCTTAGTAGGGCCCTTGAGAAGGCTGAGGAGGCTCTGGAGGAAGCCTATAAGAGGGGGGTAATAGGAGACTTAGCGCCATGCGGGGGTGACGGTTGCATAGAGGACCTACTGTCTAAGGCTTATAGGAGGCCCGTCTCAGCCAGGCTAGCTATGAGGCTCGCAGCCGAGGGAGTCTATCCGAGGGGCGATGGGCGCCTACATCCCCTCTGGTGGATCGTAGCCCTGGAGGTGTCGGAGAAACTCCTCCTCTACAGGATGCTACTTGAGGAGGCTTGGCGCAGAGGCGCTACAGTAGCTTTCGTAGCCAAGACATCCAGGTCTACTAGCAGGTGTGGGGGGAGCACTACTGATAGGCACCGGATAGCTAGGGCAAAGCCTGTAGAGCCCGGGGTGGCATTTTGGGGCGAGGACTCTTACGTTGAGGGCGGCTATAAGATATTGAGGCTCACGGGGGAGGGTGAGGGCGAGGAGCCCGGCAGCCTATATCCCGAGGTAGCCGGGCTCAACGAGTTCTATGAGAGGGAGCTAGCGACTGTAGAGGGCTACGTAAGGCTATCGCCCGGCGGCCCTCTACTCCACCTCACGGTCCCCGTAAAGGCTGGCAACGTGGAACGGGGTCTCAGGGAGTTCTGGAGGGCGGTCGAGATGCTAGCCTCCCTCCCCCTCACCCGGGGCTACCCGGCACCCCTAGCAGCAGCCCACATGATGGCTAGAGTTAGGAGAGAGGAGCTTGTCGCAGCCCTCCCCGTGATGGGGTTAGAGGGGGGCCGGGAGGATAGGAGGGTTTTGAGGGAGTGGGGGTGAGGGGTTGTGGAGGATGGCGGGAGCCTCTGCGGCGGAGTTGAGGTTGGGAGGGTAGTAGGAACCAGTACCCCCCTGGAGAGCATTGTTGATGTTAGGAGGGAGGTTGTCGAGGCTGGCAGCCTGGTGGCAGGGTCTTACGTGGTTGCTGAGAGCCTTGGGGGCTGTGTGCTCGGGATAGTTGAGGCGATACGCTCCTCCACCGAGGTTTTCAATGTCATGTCTAGTAGCGAGTCGGTAGAGTGGTTTGCTAGGGCTGTGGGCGAAGCAATGTCCAACTATACTACGAGGAGGGCTAAGGTTAGGTGGGTTAGCTATGTCGAGCCCCTTGTAAATGGTGGGAGGCTAGAGGCTCCCAAGCTGCCCGTAGAGCCCGGTGGCCTTGTGAGGCTGGCTAGGCCCGAGGTCCTGGAGAGGGTCTTCTCCCCTGAGGGTAGGAGGTGGGTTAGGCTTGGGAGGCTCATGGGGGTTGACGTTGAGTATAGGGTTAACGTTAACGCCCTGACGAGGCACCTAGCGATCCTAGCTGTCACCGGGGGCGGTAAGAGCAATACAGTGTGCGTGCTCGTGAGGAGGATAGTCGGGGGGCTGGGGGGTACGGTACTAGTATTTGACATGCACGGGGAGTATGGCACCCTGGGCCTGGAGGGTAGGGCTAAGCTACTCTCCCCCGCCAAGTTAAACCCTGCGTCGCTCACGTTCGAGGAGCTTCTAGAGCTTACCAGGTTCCAGGGGACGCAGCAGGAACGCCTCCTACGTTGGCTTTGGATCGAGCTTAAGAGGCTCTACAACATGGGTAGGCTGGGGGCCCCCGACTTGATACCCAGGATGATGGAGGTCCTGGGGGAGGCTGCTAAGAAAGCTTCCAACCACCAAGCTCTTAAGCGGATCTTTACTGAAGTCACAGGCTTCGAGCCATCCAAGGACCCGCCTCCAATCGAGAAGGTTAAGGAGAGGGCTATGGGGGTTCTCAGCAAGCTGGAGGACCTAGACTACGAGTATAGGGATATATTAGACCCCCACACTCCTACAAACCTAGCTAGTATAGTAGAGCCGGGCAAGCTCACAGTTATGGATCTTAGCAGGCTAGATGAGAAGGCTGCCGATGCTGTAGTGAGCCACTACCTTAGAAGGATACTGACGGAGAGGAGAAAGTGGAAGGCTACTGGAGGCGAGGGTTATCCCTCGCCAATAATAGTTGTCATAGAAGAGGCCCACGTACTCATACCAGCAGGCGAGGACACGCTAACCAAGATGTGGGCGGCGAGGACTGCGAGGGAGGGGAGGAAGTTCGGTGTGGGCTTGGTAATGGTGAGCCAGAGGCCTAAGAGGTTAGACCCCGACGTGCTAAGCCAAGCTAACAACAAGATAGTGCTGAGGATGGTGGAGCCCCAGGATATAAGGTATGTGCAAGCCGCAAGCGAGGAGTTGAGTGAGGACCTGGCGAGCCTCCTACCCTCCCTAAACACAGGGGAGGCCGTTGTCATGGGTAGTATGACTAGGCTCCCGGCCGTGGTAAAGATTGATAGGTGTGATGCGAGGCATGGCGGAGGCGATATAGACCTAGTTGAAGAATGGGGTAAGCTGGGGGGCGGGGAGGACTTCTCAGACTACTTCTAACTCGAGGGTAAGTAACTCTTATACTTCTTTAAGCCCTTCCAGGCCCACCATTTTCCCCTAATTAAGTAAATGTTGATAGTTTAAGTTTTAGGCATACTCTATTAGGATAGTTGCAGTGACTCTGGTGAGCTAGAGTGGCCCGCCTGACTCCAGAGAAGGTTGTAGAGGCTCTTAGGGAGTGCCAGGCTAGGGCTCCTAGGAGGTCTCTTAGAGTTAAGTGTGCTGTGGAGGGCGGTGTTGAGTACTGCCTCTACACCTACAAGGCTGCTGACTGGAGGGTGTTCCTGGAGTACCCCTGCCTGACGCTGGCTAGGGGTACTGTGGTTGTCGAGGGGAAGCACGTGGTGTTGCCGTTCACCAAGTTCTTCAACCTAGGTGAGGTGCCCGGGGTAGATGCTAAGGGTCTCAGGGGGAGGGAGCCTGTGAGGGTTTACGAGAAGCTCGATGGCACCCTAGTGGTGGTGTGGATTGACCCTGTGACGGGGGAGTTGAGGGGGCATACTAGGGGTATGCTGTGGATGGAGAGCCCAGAGGGCGTTGCCGCTGAGGGCGGTGTGGCTAATCCTCACGTGAGGGCCTTCATGGGGTATGTTGAGAGGGAGGGTCTAGGCGGGAGGCTGTGGAGGCTTGCTGAGGAGGGTGTCGTGCTGTTCGAGCTAGTAGTCCCAGGACTCCCGGCTAGCAGGTCCCACACCCTGGGGACGGTGCTTGAGGGGCTGGAGAGGGCACGACCATACCTGTTAGCTGTTAGGAGGCATGGTACAATGGAGCTTGAGCACCCTGAAGGCTTTGAATGGCCCCTGAAGCCTCAGGCCCTTCATGGCAGTCTGGAGAGCCTCAGGCTCCAGGTGGCCGAGTGGGAGGATAAGGAGGGAGTCGTGGCGTGGTTCCCCGAGCCCATATACCCTGAGCCCATAGAAATGCTAGACCCGCTGCTCAAGGTGAAGTCTCCCAGGTACTTGCTTAAGGTGTCTGGAATAGGGTCTAGGAGGGGGCAAATAGCCCACGTCCTCAAGGGGGGCCTAGACGATATTAGGTGGCAGCTCAGCGACGAGGAGGCTAGGGCGTTCGAGGAGGCCTACAGGATATACCAGGACCTCGAAGAGAGGATCAAGGCGCTACACCCGTACTGGCAGGACCTACGGGCCCTGGGGCTGAGGGGGTGGCTGCTAGAGGCCGTGAAGGACCCCGACAAGACCCTAGGGCTAGTGGTTGAGAATGCTCCCAGGAAGCCCGAGAAGCTACCGAGGTTCCTGGAGCATAGTCTAGCTAGGCTCGAAAAGATCGCGGCGAGGCTTAGAGAGGGGGGCGGGCGCTAGAGCCACTTGTACTCCGGAGGTTTCTTCCTCTCTGCGAAGCTCCTCGACGCCTCGAGCACCTCCCCCCTCCTAGACAGCCTTATCAGCTCTGAGACTCCAAGCTCGAGGGCTATGCTGGCCTTGTAGGACCTGAGGATCCTCCTTATAGAGTCTACCGAGGAGGGCGAAGACCTCATAACTTCCCCTGCAAGCTCTTTCACGGCAGCCTCCAGGTCCTCGGGCCTCTCGACGAGCTTCGAAACGAGGCCTAGCCTATACGCCTCCTCCGCAGTAACCTCCCCTGAAGCCATAGCTAGGTAAGCAGCCCTAGCGGGGCCCAGGACCTGGGGGCCTATGGTTGAGAGCGCCGGTGGTATGAGGCCCCAGAGTGCCTCGGGCCACATGATCCTGGCGCTCCTAACGGCTACACTCAGGTCGACAGCCCATAAGAGCTCGGCCCCGCCCCCTGCAGCCACGCCGTTAACGGCTGCTATTGTTACCTTCTTTACGGCTAGTAGGGTGCGGAACATGCGGGCTAGCAGCTCGAAGGCCTCACCCACCTCGTCTAGGCTACCCGCTGTAGATAGGGCTTTCAAGTCCATGCCAGCGGAGAAAGCCTTGCCTTTACCCGTGATAGCTATGAAAGCTATGTCGCCTCGGGAGCCTAGGTCCTCCAACGCCCTTATAGTATCCGAGAGGAGGCCCTTATCCATAGCGTTAAGCCTCTCAGGCCTATTGAATACCACCCAGCCTATGGGAGGCTCAATCCTAACCTCAATGTTCCCCAAGCTCCCACCGAGCATTCTCACCGCTATGGGGAGGGTTGAAGCTGGGAGGTATTCGGAGAGTATATATGTAGGGGGGCGAGGCTTCAACTAGTGCGTTTGGGCCATATAGATAATAGTGTTAGCGGCTCATTATTATCTAAGGGAGCTAGTTGGAGCTGATGGCTTATGCTCTGGTTTATACAGGGTTTAAGGCTAGTACAATACTCCTCGACCCACCAGCCACAGGCGGCGGCTCGGAGGAGGTGTGCCCGTGTATGATGGGCTTTGGATTCATGGGCGGAGGCTTCTTCGGCATATTAATGATGCTTCTCTTCATAGCCCTAGTCATCGCTGCTGTCTACGCAATAGTAGCCATAGTTAGAGGGCTCGCGCAGCCCCAGGCACCTACGGCCCAGTATCAGGGCGACGAGGTAAGGAGACTCAGAGAGGAGATTGAGGAGCTAAGACGGGAGATTAGGAGAATGAGGGAAGAGAGGGAGGAGTAAGCTATAGTCATAAACGTTGTAAGCTTGCTAGAACCTCGGTGTAGGCTGGCTTGGCGGCTGTAGAGGCTAAGGCGGCCGTATTAAGGGGCTTCAGGGAGCCATTCGAGATAGAGAGGCTAAGGCTGGAGCCGCCCGACCCCTCATGGAAGCTAGTTGACGTCAAGGCTGTGGGTGTCTGCGGGAGGGATGTAGTGGTATGGAAGGGGGGCTTTACAAACCTTAAACCCCCCCTGATACTAGGGCATGAAGTCTTCGGCGAGCATGAAGGCAGACCTGTAGGAGTCTACCCCGGGGTTGTTGGGCCTGAGTGCATGACGCCTGATGGGAGCTTCAGCGTGGCCTCGTGCACTAGCTACACGATACTGGGTGAGGAGGTTCCTGGGGGGTACTCCACGAAGCTGTGGGCTCCGGGGTGGAACCTAGTTCCTCTTCCAGACGAGGAGTACGCTAAGTACGCAGCCGCTACCTGTGGAGTCGCCACTTACATCCACGCCTCAAAAGTTGCAGGGCTGGTGGCTGGGATGAGGGTTCTAGTCGTCGGGGCTTCCGGCGGTGTAGGTGTTCACGGGGTACAATACCTTAAGATGCTTGGAGCTGAGGTCTTGGGATACACTAGGAGTCCTATGAAAGGTGAGGTCCTACGGAGGCTTGGAGTGGAGCCTGTCTTGGATCCCCTAGGCTATCGGAGGCTTGGTAGGGTTGACGTAGTCCTTGAGAACGTTGGAGCGTCTACGATAAACTGGAGTATGAGGTGGCTGAAGCCCGGGGGTACTCTCGTCTTGATAGGAAATGTTGAGGGGGCTCCTATAACCCTTGAGAGGCCCGCCTACGTGGTGATGCGGGAGCTAAGGATCGTGGGTAGCGCCGCCTACGATAAGCGGGAGTATACTGAGGCCTTAAAGCTTATAGGGGAGGGCGCTGTGAAGCCTCTCTACAGGTCCTACCCCTTGGATAGGATCAATGAGGCATACTCTGACGTTGCTTCAGGCAGGCTGGTAGGGAGGGCCGTGTTGACGGTCGGGGGCTAAAGGTCCTACTCACGTTTCAGGCTAGTGGGGCTATGTAGAAGACCGTGAGTAGCCAGAGGTAGTGGGATATAGCCGAGGCTACTATACCCCACCGGTGTGCTATGAAGCCTAGGATGAGGCCTGCGACTAGGGCTGCGAGGGCTAGTAGTGGGAGGCCCGAGGCTATATGCCCAGAGGCGTATAGCAGGCTGGAGGCCCACCAGGGTAAGCCTACCCTGCGGAGCGCCACTTCCTGCAGAGCCCCTCGCCAGTAAAGCTCCTCCCCCAGAGACGCTATGGCTAGGGCAGCAGCAACGGTAATACCCCTTGGGACGGCTTCGTAGACCTCTCTAACCTGCCAATCCATGCCTAGGAGCCCGGCTGCCACATCGCCTATAAAGAAAGCTGCATAGAGCCCCAGAGCCCCTACTATCCCTGGGGCTAGAGCCCTCCTAGGGTTGCCTAGGGTCTTCCATAGGTCCTCGCCTAGCATCACGGCTGAGAGGCTTGCGAGTATTATTGAGGTGAATGCTACTGCGTAGACTATCTCGTCGAATGCGTGAGCCATTATAAGGTTAAAAGCGAGGGGGCCCGAGACAGCTACCACTAGGTACTCGAGCTTCAAGCGAACCCCTCAACCCCTCCCTCACGCTAAGAGATTTAAAAAGGCGTATATTATGGAGTAAAGGGGCCTAGCCAATGTAATGTCCGGTATATAGGCTAGACACTTGCAAACGCTGCCTAAACGATAATAATGTGCGATTTCCACACCGCTGACATTAGGGTTTATCGTGGCAAGCAGCTACGACCTAGTAGTGCTTGGAGGAGGTGCTGCGGGCTTCTCAGCCGCGACGGTGGCAGCCGAGAACGGGTTCAAGGTTGCCATCGTATCCAAAGGCCCTCTGGGAGGCACTTGCGTTAATTACGGCTGTGTGCCTACTAAGAGGATGCTCAAGCTACTCGCCAAGGCTAAGCTTAAGGGTGAGGAGCCTAGGCTACCGGAGGTCCTAAGGGATGCAGTTAGGGTTTCGGGGGAGGTTAGGAAGGAGAAGTACGAGGAGCTGGCTGAGAGCCTCGGGATCGACGTGTATAGAGGCGTGGCTAGAGTGCGGGGGAAAGGCGAGGTTGAGGTAGAAGGCTCTGGTGTAGTGAGGTACCGGAGAGCCCTTATCATAGCGCTTGGAGCCTCTACAGTAGTCCCGAGCGTAAAGGGCATAGATGAGGCACTAGAAAAGGGGCTTGTATACACCAACGAGACGATACTAGACCTAGAATTCCACCCGGATTCAGCAGTAATTGTTGGAGGCGGCCCTCAGGGAGTAGAGTTCTCACAGATAATGGCTAGGGCGGGGGTTAGTGTTACCCTAGTTAATAGGAGAAGGAGGCTTCTCCCGAGAGAGGAACCTGAAGCCGGCTTGTTCGCTGAGGAGGTCCTACGGGAGGATGGGGTTGAAGTCCTACATAGGGCTAGCCTCGAGGAGGTTAAGGTCGAAGGTGACATGGTCAAGGCTAAGATAGCTACTCCGGACGGCGGTAAGACCGTCGAAGCCTCCATGATCTTCCTAGCTACTGGTAGGAGGCCGAGGCTAGAGGGTTTAGGGCTCGAGAAGCTGGGAGTCAAGATCGACGAAAAGGGTTTCGTGAAGGTAGACTCTAACCTTAAGGCTGCAGAGGGAGTTTACGCTGCTGGAGACGTCATAGGAGAGCCTATGCTAGAGCCTGTGGCTGCTAGGGAGGGATACGTGGCGGCTGTAAACGCTCTAGGCCTAGGTAGGATTGAAATGGATTACGAGCACATACCGAAAGCCGTGTTCATAGAGCCTGAGATAGCTAGGGCGGGCCTTACTGAGAGGGAGCTAGCAGAAAGGATTAAGATGTGTGCCTGCAGAACAGTACCACTAAGCCTCGTACCCAGGGCTCTAATCGAGGGGGAGACCCGGGGGTTCGCTAAGCTCGTGATCGACCCTAGGGATAAGAGGATAGTGGGGGCAACCATCGCGGGGCCTAGAGCCGCAGAGGCTATACAGGAAGTATCGGTCATGATCAGGGCTGGGTGGACTCTAGACGACCTTATAGACACGGTCCACATATTCCCGACGATCAATGAGGCCCTCAAGTATGCAGCCCTTGCATTCTACAGGGACGTCTCCAAGATGCCATGCTGCCTCCTCTAAGGCTGGGTTTAAAGATTTTAGCCGGAACCCTCAGCCTCTCAGCGTAAATGTAGGGTTTGATAGCCCCGAAGCCCAGCATCAATAACCCGGGTGGCATGGAGCTGGAGGGATCGCTGAGGCTTAGAGCAGCGTTTGCCCTGATAGGAGAGGACCTTGAGCCCGCTCTAGACGTCTGCATAGAGGTTGAGGGCTCCAGGATAACGATGGTGAGGCGGGGTGGATGCCCTTCCGGAGACTATCATAGGGTTTCAGCGGCCACTCCACTAGCAGCTAACGCCCACGTACACTCAGCAGACTATTTAACCCCTGACTACGGGACTAGCCTTGACCTTGAGGAGCTGGTATCACCCCCCCAGGGGCTCAAGCATAGGCTACTAGCCAGGGCTCCAAGGGGTGAAGTTGTAGAAGCTTCTTCCAAGGCCTACAGGCTAGCTGAGGCTTCAGGTGTGGGGCTTATACTCGACTTCAGGGAGCCGGCTGCGGGGGGCTGTAGGGCTAGCTTGGAGGCTTCCCGTAGGACCTACGGGGTGGCCGAGATCCTACCCTTAGGCCGCCCCGGAGACCCCGATGGACCCCGCTACTGCAGTGGTGTAGGGCTTAACAGCCCCCTCGACCACCCTGAAGGCCTCCCTGAGGGTTGGAGGGGATTCAGCATTATATCGGCTCACGTAGCTGAGACTAAGGATGCCAGGGTTAAGGGCGATTTTGAGGCTGCATTCAACATTGGCGTGAATGTTATGGTTCACGGTGTCCATCTCACTAGAAAGGACCTAGAGGAGGCGGCATCACTTGGAGCCTGGCTAGTCATGTGCCCCCGTAGCAACCTATGGCATGGCACTGGAGTCCCGCCTGTAAAGGATGCTATTGAGGCTGGGATCAACGTTGCGGTAGGTACGGATAACGCTGCATGGTCCACTCCAGACCCTAAGCAGGACGCCGCAACGCTACTATACATAGCTAGGCTCCAAGGAGCTAGAGGGCATGCAGCGGCTTCATGGGTCCTGAAAGCCCTCTATAGTGGAGGCTATGTTATAGCGGGCCGTAACCCGCCGGCTATAAGAGAGGGCTATGAGGCTATGATAGCAGTATATACTATGCCCTCTGAGAGGGAGTGGGCTCTCACAGCAGCCGTTGACAAGCACTCTGCAGCTATAAAGGTGCTAGCCGGAGAGAAACCCTCATTAATAGTCGCTAGGGGTAGGTGTGTGGCGTTTAACAGCCTATCACTCCGTACTTGTACACACTATAAGAGCGGCAGGCAAGGAGTAGGCGGTACATAGTGTTTAGGCTAGGGGCTGCTAACGGTGGCAACGAAGCGCATACTACTAGATAGAAGGAGCCTAAGGCACCTTAAGCTCGACGTGCTAGCGATCATAGTCGGGGTGCTAGGCGGCTTTGCAGCCTATTTCCTCAGAGCAACTATAGGGGCTGCAGGCGAGATATACTCTACGTTGACAAGGAGCATCTTGGCGCTAAGCGATCCTACAGCTACAGCCGCCTCAGCTCTGCTGGGAGGGCTCGTTGTAGGTCCTATCGTCTATATCCTAGTCACCGAGGCCCGGGGTCACGGAGTCCCGGAGGTAATGGCAGCCCTTCTAGAAAGGGGAGGTAGAATACACTGGAAAGTAGCCCCGATCAAGATCCTGGCTGCCAGCGTGACTATAGGTAGCGGGGGGAGCGCGGGGAGGGAGGGGCCTATAGCTCAGACGGGCGCTACGCTAGGGAGCATGGTGGGTCAACTAGCCAAGCTAGAGCCCCACGAGCAGAAGATCATAGTGGCGGCGGGCCTGGCTGCAGGGGTAGCCGCTACCTTCAATGCCCCCCTGGGGGGAGCGTTATTCGCCATCGAGGTCCTACTCCGCATAGCAGGCCCCGTAGACGCGGTCCCCATAGTATTGGCTAGCGTTATCGGCACGGTCGTGGGAGAGGAGCTCATAGGCGAGGGCATAACCTTTAGGGTGCCCAGGCTCCCTGTGTGGAGGCCCGAGGAGATCCCCCTCTTCATACTACACGGTATTATACTAGGCTTGGCTGCCTCAGTGTGGGTCAGGCTATTCTATACGTTCGAGGAGGTGTTCGAGAAGTTACCAGGCCCTAAGTGGATAAGGCCCGCTATTGGCATGGGATTAGCTGGCTTCATAGCAGGCTTCTTCCCGGGGCTAGGGGTTAGCGGGGTAGGGTATGAGGGGGTTGAGAAGGCGCTTCAAGGGCAACTAGCTGTCGAGATGCTACTCCTCCTAGCCATAGCCAAGGCTGTGGCTACAGGGCTCACAGTGGGGAGCGGGGGTAGCGGGGGAATATTTGCTCCAAGCCTTTACATAGGCTCTATGCTAGGTTATGCTCTAGGCCTCCAATACCCCCTAGGGGACCCGCTAGCCTTTAGCCTTGCAGGTATGGCGGCTCTTTTCGCCGGAGCAGCCTATGCCCCCTTGACAATGAGTATCATGATCCCTGAGATAAGCGGTAGCTTCACCCTCATAGCCCCTATAATGGCTAGCGCTGGCACTGCCTACGTTGTAAGCCGGATAGTACTGGGAGGCAGCAACATATATACTATAAAGCTTGAGAGGAGGGGTGTGAGGGTTAGGCTACTCACATCGCTTATAATGGATAGCGTGAGGGTTGGAGACATAATGTCGTCTCCAGTGACTACTGTGAGAGCCGATGCAACGCTCAGAGAACTCGAAAGGCTAGCTGCCGAGAAGCCTTATGGAGGCTATCCAGTAGTGGATGATGGAAAGCTTGTGGGGATAGTGACTAGGAGAGACCTTGAGAGAGCCATTGAGAGGTTCGGCTACGAGAAGGCCATGACTATGAGGGTTAGGGATATCATGACGAGCCCTGTGATAGTAGCTTACCCTGATGAGACCCTTAGGCAGGCACTAGACAAGATGAATAGGTATGGAGTTAGTAGGCTCCCAGTAGTACAAAGAGGGGCTAGCGACAGGGTTATAGGTATAGTTACGAGACGGGACATACTGGAAGCCATCGAGAAGGCATTAGAAGAAGAGGAGGGGTAACATGTACGCTTAAAATAGTTGGGGATAGGCCTACCCGTTTACTCCTTCCCTAGCCCCACGTCAATGATCCTCTTCAGGTTAACAGTGTCTATTACGTTGCCCGTTATCTTGAGCTTCCTAGCCATGAAGGCCCTCATAGCATCCATCTCGCCAGACAATATCTTAGAGAGAGTCTCTTCATCCGTCTCCAAGGTAGCTATGGGGTTAGGGTGCTTGCCGCCTTCGATCTTAAGCTCTCCTCCCGAGATCTCTATGTAGAACTCGCCTACACCAGGGACTACTATCTGGTAAACTTTGTTCCAAGTCGCTACCTCCGGCATCTTCTCCTTAGCCTTCTCGAAAAGCTCCTTAAACTTGCTTGCATACTCCTCTATGCCGGCCATAGCCTCCACCTCCTTCCGCGTTAAGGCGAGTATTAACGTGGTTAAGCAAACTTGTTTTGAAGGTATTAGCGGAGATTCTGGGGTACACTTAATAGCTATCCTTCCTCCAAACCTTGGCCCATTGAGGTTACGTTGTGTAATCCTCATTCTACTATTCTAACATAGAGGATAGGAAGTCTCTAAAGCGCTGCATCGTTCCTCCTCCAGTGCCTTGAGAGCACCTTCTCCGCGTTCCTCCTAAAAATGTTTTCAAGATGGCTAAACTCCAGTCCTAGAGCCTCGATCTCTCCGGCGGCGGAGTCAACGTCTAGTCCTTGTACGTAAGGGTAGTCGCTACCGAAGAGTAGCTTCTCGGATCCGACCTCCTTCACAGCCTTCTCCACGTATAGCGGGTCCACAGCGCTGGTGTCTGCATAGATGTTATCATCCTCTAGGGCCTTTAGGGCCTCGTCAAAGAATATCCCCGGCTTTAGAGCGCTATAAGCCCCTAAGTGTGCAATTATAAACGTTAAGTCCTGGAACGTTCTAGCAGCCCTCCTAACGAGGGAAGGTCTAGCATGTCTGCATAGCGGGGGTAGCTCCCAGAGGCCTGGGTCACAGCCTGTATGTACTATAACCAGCCCTCCAATATCCTCCACAGCCCTATATACATGGTGGAGGGATGGGTGGTCTGGAGGGGTGAAGTGGAAGGTTGGGTAGATTTTTACCCCTAGTATCCTCCCCTCCAGCCTCCTAACTATGTCTGCGAACCTCTCAGGCCCTATCGAGGGGTTATACGATATTACTGGTAGTCCTCGACCCTTAGTAGCTTCCAGGCATGCAACTATTTCCTGAGGCCTCCTCCTATGAATCTTAAGCTCCTCCCTAAGCCTCTCAACCTCCTTTTCAGGCTCTATGACGGCTCTCGAAAGCCAGGGCAAGTGGAGGGCGTAGGCTAGGAGGTCGGAGGACTCCATTGCAGCCCTGGCTATATCTTGGGGCTTCAGCCTGTCTAGTAGGTCCTCGTCCCCGTCAAAGGCTATAACGACGAAGGTCCTAAACCCAGCCCTCTCTTCGACTCTAGCTAGGTGCTCACACGCCCTCCTAACATCCCTCATCCACCAGGGGGGGTGAACGTGGAAGTCTATAGCCCCCTCAACTAGTCTTGCCACGAGCCCAGCCCCGCCTCAGAACTGTGTAAGGCCACCAGAAAGCGGCTCCCATAAGCCTCGCGGCCGCTGGCGTTAATAGGAGGGCGCTGTTAATCCCCGCTAGGAGGACTCCTAGCGTGAGGCCGAGGGAGGCAACCTTTATAGCCTCTATGCTACTTATACTCAAGCCCGCGTACGCGCCAGCCATTATCATAGAGAGGCCTACGACCAACGCCGCCCCCCTCTTCGCAGCCTCCATAACGTACTCTCTGCTAGCCGCCCCTGAGAAGGCAGCCTCTCTAAGGGAGTTAAGGTAGAAGCTGTTATAGTCCATGCCGACGCCTAGTAGGGCTGCGGTGACGACCACAGGCAGGAACCAGGGGGGCCTGAAGCCTAGGGCCTCAGAGACTACTGCTGCGGCGGCGATCCCCATTGCAGCCGAGGCGCCGATGGTCACGACTGCTGAGAGCGCTGCAGGGAGGCTCATGTAGAAGGCTAGCATGACTAGGAATATAACTATGGCTGCGGCTGGCAGGACCTTACCGTAGAATTCCCTGTATAAGGCGTCTCTCAAGTCTAGGTTCTCTGAGGGAGGACCTCCTACGAGGCTACCAGGGTCTATTGAGTGTGCTTTTTCCCTTACTTCCAGAGCGCACTCTACTCCCTCATCGCCTAGAGGGTTGACTGCTAGCTCCAGGGTTATTAGCCTCCCGTCTACAGAGGCGTTAGCGACGCATTCAAGGGCCTCTAAGGCAGGGGCTAGCCTTTCAGCCGACTCCTCGCTAGAGGCTACAACAAACATGGGGAAGATCGCTCCGGGCTCATAGCCCTCAAGTATAGCGTCTAGTGCCTCGTACGCCTCAGAGCCTGAGGGCACGAATACCCTAACGTCGAAGCTACCCTGAAAGCCTGAGAGGTATACTAGCGAGGCGCCGGCGACAGCAAGCACTGCTATTACGGTCAAGGGTGCCACAAAGGTGGTAATCCTTGTAACAGCAGTAGCAATGCCCGAGCCGGCCTCGTAGACCTTATAGGGGCATGAAGGCCACCACACCAGCCTCCTATCCCCTATAATAGCTAGTATAGCTGGAGTGAGAGTGAGGCTTGCAGCCATCACGAGCAGGATTGATATAGGGACTACAGACCCGATAGAGCGGGCGAAGGGGAAGCCCTCAGCCAGAGTTAAGCTGCCAAACCCGGCTGCAGCGGCGAAGGCCCCAGCCATTACAGGCCTCCAGCTCTTACGGATCGCCTCTTCAGCCGCCTCTGCAGGTCCCCGGGACCCCCTGAGTCCCTCCCTAAACCTCCTTGAAACGTAGGCTGCATAGTCTATACCAAGCCCTAGACCCGTAGATATCATTAAAGCCCTGCTCATATCGATCACGGTAACATAATCCCTGGAGGCAAGGAGGTAAACTATTGCAGAGGCTACTATTAACCCCGCCCCTATACCCACGAAGGGGAGGAATATACCTACTATGGTGCCTAGCACTGCGGCTAGTATAGTGAGGACTAGCACGCTGCTAACCATGTCACTCCTCCGCAGGTCCTCCACAGCAGCCTCCCTAGCCTCCGCCTCGAAAGCCAGGCCACCTGTAGCAAGTATCTTGGAGCCCCCAACTTTCTCCAACAAGTTCTCCAGATCGCCCTTAGCCCCAACTACTTCATCGTAACTCTCTACCTCTGTCAAAGCCACTATGAATCCTCTCCTACCCGGCTCTACCAGCACGCCCTCGAGCCTTGAGAGGAGCGTCTCTAAAACCTTGTTGCCCAGGACCTCGAAGACCCTGGCAGTAGCTTCCTCCCTGGAATCGCCCTCAACGTAGGCCTTCAAGACTTCATTAGCAACATCGTCGGCATCCTCAACACCACGCTCCTCTAACGCCCTGGCCAGCACCTTGGAAGCCCTATCCAGCAGCTCCTCTCTCGAGCCTGGAGGCGGGTCTAGAAGCTCTTCTACAAGGTCTCTCGGAGCACCCCTTTTCACTGCCGCTTCCACAGTTAGCTTGGCAGCTACCTCTTCAGCCCTCCCCTCAGCCACAGCCCTCACTACCTCCTCCGGCGCCCCGAAAGCACTGGAAAGTAGCTCCCCCGCTGCAGCCCTAGCCACGAAGCTACTGGTCGTTATCGCCCCCGAAGCCTCAGGGTCGTACTCGACTAGGACTCCAGCGAGAACCTCAGGCTCCAGACCCTCAATACCAGCCTCCTCAACAACCTTGGTAGAGGCTATTAGAGCTGCAACCTCCTTTAACAACGCCTCGTTTCCTTCAGCAGCAGCCTTAGCAGCCTCTAGCGCTAGCTCCCGAGGGTAGCCGAGGGTTTCAAGGTACTCTGTTAAGGCCCTAGTCAACGCTGCTTTCCTAGCATCCGGAGAGCAACCTTCATCTATCAACGCTTCAAGATAGAGTGATACTAGGCGTCTAGCCTCTAGAGGGGCTCTCTCCACGATCTCCTCTGCAGCAATGCTCGCAGCAGTCTTTGCAGCTACGGGCGTAATTTCGTCCCTAACGGCCCTTGCTATTGCTACTTGCCCTTCAACTACTCCCTGCTGTAGGAAGGATTTGAGGCTGGGAGCTTCCGAAACTATCCTAGCCCACACCTCAGCTATGAAGTCTATCTCTCCCCCGGCTCCACCGGCTTTAGCGATCTCTGCCGTGACGAATGCTGCTGTAGCGTTGTTGAAGGCTTCAGGGCCCCCTAAAGCTACGACTAAGTTATACACAGCCGCGACAAACTGGGGAGACACTGACTCTAAGCCCGCTTGAGGAAGGTTAGTTGCGAGGGTCACGAAGGCGACGTCAGACTCGCTAAGGCCCTTCTCGAAGGCGTCTGTATGGTATTCGAGTAACCCTTCAACCCTAACC
This sequence comes from Aeropyrum sp., assembly GCA_015523465.1. Taxonomy (GTDB): domain Archaea; phylum Thermoproteota; class Thermoprotei_A; order Sulfolobales; family Acidilobaceae; genus Aeropyrum. The sequence goes on from WAKF01000015.1 coordinate 18,757, forward strand.
ACGTCTATATAGAGTTTGGCGAAGGCTGGGATAGCCTCTACGCATAGTTTTTCAAGTGGCTCTCCCGCATCGTAAAGTTGGGGGGCTTGGGAAGAGAGCTGGTTAAGGCCTGAATATGCTGCCACATATCCCCTATCAGCAAAGGCTAGTAGCGTTGCCAGGTCTTCAAGCTTCGATGCTATGTCCTCTAGGTTTACTAGGGCCTGATTATAGCCGTTCCAGAGCTGGTCGGCGAGGGCGAAGACTTCATAGGCAGTATTAACCAGCTCCCTAACCCCCGCCTCCACCTCTCTAACTACAGAGTCTGCTATGTCTAGCCACGAATACGCTCCGTATTCCTCCTTGAAAGATGCATAGTCGTCCTTCAAAGCCCAATAGTCATCGGGGCTTAAGGGGTCCGAGAGGTCCTCGACAACTAATATGGCCTTGGCCCCGGCGAGTGGACTACCTCCCCCCAGCTCCTTCAGCTCTCTCAGGGCCTTCACACTCTCGGCAGTCTCAGGTAGGCTAGCCCTCCCCACAACCTCCAGGACCTCATCTAGGCTAAGGGCGAGGGGGATGGAGGCTGCGATGAGGGCTATCCAAGCCAGGACCACGATGGGGGCGGCGAAGGCAATAATCCTGGGCAGCATCTAGTATGACACCCTCCATACCCGCCCGTTAGGCTCCAGGTTTATATCGGTTTGCATAAGTTACCCTTCCCTCACCCTCGCCAAATACTCGTCTAGACCTACAACTCTCCTTTCGTGGTAGACCTCCCCCACAAGTCTACCCTCCACCCTAGCCTCTCCATACACAGAAACCCTCCTACCGTCAAAGGACTCCACCCTAACCCTCACCATGACCTTCGAGCCTACAGGGGCGGGTGAATGGTGCCTCACGAGGGCTAACGTGCCCACTGTAAGCTTGCCCTCGGGAAGCCTCGAGTCTATACATTCCCTCGCGGTCACCTCAATCATCAATAAGAGACTTGGGGTCGAGAGCACCATGACACCTCTCTCCTTCAAGTGACTAGCAGCGTGCTCCTCCCTTACAGCCCACTCCCTAGAGCACTCCAACCCCTCTACAACCTTAGCCATGCGATCTACACCAAGCCCTAACAGGGTGGTGGGGGAGGGTGTTGAAGCTATCGCCTCCCGTGCTCCGG
>WAKF01000016.1 GCA_015523465.1 Aeropyrum sp.
CCGTGGGAGCCTCCCCCTTACCCAGCACAAACCTCCAGATAGCCTCAACCTCGGGGCTGGGCGGCTTTGGGTGGGCCATCCTCAGAACGTCCCTGAATGATGCCGGGCTCTTAGCAGCCTGCAGCTCATGCCACCCGGCGTCGTGCGAGATCAGGGCCTCTGAGACGGCCCTCCGCCTCCTCTCACCATAGCCCAGCTTAAGCCTCAGCTTCCCCTGCTTCCTAGCGAGGTGTAGCCACAGCCTCAGCTTGCCGACTGGGTATAGGCTTAGTAGCCTGGCAGCGTAAGCCCAGCCCGGGAGGGCGTAGGCGGCCACCAGCGGAGGGTCCTTGCTCAGCCCAACCCTCCTCCCAGCCACCAACAGCTCCGCCACAGCCTCCCATCCTACAGCCTCGCCAGCCTCACGAGCCCACTCCAGTATCACCCTAGTGTAGGCGCCAAGGTCCATGTAGAAGTAGTCCTCGAACCCCACAGGGTGAGCTAGCACCGCCTTAGCAAGCCCATAGACGGGGCTAGGCTCTACGTACGTCTTCCAGAACCCCTCAACAGTAGCCCTGGCTATGTGGAAACCCGAGGTAAGCCTTCTCGGGGGCTTCCTAGGGAGCCTTCCCCCCTTAACGTTCCAGGCCACAATCGCCCCCTACAACCTGTTATGAGTATTCTGACTGTTAAACCTTTCGTTCACTCACCTCCCTGGCAGCATCTATGAGGAGCCTCGCTGGCACCTCCACGTAGGTATCCCTCCCCTCCCTCACTATCCTAACTCCAAGGGCTTCAAGCTCCCTGAGCGCCTCAGGATTCCTCTCTACCTCCTTCAGGATATCGTCTACCATAGAGTAGCCAGTCTCAACCCTCCCCGAGACCTTGTAGAGGCTCCTCACGTGTATCTTAAACCTATCCTGCCCGGAAGCCTCGAGTATAGCCACCACGCCACTCCTAACTCTAGCGTAGGTCCTTACAAGCTCCATTAGGGCCTCAACGGGCCTCCGGGGCACTGTAGGACCTACCTCCTAGCAAGGCCTAGGGCGTACTCCACAAGAAGCCCCGGTATATCCACCCCGGTAACCCTGACAGTGTTCCGGAACTCCGGGACCCCATTAACCTCGTTGACTACGTAGCCCCTCTCCCTATCCTCGAAGACATCCACCCCCAGGAACCCGCCTCCGAGGGCCTCCGAGGCCCTAAGGGCTAGGTCCTCCAGCTCCCCGTCAGGCCTCAGAGGCTCAGCCCTGGCGCCCCTGCTAGTATTCGTTATCCAGTGCTCCGAGACCCTATAGATGCCGGCAACCACCCTATCGCCCAGTGTGAAGACCCTGATATCCCTACCAGGCTTCTCAACGTACTCCTGTATGACGTGCACCCTACTGTAGCCCCCTGGGAGGGCCTCCTTATACTCTAGGAGGGCCCTAAGCTCCTCCTCATCCCTGGCAAGCGCGACACCCCTACCCCAGCTACCCTCAACAGGCTTAACGACGACAGGGTAACCCAGCTCCCCTGCAGCCTTTAAGGCGGCCTCGACGCCCACGGCAACCCTAGTCCTAGGCACTGGGACGCCCCTACGGGCTAGGAGGCTAAGTGTGGCAACCTTGCTGGCGGCGAGCCTCAGGGTCTCGGAGGAGTTCACCACCAGGCTACCCATAGACTCCATGACCTCAGCGGCAACGATAGCATTATGCATCCCAACACAGCGGTCGAGCACAACATCCCACCCGCCCACGCCACCCACAGCCAGGGGCCCCCGAGTAACGTTGACCAAGTCTAGCTTAACACCAGCCCTACCAGCAGCCTCAACAATAGCCTTAGACTCCCACCTCAAATAGTCGTAGACTAGGGCTAGAGAGGCCAAGCCAAACACCACCACTACCTCACCTACAGCCCGCCACGTTTAAGAGCGTAGCACAGCGTAATAGAACTCCTATATAAGTTTCCCGCGAAAAGTCTATTAGCAGTATAATATGTTGGAGTTGATGCGATGAAAAGTTCATAGGATATAGAGTGCGGGAACTAGGACCTAGGGCTGATAAGAGTGGAAAACGAGTTTAGCTAGCCACTCTTCTTCCTAGTCGCCGGCCTGGCACTATTACCCTACTAGATATTCAAGTAGATAGCCCCACATACTATTGCTCCACTAAAGAGCCGTGAGGAGGGAGGCCAGCTCCGAAGCTATAGACTCACTAAGAGCTTAGCTCTTTGAGGGCGTTGTAGGCTCCCTCCAGGGTTATTGAGACTGCGAAGCCCGCCATGACCAGGCTCATGAACTTTCCTATGAGTAGGGTGCCGTGTCTCCCTAGGACCTCCACCAGCCTGGTGGAGGCCCTCAGTACTATGTAAGCCAGGGCTATGTTTACGGCTAGGCTAGCCAGGGCTACCGTGAGGCCGTAGGCGTGCTTTATGTAGAGTATGGTGGCGACGCTCCCGGGCCCGGCTAGGAGGGGGGTTGCGAGCGGGAATATCGCGGCAGACTCCCGAGCCTCCGGGGTATAGCCTATCCTCACCTCGAATAGGTCTGCAGCAGCATATATTAACAGCATGAGGCCCGCCGCGACCTTAAACTCCTCAGTCGAAACCCCCAGCAGGCCCAGCAGGACCTCACCTAGAAGGGTGAAGGCTAGAAGTATGACTCCGGCGTAAGCTACGGCAAGTCTAACCATACGCCCCCTCTCACCCGGCGGCGCCCTGCCGGTTATGGAGGCGAAGTAAGGGGAGACACCCACAGGGTCTAGCACCACGAAGAGAAGGAGCAACGCCGTTACAAGGTCCTCAATGAAGCCCACCAGCCCCTCACCCTAGCTAGGCGGAAAGAGGGTAACCTATATACCAGTTTATCTTATAGAATACTCTATACTGGAGGTACAGAGTACTATAAAAGTTCATTAAAAAGTATCCTAAACGATATATTTAAAGGGCTGTTATACCCAGGATACAATGGAGGGTGAGGGGGGTGATGGAGGTTCCGCTCGAAGCCGTCTATGGGCTAGCTGCCGGCGTCATCGTCATACTAGTGACACACCTACTATTATACAGGAAATACATACCACTCCAACTGATGCTGGAGCTAGGGATGGTGCTGCTAGTCTTTGCAGCACCCGCCGGAGCCTGGCTACTGATAACACGACAAGATAGTCTGATGGGCTTCGCGGCGGCAGTCACTATTGTCTACCTACTCGCTGGCTCCATACTAGCTGAGCTCCAGCGAAGGAGGGTGGCTAGGATGCTGGGGGAGATCTAAAGGGTGATATGCCATGCACCCTCTTAGAGTAGGGCTACTCGAGTTCAAGCCTCTTAACATAAAGCAGCTAAGTGTTCTAGGAGGCTCTCTCGTCAATGCACTTGAAAGAGATGCAAGGATACCACTGGTTAATAGCCAGCTAGGCTTCATAATCGCCCCTGACGAGGGCAACGGTGACTGGAGCGCTAAGATAGCTGATCCTTGTAGCTTGATTGAACTCTTAGACATCGAGGAACATATGGAAAGTGATGAGGAATATCCTCGCATCGAGCTACCTGAAACTATAATATGCTGGAAGCCATTCAAGCGGGACGGCAGGTTAGAGGGCATACTAGCGTGGAAAGTACCGCAGTACGACTTAGCATTCCTTGTGAGGGGAGTGCCGAGAAAGAGTGGTTTAAGGCTTATATTCAGAGTTAAGCAGGTCCTAGTTGTGGCTACGGTTGCTCCTTACCTTGAGGGATCCGACGTTGAGTATGAAGTAAGAGCCCAGAGGATCAAGAAGATTCTTAAATCAACATTTAATATAATGGTTAAATCCGAGATAGTTAAGCCTCCACGAGAAAACACAGGAAACACACAGGCGTCAAGCAGCAGCCGTAAATCAGCTAAAAAGATACTTAAAACTATTAGCTCGGTTAGAATAAGCGTTAGCGGAGGGCATACAGGACTAACTGTCGCCTCTACTGTAATCAAGTGGTTACGTGACAGGAAAGCTACCCGTGAGGGATTCGTGTTTATAGTTGTGGGTCCTAAAAGCCATCAGGTTAGGAGAAGCGCTGGGAAGCCTCTAGTGGCCCGGTTGCTAGAGGACATGTTAAAAGACCCTGAGGTGAAGGTTCTTCTCTTATACCAGGAAAAGCCTATCGCTATCAATGACCACCACTTCTACCTAGGTCGTACTGCAGTTCAACTAGCATTCAATGATGCATTCCAGCACGGGTCTACTAAAGACACGGGCAGCATAGAGTTCATGAGTTCTATGAGGAGTCTTGAGGAGGGAAGTATTATTGTGGCAACCCATGAAGCTGCATTAAGAGCTGCAGGACCTAACGCCTCTGACAATGAAGCCTTTGCTAATCTGAAGAGCGTAGTTGATGAGATACTTTGGAGGGAGGAACCGGCGCCTATAATTGTGCTCCAAGAACGGGTGTCGGAAGAAGATTCGAGAGTTATATATAGAGCTAGCAAGGGTTGGCTGCTAGCATACACTAACGTTGTTCCAGGTTTTCATAGCAGGGTTTATGCAGTGCCTACAACACCTAAATCCCTCTACGAGATATTTGTGAATGTTATGGGCCTACCCAAAGAGGAAGCTTGTAGGCTTATTGATGACGTTGTACAACGTATTAATCTACGCATACACGTCAATAGCGCTCGTTTAGGAGGTAAAAGCGAGCGAGCATTAAATCATCTTATGGAAACGTTATTGAGGGAGACGGAGCCTATAGAAGCTGCTCCACCACGTTTAAGACGAGCTGTTAACGAAGCTAGCTTTGCTTTAGAACAGTTTATTCAAAGACTAAACAATGGAAAAGCCGTATCAAACACGTCAAACCTGGAAGGTCAGACTATGATAACTATGATACCTAGCGAGATGCTGTCAACAAGGCATGGATCACAGCGTGCTTGGCATCTCCTCTACATCATTAATATCCTCAAGGGCATCGCGTTTACCATAGAGAAGTGCCACGCCAGATACATTAGAGATGTCAGGCTCCCCGAGGTCCGCGAGGACGTGTTTAGAGGCGGGATTAGAGTACGTGGTCCATGGAGTAGCCGTTGGCAACACCCTTCATCGTCGGACTCCGGCTAGGCTAAAGAGTGTAGTAAAAGGTTTAAAGAGAGGACCTAGCCTCACTTTACCCCTCTTTTTACCTAGGCTCTACTAATAGTAGGGGTTGGTTCTTTTTGGCTAGCAGCTATGGGCTCCTCGAGGAGAAGGGTTACGTGTATATTGAGGCTTTGAAGCTTCCTCCGTCGAGGCCCGACGAATCCGATTTGTCGTTCGAAGACTTGCATCCTGGGTTCTCTGCTACCAGGCTTGCGGGGAGGAGGCTTTATAGGCATCAGTGGGAAGCCCTCAGGCTTCTTGATGGCGGCTTCAACGTTGTTCTTGTTAGTGGTACTGGGTCGGGGAAGACTGAGGCGTGGTTTTCGTGGGTTGCTTTGAGGACTGCTCGGGGCGAGCCTGTTAGGGTCCTCGCAGTCTACCCAACCCTAGCCTTGGCCTGGGATCAGATGGCCCGGCTCGAGGAGTACTCTAGAGCCCTGGGCTTGGGCGTTGTTGGGGTTGACTCGCTGGCTAAGAGGGGTGAGAGGGGGCTTAGGAGTAGGGTTCGGGATTCCCGGGTGGTGGCTACCAATCCCGCCATGCTCCTCTACGAGCTTAAGAAGCACCTGGTTAAGCCGGGCTCAGCCACCCTCTCACCCATCCTCGAATCCCTAGACCTCCTAGTGGTGGACGAGCTAGACTTCTACGATCCCAGAGCCCTAGCCCTCCTACTAGGGATGATCGAGCTGCTTGCCGTCCTGAGGGGGAAGGGGATGCAGGTAGCGGTCCTCTCAGCCACGCTAGCCAACCCCGAGGACCTAGCGGGCTATCTAGAGAGGGTTACCGGGAGGCCCTGCAGGGTGGTGAGGGGTAGGCCCTTCAGGGTTGAGAGCCGGGTGATAGTGGTACTGGGGAAGGACCTGGAGGCTGTTAGGAGGCACCTAGCAAGGGAGGCTGAGGCCCGGGGGCTCGATCTGCCGAGGGAGGTGGAGGAGGCCCTAGGGGACCCGAGGGTCTTCGCTGAGAAGGCTTACCTGGTGGCGGACTACCTCGCCTCCCTGGGAGTGGAGCCTCCGTCATTCAGTCCGGACCCAGTGGAGATCCTGGAGTGGTACGCCAGGGACGAGGCCGAGCCCCGAGGGCTTACGCTAGCCTTCACTAGGAGCATTAACGAGGCTGAAAGGCTAGCTAGGAGTCTAAGGGAGAGGCTGGGGGAGGAGGCTGGGAGGGTTGCGGTCCACCACCACCTCGTGCCCAAGGAGGTTAGGAGGGCTGTTGAGGAGGGTGCTAGGAGGGGTGAGGTCAGGGTTATAGTCACGCCACGAACCCTAACCCAGGGGATTGATATTGGCAGTGTGGTGAGGGTGGTACACGTAGGCCTCCCCCTAGATGTGAGGGAGTTCTGGCAGAGGGAGGGTAGGAAGGGGAGGAGGGAGG
>WAKF01000017.1 GCA_015523465.1 Aeropyrum sp.
GAAGAAGTTATCGTCCCTCTTAGAAGGTCTATAATAACAGCGTTCAAGCTTGAAAAGGCCAATTTAAACGAGGTTCGAGGATTTTCCTTTAAAGGGCCACCTATTATGATCCTTTCTCCCCTCTGGATGATGTCGTGGGGGATACATGAGATCCTTGAAGGGATAATATTTCTTAGACACCCTGACATAGGGGCTGTTGGCAAGCCTAGAGAGATAAGAGGGTCCATGTATCTTAGCGAAAGAGCTGAAAATCTAGGCGAGGTCTTATTGACTCTTCAAGCTAAGAGTGGCTCGCTCCCCGATCCTATAGTCTATGCACTTAAGAAGGGGTTTCCGGGGTTGACTGTCAGGCTAGAAATAGGGCTTGGAAGAGTAGCGCTTGTGGCGGAGGAGATGGGTGTGAGGCTAAATCCCCCTAACATGCCTGACGGCCTCATAAAGCTATTGGCTATCGCTACTGCCGCGAGCCTGGAGCCTAGTGTGCTGCTCATTGACGAGCTTGAGAACAGTATGCACGCTGAGCTGCTAGAGTTGGCTATTGATATGTTGAACAGGCTGGAGACTCCAGTCCTCATAGCGACCCACTCTCCCCTAGTAGTAGACATGGTTGAGCCCGAAAGGGTGATAGTACTCTCCAAGGAGCCTGGAGGTCCTACGAGGGTTGAAAGGCTTAGTGAGAAGCGGGACTTACTTAGGAGGCTGGAGGAGCTAGGTGTCTCGCTTGGAGATGCAGTCTTCCACAGCGTCACGAGAAGGGACTAGCATTGCCCTTTTCGTCGAGGATACATATGGCGTCGACTTTTACAGAGTCATCCTAGACAGGCTGAGGGACAACGGCTTGTTGCCTTCTCGTGTGAAAGTCAGGGTGGTTAGGCTGCCTTCAAGACGGTGTAATCCGGGGCTTGAAAGCAAAATTGTGGCTAGGCTGGGCGGTCGCCACTATGACAAGGTAGTCATAGTTGTGGACTCCGACTTTAACCCTGAAGAGGCTAAGAGGAGCGTAGCTAGGCATTTAAGGAAGCTGTGTGGCATAGTGAAGTTAGTAGTCGTTGATCCAAGACATGAAGCTTGGCTATGACTAGGGCTCGGCGGCTCTCCAAGCCAGTGTAGGTCTAGACCTGAAGACTATATTTCGAGGCGTATTGGTAGGCTTTACGAAAAGAGGATGCTAGGGGAGCTAGCTAGGGAGATCGACGTGAACAAACTGGCAGCAATAGATCCGGGCTTCGCTAGTCTAATACGCCTCCTAACCTGCAATCATGGAGTTTCGACGAGTGTTTGCTAGACCCCCTATTGAAGCGATAGCTGAAGCATGGACTGCTTGGCGCGGTTACCTGATCACCTTATTCCCTTGAAAGAGTTAGTGTCGATAGAGCATGTGTCTGAAGGGTTCTGAGGGAACGTGGAGAGGGGTGTTGCCGCTAAGATTAAAGGGTTCTGTTAAAACGGTTTTATCTATAGTTTATTGCCAGTTGATACTATTTATAGTTTGGGGGTACTATTATGTAGAATGTCGTGTATGGCTTCCATCTCCACGCCGCCTTCTCCTTGAGGCTCACCTTTAGGACGTTGGGCTCCCCCTCCTTATATGCTTCCTCTGGGTACTCTACGACTAGGTATCCCTTGAGGGCCTTGTCCACGTATGCAGTCGTAGGGTTCTTCACTGTGTATTCTCCTTCGACTACGTGGATCGCCTTGACCGAGGCTCCAGTTAAGTCCCTGTTATCCCTTGGTAAGTCTACGTCTACTGTGAATAGCCTGTTTGTGTAGGGCATTGTGAATGGCACTACTACCTTGTATCCCGGGAGGGCAAAGAACCTTGAGTCCCCTGGGGGCTGGATGGCGTTGCATAGCTTCACCTTCACGTGGTGTATTAGCAGGGCTTTCTCGTCGTAGACTGGGATCAGGTCCTTCTCGGGGTCTGGGGCCTCACCCTTGGGGTAGATGTAGAGGCTCACGCTACTATAGTACCTGAGCTTGAAGTCCACCTTGACCTGGGCTAGCCCTTCTCCGAGGTCCTCTAGCGTGACCTTATGGACTATCGGCGGGTTACCCTCGCCCCTATGCGATATCGCCAGGATCTCTATCCCCTCGAGGACCTTGGGGTCTGTGTAGGCCATAGAGTAGACTATACTCCCTACGCTCCAGCCATCCTCGCTGCATACAGCAGTTACGGAGTCGCCGGGCATGTTTAGGGAGAAGCCCTTGCCAGAGGGTATTATGTGGCCTAGCACGTAGACTGTGGGCACACCCTCAACCATCGTAGCCGCCAACGGCGCTTTGTAGAAGTTCTCGGGTAGCAAGGCCTCAACACCGTACCCAGCCCCTTGTGCTGAAGCCTCCAGGACCTCTAGGGCTGGGAAGAAGTCGCCCCCCGCCACCACAGTTATAGGGGCTAGCGTGGCGGAGCTAATGGCTAGCGAGAGGGTGAAGCCCGACACGGCCCCCAGCACAGCGGTTAGAGGGAGTACTACTATGGCGAATAGCGCCGAGAGGAAGCCCAGGAAGAGCGATAGTAGGCCTCCACCATCTCTAGGAGGCTTCCTTAGCCCAGCGTCTAGCACCAGCAGGGAGGTCCTACCGTCCTCACCCTCACCCCTAACAACAATGATCAGTTGCCAGGGAATGTTACCGCTACTCACCTCCTCCGGGACCTCTATCCTCACCCTAGCCTCGAAGGGCGGGGTTCCAGAGGCGTTTACTATAGACACCTTGGGCCTCGTTACGTAGGCGTGCTCAACAGCCGTGACTGCAAGCGTGACCCTAGAGCTGTAGCCGCCTATAGGCTCAACCCTAACAGGCAACTCAACAGTCTCGCCAGGCCTCAAGACTACGGGCCCCTCTACCAGGGGTCTGAGCACGAAGCCAGGGCTTGGTAGGACCTTTACTGTGAGTAGCGTGAAGGACGCAAGCCTCTCGTCATCGTCTAGGAAGGCTAGGAGTATAGGGTGGATGCCCGGAGGCGTCTCATCAGAGACGCTTATCCTGACTCTGACAACGTCGCCTTCAACCTCGAACCCTCCAACATCTACCCCCTTAACCTCGCGGATGCCATACACGCTGCTATACCTGCCTAGAGCTAGAACCCTATCAATAGACCCCTCATAGCCACCCCAACTATAGACCCTAAAGACAGCCTCACCTTCGCTCCCAGGCTTCATCACGAGCCCTACAGTCACAGGCGTCACGCTGAAGTAGGGCGGAGTGCCATCCTTGAATAGGCTTGCAAAGGCACTTGTAGCCTCGGTAGCTGTAGTCCCGGTGGCCTGATCTGCTGTTCCAGTGGCCTCGGTAGCTGGCGTTGTTTCACCGGCTACAGTGGTTACCGTAGCTGTAGGGGGCGTCTCATAGCCTTGTGGAGTAGTCGTGGTTGCCGGAGGGGTTTCAGGCGTTGCCGGGGGCGCAGGGCTCTCGGGAGCCCTTGATCCGCCGCTTTCTGAAGGAGACTGCAATAAACCGCCCATGAACGCACCTAGAACTAAGACCACAGCGATTATGACGACAGCCTTAAAGATCCTCCCCAGAGCCCCCATACCCAAGATTGCCTCCGAGAGGCAGAGAAGCCAGGGCTAAGCACCGAAGCACCCTCGCATCGAGGGGGCTTCAGGCTATAGCCCCGGGCCCCCTGCCTCCAGGACCCTCCTTAAGCCTCTGAATCTATTTAAGGGTTTCTAGCTTGGGAGAGGCCTCCAGAATAGTGAGTGTAGTGTCTGCGTGGCGCCGGGGGCGGGATTCGAACCCGCGCGCCCCTTGCGGGGCAACGGGTCTCCAGCCCGTCCCCTTGGACCGCTCGGGCACCCCGGCAACCTGCCAGGTATAAGAATGGGGTGGAGGGTTTATTGGGCTTCCGCCCTCCCCAGAGCGTTCCTTCACGACATCTGCTTGATCTCTATGTAGACGTTCTCCGGCACCCTAATCCTCATAAGCTGCCTGAGCACCCTCTCGTCGGCCTCCAGGTCTATAAGCCTCTTATGTATCCTAAGCTCCCAGTGATCCCAGTACTTACTACCCTCCCCGTGCGGTAGCCTGAATATTGGCACTTCCAGACGCTTTGTAGGGAGCGGTACGGGCCCTCGCATCCTTACGCCCATCTTCTGAGCTATCCTCCTAATCTCGCTCACAACCTCCTCCAGACTCTTCACGTCAGTACTCCAAAGCCATATCCTTATGAAGGGCATCGCCACCCCACCCCCAAGTGGATGCGGGGCGTGAAGGGTTATAATGCTGGCGCTCTCCAGGTAAAATACCGCTCGTGTAGTGATCGTAGGCCTGTTTAAAGGATTTGAAGAGAGGTGATGCCGACCTACTTAGCCTTTATGTCCACCTTCGCTGGCTTAACCTCGGTGACTATCCCAATGCCCACAGTCCTGTTCATGTCTCTCATTGCGAAGCGGCCTAGCTGTGGGAAGTCCTTGAAGGTCTCTATCACCATAGGCTTTATAGGCTTGAACTTCACTATGGCGGCCTCACCCTGCTTAATGAACTGTGGGTTCTTCTCTACTACCTGGCCCGTCCTGGGGTCTAGCTTAGCCACTATCTCTACGATCCTCGCGCTCACGCTGGCTGTGTGCACGTGTATCACGGGCGTGTAGCCTACGGCGATGGCGCTGGGATGCCATATTACGATCACTCTGGCTGTGAACTCCTCCGCAACGGTCGGGGGCTTGTCTAGGTGGCCTGCTACATCACCCCTCCTAATGTCGCTCCTACTCACACCCCTCACTGCGAAGCCTATGTTGTCGCCCGGCTCGGCCTTAGGTAGGTCCTGGTAGTGCATCTGTATGCTCCTAACCTCGCCCACCACGCCCGGAGGCATGAATACTACCTTATCGCCCACCTTCAGCACTCCAGTCTCAACCCTGCCTACAGGCACGGTGCCGGCGCCGGGTATGCTGTAGACGTTCTGTATGGGTATCCTGAGGGGCTTGTCCACAGGCTTCTCCGGGGGCTTGAGCATGTCTAGGGCCTCAACTAGCGTGGGCCCGTTGTACCAGGGCATGTTGGGGCTCCTCTCGATCAGGTTGTCTCCCTTCCACGCGCTGACTGGTATGAAGGGTATCTTCTCGGGGTCGTAGCCTAGGCCCTTCATGAACTTCTTGAGTATAGCGACTATCTGCTCGTACCTCTTCTTATCGTAGTTAACGTCGGGCGCGTCCATCTTGTTAACAGCCACTATTATCTGGTTAATGCCCATAGTCCTGGCAAGCAGCAGGTGCTCCCTAGTCTGCCCCTCAGGGCTCATGCCAGCCTCGAACTCGCCCTTCCTAGCGCTAACCACCAGTATCGCAGCGTCGGCCTGGCTAGCCCCGGTTATCATGTTCTTAACGAAGTCCCTGTGGCCCGGGGCGTCGATGATCGTGAACACGTACCTCTTAGTCTCGAACTTCACGAAGGTAAGGTCGATCGTGATACCCCTCTCACGCTCCTCCTTAAGCTTATCCAGGATCCAGGCGTACTTGAACGACTCCTTACCCCTAGCCTTAGCCTGCTCCTCCAGCTCCTTCATCTTCTTCTCCTCGATGTAGCCCAGCCTGTAGAGTATGTGGCCTACCAGCGTGCTCTTACCGTGGTCGACGTGGCCTATAACCACCAGGTTAAGGTGAGGCTTTTCAGGCATCCACTCACACCCCCATTCTCAGCCACAAACCATTTCAGATACTAACCCTTAAATCGTTTCCCGCAGGGGGAGCGTTGAGATTAAGGTGGGTTTATCATGGGAGCCGGGTGGATGGGGTAGTGTTTGAGGATTAGGAGGAGGCTACCTGGAGCTCAGGGCTATCCTCTCGATCTCCTCCTTCTGCCTCACAGCATAGCTCCTCGGGTCGCCCCTAGCAGCTAGTATCAGCTCCTCAGCAAGGCACTCCTCTATGGGCTTGGGGTTGTTGAAGGCACACTGCCTAGCCCCGTCAGCGATCAGCTTTAGTGCCACGTCAACCCGCCTCTGGGGAGACACGTCTACCGAGACCCTATAGGTTATGCCTCCATAAGTTATCCTGGTGGTGTCCTCCCTTGGAGCCGAGTTCTCTATAGCCCTAACTAGGACCTGTATCGGGTTCTCACCCGTCTCAAAGTATATGATGTCGAAGGCGGTCTTCACTATATTGTAGGCCAAGTGCTTTTTACCTCCATTCCTCCCAGGCCTCATGAGCTTGTTCATAAGCCTCTCAACTATGGGAACCTCAGCCTTACCAAACCTCCTCTTCTCATGCCTCCCCCCTGTGTGCGGCAGCCACACGGGCTTAAGGTTAATGTACTTCTTGAGGCTAGGATCCCTGATCTCCACGCCAACCCAGCTCCACTTCCCAAACAGCCTTATCTGGTCGGGCCTAACCTCAACCCCTTCAGGGAGTTCAACCCTACTCATACCAATCCAGCCCAGAGCCTATGCAGGTACCAGGAAACTCTTATACTTCTCGCCCGGGAAGGTAGAAGCTGAGGAGAGAGGAGAGGCGTAGAGGCTTGCCGCTACCCCCAGGTCACGGGCTGATAAAGGCTGTAGGGGTTAGTGCATACGCAAAGAGATTCGCCGACCCCAGGATCGGAGCCTACTACGAGGTGCCCGTGATAGAGCTGAAGCTAGAGAACGGCAGGCGCTTCCTTATGAGTAACGTGCCTCCCGAGATTGTAGAGGCTATCCAGGTCCTAAACAACCAGCTTGATATACCCCGGAGACAGAGCATATACATTCTACTAATGCACAATGAGGAGTTCAAGGACATACTCACGAGGAGCATAAAGGAGGTCATAATAGACGAGCTAGACGAAGCCAGGGGACTCTACACTGCAAGCCTAATACTCGAAGAAGACGGGTTCCACCTAACACTAAAAATGATACCTAGCCATGCAATATTCCTAGCACTCTTAGCGGGAAAACCAATCTATGTGAGGGAGGACCTAGTAGAAGAGGCCCCCTGGGACGAAGAGGAGGAGTTCTAGAACTCGCCTTTAAGGCAATGCCCATAACCTCCCTCAGCCTAGATGGGAAGCTCATTAACATCCTTCAGGCTAATAGTGGATCTGGAGAGTCTCACATTAGTAGGGTCATTTAGTAGTACGAGAAATATTAGAAATGCGTTTGCTCTCCGGCATGACGGGCGGAGTAGCTATTGAGTGGTAGTGCTCGGGCTAGAGAACGTCTCCCGAGGTTCTTTAGCCTCCTCGGGTTGGACCAGAGCTTCAAACTTCTTAATGGCGACGTCTTGTGACCTCTCAAGTCTAAGCCTGCCTGTGAACGCCTCTATTATGTCTGCCAGCGTTATGGCCTCACCGCCCTTATACTCTACAATCAGTTGGATGATCTCCTCGACCTCCCGCGCGCTAGAAGCTAGCAATTGAGCTAGCCCCGGCGCTATAGCCTTCATCCTCTCAACGTCCATAAACTTTAGGTCAACGAATCCTCTCAGAGAGCCGTGTCCGAGGTTTAAGGTTAGCCTAGCCTCAACCTTATATGAGAGGGACGCCCTCCTATACACCTCCTCCACAGTCAAGGCAAGAAGGTTTGTTAGGGGCCTCGCCTTCTCAGCTCTAAGCTTAACTGAGACTTCCACATAGGCGTCGACAACTCTAGCCCTTCGCGGGTCCCCTACTACTCCTTCTATGCGCTCCCGCAGCTTGGGTAGTTGCACCTCCTCGTCGAGTGTTACCTTAACCCTATCAGGCCTCCGAGGTGTCAGGGGAGTCGGCGCTGCGGCCTGTTGTATACTCTTCTCTAAGGAGTGTTCGCCCGCTCTCACCTCCTTGCATACCCACGATCTAGAGGCTTCGTCCCACTCGGGCTTAATGCAATCCTTAGGCGGTTTGGGCCTGCAGACAGCCTTTCCATCATCTTCCTTGACTATGTAGCAGTGGTTAGCAGCCTCCTTGGAGGCACAGGGGACGAAGAAATAATCTTCTACCCTCCTAACGCGCCCCATGCAAACTGCGTTCTCTCCCGATGCATCAACAGCGGCGAGAAGACCGTCCTCTACTAGTCTAGCTAAAGCCTCGGCTACGTACTCTCTAGCTCTCAAGACCATAGGCTTCCCAACGTCGCCAGTTAGACTCTCTAGGACGTCATCAAGGCTTACAGGCCTCCCAAGGTTTGAGTTCAACTCCTCCACGACCCGCCTCACATAGGAGGGCGTGAGACCCTGGCGGGCAAGCTTGCCGGCAGCCTCTAAAGCCTCAGCCACAGCATGCCACAGCCTCCCCCTCCTAATAGTGCTGGGACTTAGGGTTTCCACCGCGAAGTCTACAAAACCCCCGCTAGTTGAGCCTGCAATGGGATAATACACGTTGACGTATAGGTGCTGCAGCTCCTCTTCAAGCCTCCTCTCAAGCTTCCTTCTCTCAGACGCTAGCTCTTCAAGATCTTCCCGTTGCACGCCGAAACGGTCACTCTCGTCCTCGACCTCGTCAATAGCCATTAGCAACGCCAGGTCCTGCAGAGCCCTCCTATAAGCCTCCATACTAGGAGCCAGGAATACGAGGGTGTTCCTGTGTCTTCTAAACTCGGAATCCCCTTTCTGGCTGTAAATGGTGAAGCGGGCCATAAGGCCTTTAAGCCTCTCCTTATCACCGCTCTTCACATCCTCGAACTCAGGGTCTAGGAGGACTAGTTTCAACCTAGGCGTGTCCTCCACCTCGCCAGGGTGACGAGGCCACACAACGCTCTTAACCTCTGGAGAGGAGGCTAGACGCTCTAGCCTCCCTTTCAACGCCTCCCTAACCACGCTCCTCCTAGCATTGAGTAGCTCCACAGCCCTTCTGTTGACTAACATGTATATGTTGGCCTTAGCCTTGACCATGTATGCGGTCTCCCCCGTGTCTAGGGTCTTCTTATGGAGGTGAGCCGTCTCTCTCGCAAGTAATTCTAAGACGGATGAAACTAGGTCAACTCCGATAGCTCTAAGAGGCGTAGCGGCTGCAGCCATAACCTCGCTCTCCTTCATATAACGGCCGGAGATGCTTCGAAGGAGAATCGCAGAGTATGCCATAGATGCGACTCTGCCTAACCCCTTCCTCACTCTCTCCTCATCAAGCTCCTTAACCACCTCTATATCGTATGATACCGACTCTAGCAGCTTCTTGAGAGGCTCGTTATCAACCTTAAGTAGATCCCTTATCTCAGACTTTGTAACGTCTACGTCTCCGAGGAGGATGAAGTCGCGGGTAGTCCCGGGCTCAGGACTCCTAGTTCTAAAGTGAAGAGTCCAAGCCGCTATCCTTAGTATATCCCTGGTACCCTGGAACCCCTTAGTCTGAGCCACGTTCTCGTAAAGCTCCCTCACAAGGAATGGGTGGAAAGGATAGCTCCTCCTCATCTCATCCCGATAGTCTTCTTTAAGCACCTCGCCAGGATATCTCTCAGGCCTTGACAGATACTCCTTCATATACCTCTTCGCCGCCTCCTCTGCAGCAGTTGAATCAACAGCCTTTATGAGGGCACTCTTAAGAACCTCTGCCGCGTCCGAGGGCCCCACTATCGAGGTGGTTGCCGCCACCCTTTGCACGTCTGATAGGAGCGATTCTATAGCCGCAGACTCGGCTTCATATTGCTGCGGAGTAGCTATCACTACGAGCGTATGTCTAGTGTTAGAAGCTGCGACGGCTAGGTTATGAATGAATACTCTTAGAGCGCCTGCCTCGCTCTCCCTATTCATAGAGGCTAGGTTGCGTAGGTATACTGCTAACTCGTCTATCAGCACGACAGGCCTAAATCCCCGAGCCTCTATAGCCGAGAAAATCCTGGAGAGCGCGTCGTGGCCCGGGACGGCGTCTCTATACTCCTCAACCTCCCTTACCAGCCCCTCATCTCCCGCGTCGGCCGCTAACTCCTTCAACATAAAGACCCAAGGATTGGGAGCCCCGTATCTCCTCCTCAACGAGATAGGGTCTAAGGCTGCTCCGTCAAAAACGCTGACAGCAGCCCTTAAGTCTTGAGGTAGCCTTAGGCCCCTCTCCTCCAGGAACCTCCTAAGCTTTATGCTATCCAGCGACCTGTCAGGACTCCTAGCCAAGTGGTATATGGCTACGAGCGTGTGGGACTTCCCGCCTCCGAAACCCGTGTGCAACAGGTAGACAGCGTCCCCGCCGCCCTCCACAAGCCTCCTCACAGCCCCTGCCAGGACGTCAGAGAACCCGCCTGAGAAGTAGGTCCTATCGAAGAACTTGGCTGGGTCCTTATACCTCTCGTCTATACACTCCCAGCCCCCGCTAGGACACCCCCTATGCACGGTCCACAGTTCTACGGTGAAGCTGTCGCTCCTAATCCTCCCCTCAACTATCTCTTCAAAGGGCTCCCAGCCCCCGGCCCAATACTTGCGCTTTTCTATGCCCACTCCCGGCTACCCGGGTGTATATCTCAAGCTAAACCGTCATATATTAATTAAGCAGGTTAGGCAGGCTAGAAGAACTCGTCTAGCTTCATAACCCTCCCGCCGCTTAAGCCGCCACCGCCGCCTTTCCGCCTCTGCAAGCATTGCTCAATGAGGACTGAGAGAGCCTCCTTCTCGAGACCCTCAGCATCGCCCTGGAGAGTGTCAACGTACCTACACACCCCCTCGTTAAGCGGATAGCCAGCGTCTTCCAACGTCTTAAGGAAAGCCTTGACGCCCCCGGCCTCGAACCTCTTTACAGCAAGCGCTAGAGCCTCCACTAGACTGGAGGGCGAGACTCCCACCTGGATCTCGTCAAGCCGTTTAATAGGGTACCTCTTAGCCCCTCCCAGCACCCTCGGCTTCCCAGCGAATCGCGCTAAGAAGGCATCATGGCTCACACCGAAAGCGTAGCCTAGCCTCCTAGCATCGTCGTACTCAAGCTCACCATAGATGATCCTAGCGACGAGGTACATGAGCGAGAGGGGGTCGGCCTTAGCCTTACCCAGCACCTTCTCGACAAACCTCTCAGCACCCACCTTGACAGCATAGTCCACAACATCCCTCACAGTTATGGGAACACCATTAAGGCTCTCTAAAGGCCAACAGTCGCCCACAGCCTGGAAGGCAGCACCCACACCAGCCATCAAAGCGTCCACCCAGCCTAGCCCCAACTCCACTACACTCGTAACCGCCCTCCCCACAGCCTCCTCCACCCTCCTCTTCATGCTGGCATCCCAAAAGCACCCAGAGCCCCCGGCCCTGGGAAGCGCTGCTATGACTAGCATACTCCTAGCTGCAGCCTTACCAGCTATATGCCTACTCCTACGCTGCTCTGAAGCTACACTCCACACAGACACAGGCTTCCAACCAGCGTAGAGGAGCGCCTGGAAGAGAGCGTGAAGGCCCTCATTGCTGCGGTGAGCATAGAGTACTGCAAGCCTCAAAACCCCAGCGCCCCGCAGCGCCTCAAAGGCCTCGGAGAGCCTGGAAGAAAACCAGCCACCATTCCTCCCCCGCGCCCTGTTAACGACTATCTCGCCATCCTTAGGCGTGAGCTCCCACATGAACGCCTCGGGATAGAGGTGGCCGATACTCCTCTTCATCCACACGTAGAAGAAGTCGCTTAGCTCAGCATATTGGACGTTATCGTAGTAGGGAGGGTCTACCACTGCATACAGCCTCCCAGGTAGACCCTCGTAGAGCGTCGGGTCAACAGCGTCTCCAAGCCTAACCTCAACACTCCCTGGAGAGCCCTCCAGCAGCTCAACGATCCTCTCGAGAGCCTTCACAACCCCCGTAGAGCTGAAGAAAGCCCAGTATGTGAGGCTTCTCGCACCTATTATATCGCCCTCGCCAAAGTCCTCTCCAAACACGTAAGCATGCATATAGAAAGTGTGGGCTATCGAGCCTCGACCATATGCATCCCATGTTGTTATAGCTGAGTTATAGTCGAGGAGCTTTCCGTGTCCCAGGGCTAAGTAGGTTGTAACCGCCTTGGCATAGTCGGGCTCATACCCCTTACTGATCATCTTCTCATACGCCTCCCTTATCAGGCTGACTATGGTAGCGTGGGTTAGGAGTTGGCGTGCGTTGAAGAGCTTATAGAACCGGTCTAAACCCCTACTAATGACCGTTCTCGTTGTATCCCCCTCCGGAACCCTCTCACTCGGTATTAGATCTTCCGCTACAAGCCTCTCCCACGACTCCCTAAGATCCGTTTCAGCCTTCCTATAAGCTTCAATTATCTCTCTCGTCGGCTCCACATAGGAGCCATCCTCAAGTTTCACAGCCGCCATGACTGCCGGGTGATAGCCATAATTACCCTCTGACTCCCACGACTCCATCGCCTTCTTGTACTGCCTCTTTAGCTCATCCGGCTTCATCACCCCCCTCGGACAGCTTAGCCTCTTACTCTTCACTGTCGCCATTCTCCCGGCCTCCTCGAGAGTTGGTACCCTAGTTATTCTCAACAGAGGCTCGCCCTCCTCGGCGAACCCTTCAAGCTTGAGAGCTACCCTTCCATCCCGGGAGAGCAGGGGGTTAGCGAGGCTTGGCATAAGGGTGCCATCCGGACACTTATACACTCGAACCCACACGTAGTTCGTTGGCCGGCCCTTAGGATGTGGCGGATAGTACCTTCCCAGCTTCTTCCCCACTTCTTCCAGCAGCCATTCAGCCCACTTCCTCACATCGCGCACTAAGTTTCTCCCGTATTTCAGGGGGTACTCTAACGTTGCCCTAAGTATCACATAGGCAACGGGATTGTACTCGGCCGCTACCACCCTCTTATAGCCTAGGCGGAGTGCCTCGAAGGAGAGACTACCCCCGCCCGCGAAAGGGTCTACTAGAGTAGCCTCACCTACCCTGCTGTGAGCTGCAATCCAGTTCCTCTCCGGGTTGTAGTTGTATGCTGGCCTGGAGAGTTTATTATGCAGTTTGATCGCCCATAGAAACTCATCAACCATGCTCTTATCCGGGTCTCCGTCAACGTCTATTGCTAGAGCGGCGACAATTGCTCTGGATGCTGCAAGGGGCCTCCTAGCCCACCAGAGATGTAGGTAGAAGAGTGGCGGAAACCTTGCCCCCCTCTCCTTCTGGGACTCGTTTCCAGCTCTATCAGCGGGAAAATAGTGCTTGAGGAGGGGCTCCAAACCTCGCACCCAGCCCCTCTCCTTCGCTCCCACCCCCTTAAGGAGAAGAAGGCCACTCTTTATTAACCCGTTGAAGATCCCAATTCAATGGGCGGTGGTGTTTGTTAATTGAGAGTTTCTTCGCCCGCGAGGCAGGTATGGTGGCGTGCGGGGAGATAGGTTCTAGGATGCTTTCGGAGACTGCTCACCTGGTTAGGGCTAGGAGCGTCGCTACAGGTGCTGCAGGCTGCGTGTTCCAGGCTAGGCTGGGAGAGACTATGGGCGTTAGGGGATTCTACCACTCAGTGCTGCCTGGGAAGGGAGAGGCCCTCCACCTCCTCCTAGCCTTATCGTTTCCTCGGGCCTTCAGGGAGTTTGTGGGGAGGGGGTTTGAGCGTGGCGAGTGGCTGAGGAAGATCGTAGTTGATGCACTTGAAGAGATGAGAGATTTAGGCTTTGAGAACGAGGAATTCAGGCATACCGACACTGAGAGCCTTTTAGACGACGCTGCCTCTATGCTTGACAGCGGTCTTGACTTCATTGAAAAAGCCTTTAAAGCCCTCCATGAGGGTGAGTGGGAGGAAGCTTTAAGTAGGTCCTTCGTACTTGTTGAGAACCACATGCTCAGCTACACCCTCCACATATGGGGCGTTCCCGACGTCATAGTAGAATATCCTGAGGGTGGTACTGCGGCCGTGATAGAATGGAAAAGCTACACTCCCAGCGACTCAAGGTCAGCCCCTGTTAGCGATGTAGACGAGGCACAAGCATACGTCTATGCTCTCCTCGAGGCTGAAAGGCTTTACGGCGATCCTGACAGGGGAATTAATTTTGGAGAACTTAGGGAAATAATACTAGGCATGCCCCCGAAAGGAACTGGAGCCAAAGTGATACCGGGAGTTGTAAGGCTCACTAAGACCTCCAAGGCTAATCCCGTGAAAGTCAGACACCCACTTCTCTGCATAGGCTTTAGTAAGAGAGAGAAGTGTAGCTATGACAGCCTAAGCGGGCTATTAGCTAGGATAGTCATAGCTGCAGAGCATCTCGTCCTCACCTTGGCCGACGTGTCAGGCATGTTGAGGAGGCATGGTGTTCCAGAGTCTCTATGTAGCCTTCCGGGCTCAGGGAGGATTGTCTTTAGGAGAGTTCCTAGGGTGGAGGTTGATGGAAGGGAGGTTAGGCTGAGGTGGGGCAATCCCCTTAGAGATCCACCCGCTAAGATATGCCAGGCATGCAGTCCGGAGGTAAAGGAGGTGTGTAAATACTACTTATCAAGGGGGGGTAGCATACTAGACTTGCAGCCTGGGCTTCTAGACAAGTCTGTGGAGGAGGGTTTGAAGGCTGTTAAGGACTCGATATGGAGGGAGTCGTGGCGAGCCAGGTTTAAGATATATGGTTTGAGAGAGAACGCCTTGAAACCCTACAGGACTTACAGAAGCCTGGCTCTGAAGTTTGGAGTAGATGGCAAGTGGATTAAGGGGCATATAGACACGAGAGTTCTCAACGACGGCACTAGACTCGATTATTTCGATGAGGCTAGTATTGAGGATGGCGCCTTAGTGTTGAGAAGAGTTCCCACTAGGTGGGAGGTTGAAAATGGGGTCTTAGTGACGCTGAGAGAAGGAAGGCCTGCAGCAGTATTCTTTAGGGAGAGCCACGTCAAGGATCCCCTGCTCAGGCTGAGCTTTCACGGAGCCGTGTCTAGTGTCTACTATGACAGGTTCGAGGGCAATGTGGTTGTCGAGGTGCTCCCGTCTCATAAGCCCTCGCGCGTCTATCTTGAAGCGCTGCATGAGACCGTAGATCGTAGGCCTGAGATAGCTAAGGGAGTGGTAGCCCTCGAAGTTAACATAGACCTCACGCAGCTCGAGCTACTGGGCGTCACTGCGGCTGAAATAGGCACAGCCCGCAGGCTGAGGGAAGCCCTCGAGAAGAGGTTGAGGGGTGAAGAGGAGAGCCCGGAGGACCTACTCGCCTTCTACTTCGGCGGTGTCTCGATGAAGCCATTAGGTGGGGTGCGCAGGCATGGCTAGGATCCAGTTGTGCGAGGCGCTTCAGAGGGTTGTAGGCCTATTATCTAATCGCGGGAGGCGCTTAGACCTTAACGAGAGCCAGAATAGGGCTTTGAACCTGATGAGGAGAGCCGTCGAAGGATCGGTAGAGGTGCCTCTCGGCGCTATTCAAGGTCCTCCGGGTACTGGTAAGACTAGCGTTGTGGAGGCCTTCGCTGAGAGGGTGTTATCACGATTCCTAGACGATATCGCTAGCAAGGAGATTGTTATTTATGTAGCGCCTACAAACCATCTGGCTGTCGAAGCCTTCACCAGGATATCCTATGCATTACTAGCCAAGGGCCTCTTTAGCGTGAGGGACATCCTGGATATGACTAGAGTCTATGGATATAAGATCTCGCCTGGAGACTGTAAAGGCCTAGAAAGGCTACATGGGATTACAGAGGATATGGTCCGGCAGGTTCTACAAGGCTATATCGAGCCTGGCACAGTGAA
Source organism: Aeropyrum sp. (assembly GCA_015523465.1). Lineage (GTDB taxonomy): Archaea > Thermoproteota > Thermoprotei_A > Sulfolobales > Acidilobaceae > Aeropyrum. The sequence goes on from WAKF01000017.1 coordinate 15,496, forward strand.
GCTGGTATTCACTACAGAGTTCCAGAGGGTTAGTGGGAGGTTCCGTGATAAGCCTGATAGGGTTCACCTGATTGTCGATGAGGCTAGCAAGTCGCCCTACTTCAGAGCCTTCTTGCCTATGGCCGACTATATAATGAGATACGAGGGATACCCGGGGTCGCTTGTAGCATTAGGCGACCCGGAGCAGGCTATAGCTGTGCCGGAAGAATTTAGGAGGGACGTCCCCCTCTTAATGAACAAGGTTATAAAGCTGCTCGACAAAGGCGGCCTTAAAGACTCGAACTACGTGTTCCTGGATACTACTTATAGGCTTCCCAATCCTAGCGAAGAGCCGATAAGCAAGGGATTCTATGACGGAAAGTTGAGGGCATTCTACACTTCCTCCTATAAGCTGAGAGAGATGCGGTACGTATTTGAGGATGAGAGGAGGAAGGTCCTAGGGGAGCTAAACAAGCTTAAGTCTCTAGATAAGGAGACTCAGCTCGTTCACGAAGCGCTCTATAACGCTGTGACATCGAGTTCGCCTATAGTAATTCTTGATACTGGGAAGTTCACGCCAATATCGAGGAGAGCTGTAATATCAACTTACGATGCTGTTAGGGCTAGAGTCTCAGCTAAGGCCTCCCTGATCCTCCAGCTCTACGGCGTTAGGGGAGGGTTCGACGTTATGGCTATCTCACCCTATAGCGACATGGCATCAAACATTCAATATCTTCTCGCCTCAAAGTACGGCTCCCTCATCAAGACGCCACCTCTCTCCCTTACAGTACACTCAGTTATAGGAGGGGAGGCTGACGCCATAGTAGCGGTCCTGGGTAAGGAGTACCCGTCATCTCGAGGATTCAACCTGTTCCTCGATGATGGTGCATATCAGACTATATACTTCAACGAGCCCCAGGTCCTTAACGTTCAACTCAGCAGGCATAGGAGGCTGATGGTAGTAGTTGGCCACTTAGACGGTCTTACCGAGCCACGTAGGCCACGTCAGTGGAAGAAGCTTTCCACCACAGCCGAAGCTATGAACAAGCTTATAGACCAGGGTCTAGCCGTGCGAGTTAGGATCGGCTAGAAAGGATAGACTCTTACCCCAGAAACACTCTCTCAACCCCTCCCAAGCCACTATTCAGGGAACACTATAGAGGGTGCCGGGGGTGCCTGTCAATCCTTGGAGGGAGATACCGCCTCATAGCTCCCTTGGGGTCTACACAGAGCATGGACTCACCCCCACGCTTCTCTCCGACTTCCTTTCAGCAGCCTCCGAGGCGGGATGCACTATGGTCTATGACCCTTTCGTAGGCAGTGGCGTCGTGGTTACATACTTCCAGGAAAAGTGTATAGAGTCGGCTGGGGCCGACTCAAACCCCTGGAGCCTGCTATTGAGTAGAGCGAAAACCCTACCTCTCGACTGGGGAGCTGTGAGGCTTTGGGCTGAGAGGGTAGAGGGGGAGGTAGGCGAGTTTGAACCCATAGTTCCATCTCCACGCTTAGCCAGGTACCATGACGCTAGGGTCCTAGAGGACCTGGGGAGGTTGAGGGCTCTAATAGAGGAGGCTCCGGGGGAGTGGAAGCCTCTTCTCCTAGCAGTGCTAGTGAGAGTTGCATATAGGTGGAGTAGGCTTAAGAGAAGCCCGGCTCCGCGATTCAAAGATGCATCGCAGGCATCTGGTAACGTCCGCCTAGACTTCTTTAGCCTCCTTAATAAGGCTATCAGCGAGTTAGAGGCTCGTCGTTTCTGCGCCTCTGTAGCCCTCTTCCAGGCTGATAGCTCTAGCTGGATACCCACTAGGCTATGCGGAGTTGTGACTAGCCCGCCCTTCGCCAATAATATCGATTACATTAGGCATACCATGCTCGAACTACTATGGTCTGGGTTGGCGAGGCATAGTGAGGACCTAGGCCGTCTTAGGAGTGCCCAGATACCGGCATGTGAGGCTGCAGCGAGGACCTGGAAAGAGTCGTCGCAGCACCAGTGGTTGAGGGATTTAGCCTCGAGGATAGGCGGGTCGAGAGCGCCCGGTTTCAAGAAGTTTATGCTCCAGTACTTCCACGCTATGGAAAGCCACTTCTCCCTAATCTCCGACTCGCTTGAATGGGAGGCTTGGTATACTATAGGGGATAGTGTGTTAGGAGGAGTATACATACCCACACACTCGATCCTAGCTAGGCTTGCCGAGAAAAGTGGGCTCAGGGCAAGCGTAAAGCTCTTAGGGCCCAGGATGAAGAGGGGAAGGACTCTTTATCTACTAAGGCTGGCGCCCCAAAGGAAAAGGTGAAAGAGAACCTCAACTCCCCCTTACCTTCTCGGCTTCTGCTTTTTACCTTCCCAGAGGGCTTTGAGCGAGACTCCATTGACCATCACGACCTTATACCTAACGCCGGGTATATCGCCCATAGACCTACCCCTGGGGCCCCCGATACCCTCTATAATCACCTCGTCGTGCTCGTCAATATAGAGTATACCTCCGTCCCTGGGCACGAAAGCCGTCACAACCTTCTTATTCTTGACAAGCTGCACTCTAACGCACTTTCTGAGAGCACTGTTTGGCTGCCGAGCCTCAACACCCACCTTCTCCAAAACAATCCCGCGAGCCATCGGGGCGCCCTCCAGGGGGTCATACTTCTTCTTCAGCTCTAGCATCCTAACCCGGAACTCCCTCTGGCTCCACCTAAACTTCAGCCTCTTCCTCCTAAGCTTCCTGGCTGCGAAGAGGCCTGTGGGGGCTTTCTTGCCGGGCACCGCTCATACCCTCCCAGACCACCCTAACCTCCTCTAGAGGCCTTAAAGGCTCCCAGGCCTACCTTATAACAACCCTTTCGACCCCGAATAGCCGTGATAGGACTAGCCTTGCCCGTTTAACGTTCCTGCCATTCCTACCTATAGCGACCCCCTTGTCAGCCTCCTCAACGCTAAGCCGGACCATGACGCCGCCGCCTCTCTTAGATATCTGTATAGAGCGGATCCTCACGCCGGGGAACAGGTTCTTAACCATCTCCTTAAGGTCCTCCGAGTACTCTACAACCTCTATATCCTTACCTAGTATCTCCTTTAGGGCTCTAACCTTAGCGCCATTCCTCCCTATAGCCCTACCAGCCTCACCCCTGCCTACAAGGAATATTAGCCTGTTAAACTCCTCGTCGACTAGGCATCGGTACACAGTAACCCCGGTGAGCTCCTGGAAGACGGAAATATATCTGAGCTCCTCTAGAGTTATCCTATCGTCTCTCTCCTCCCCCCTCATCTCCCAGACTCCTCCTCTGCAAGCCTCAATATGTTACTAGACCCCTCGTCCACAACGGCTATCATGGAGATCCTGAAGGGCTTCCCCGCCAGTAGCCCCAGCTCAACGCTGGTCCCTCTATATACGTAGACTGGTACTCCACCCAGCTTAGCATAGTAGAGAGCCTTCCTCTTATACTGTGGAGGCGCGTTCTCGGCCATTATCACCATCTTAGCCTTACCCAGCTTTAATGCCTTTATCGACTGTTTCGAGCCTATATAGTAGACCCCGGTCTTTATGAGGTCCTTCAGAGCCCTCTCAAAGCTCACAGACACTCCCATCAACCCCCCTATCTCTTCCTCGCAGCTTCAATCCTCAGCAGTACTGAGCCTGTTCCTACTCTGGGTGGGAGGCCCGCTATAATACTTTCTATAACCCCGTGGAACGTCTCCTCCTCACCTCTAACAGCGGCTTCGTAGAGCTGCTTCACGGTCACCTCGAAAGCAGCCCTAGCCAGGGGGCTCTGCTTCTCGCCCACAACTCCCATCCTGCCGATCTGCCTGACGGCTCCCGTCCACGTCATCATGTCCGCTACGAGCATCAAGTGCCTGACGTCAACGTCGAGGCCGGAGTTCTCAAGCACGTTCTTAATCTCCCTTATGATAGCCTCCCTCGCAGCCTCAATGCCCAGGACCCTAGCTATCTCGTGTATATCATTGCTTATCGTCCTCCTATGATCCACCTCCGGGAGCTTCAAGACCTCCTCCAGATTGCTACCCTCAGTAATCAAGTAATACCACTTAACCTTGCCCTCACCGGTCTCCTCCTCAACCTCCTTAACCATAACCTTATTAATCTTCTTAATCCCCTTCAGATAGAGCTTCTTAACCTTCTCCAGAGCCCTATGAATCTCGCTAGTCTTATAGAGGTCCTCATCCGCTATTAGCTTCTCAGAGAGTACTACAGGCACGAGGTAGAACTTCTGCCCGTCCTCTTCCACTTCCTGGATCTCATCCTCAACAACCTCACCCAGCTTGCTAGAGTTTATGGCGTCCTTCACCAGGTCCAAGTCCACGCCCTTATCCTCCATGAACTCGGCACTAAGCCTCAGCACTATCCTCCTATCCCCGAGGCTCCACTCAATATTATCCAGCACCTTCTCGAGAGTAGTGTACTCGATCTTCCTAGCCACCTCCTTAGCCTTAGCCTCATCCCTAGCATACTCATCCTTCAGGTAGATGTACATTATGGGTATGCTAGGCTCCCTCTTAGCATCAACGATCTCGATCAGCCTCGGAAGCCCGAGGGTAACGTCGAACTCCCTGATACCGGCGTAGTGGAAGGTCCTCAGCGTCATCTGGGTGCCAGGCTCACCTATGCTCTGAGCCGCAACAGTACCCACAGCCTCTCCGGGTTGCACCATAGCAGATAAGTAAATCTTCACGGCCTCCCTGACAACCCAAACCTTCTCCTCCTCACTCAGGTCCTCAGCCTTAGCTAGCTTGGCCTCAAGCTCCTCGTAGACCGAGGGAGGCAGTACCTTCTTGGCCTCCCTCAACTCCCTCTTAAGGCTAGCCACCCTAGAGCCACCCCCTACGCAGTCTTACCGCTCTTAGCTCTAAGGGCCCTAGCCCTCTCTATAAGCCTATCAACGTCAACGGCCTTGCCGTGATACGTCCTCATCGGATCCACCCCATCCTCTCCATACTTGAACTGCACTACGTTGCCCCAGCTATCCCTCACGGTCCCATCATAGTAGACGAAGAGGTCCTGGAGAGCGTTTATCAGCCTCCTCTGCATATAACCGCTCTGCGACGTCTTCACAGCGGTATCCACGAGGCCCTCCCTACCAGCAGCGGCGTGGAAGAAGACCTCGGCGGGGCTTAGACCCTCCCTGAAGCTACCCTTAATGAACCCCCAAGCCTCAGGCTCTATATCGTTGGGTTTGAAGTGGGGTAGTGGCCTGTTCCTGAAGCCCCTCGTAATCCTTTTACCCCTTACAGACTGCTGGCCCAGCATAGCAGCCATCTGGCTGATGTTAACCTCGCTACCCCTAGCCCCAGTCCTAGCCATAATGAAGACGTCGTTATACGGATCGAGGTAGTTTGCTGCTATGCTTTGGACCTCCTTCCTCAGCTCGTCTAGGGTATCCATGATCCTTATCTCCAGGGTCTCCTCGAGGGTCCTGCCGGGGATGGGCTCCAGCCTCCCCTCCTCGTACTGCCTGTATAGCTCATAGACCCTCTCCTTATACTTCACTATGAGATCCTCAACCTGCCTCCTAGCCTTCTCAGGAAGGTCTATGTCGTGGATCGACATGGTGAGGCCCCTAAGCTCAAGTATCCTGATAAAGGCCCTGTATAGGGAGTCTAAGAGCCGCCTAGCAGCGTCGCTACCGTACTCCAAGGCTATCATGTGTAGTATGTTGCCGGGCTCCTCAGCTCCGATAGCCTTCTTATCCAGCACCCCCTCAAGCAGCCTGCCATGCCTCACCACAATATAGCTGTCATGGAAGCAGAACTCGTCGGGGCAAGACAGGTCTCCAGCGTTAGTCTTACTCTTACCCTTGAATATCAGGTCGTCAGGGAAGAATAGGCTGGCGATCTGCTTCCCAGTCCAATACGGGCCCGGCTTAAGCACAGCGGGCTCCGGAAGCTCGCCGTCGTAGCCTGTGGCAGCCAGGATCTGTGAGACCTCATCCCGAGTGTAGAAGCTGGTCTTAACAGTGAGTATGTAACCCCCGCTAACGTAGTCCTGCCTTCCACCTATGATCGGGCCTCCATACCTTGGTGTGAGTATGTGCTTCTCGACGAGCATAAGCTCCCTGGCTTCAGCCATAGCCTCCTCAAGCTGGGGTACGTGGAGGTTCATCTCGTCGCCGTCGAAATCAGCGTTGTAGGGCGGGCATACTAGTAGGTTTAGCCTGAAAGTCTTCCCAGGCATCACCCTGACTATGTGACCCATGATCGACATCCTGTGGAGGCTCGGCTGCCTGTTGAAAAGCACTATATCACCGTTTATAAGGTGTCTCTCAACAACATCGCCCGGCTGGAGGCTCTTAGCGAGTTCCTCCCTGTTAGCATATTTAAGATTGTACTTGCGACCCTCACTAGCCTTGTAGACGTAGACCGCGCCAGGCCACCTATCAGGCCCGTTTATCACGTACCTCCTAGCCTCCTCTATGTTATAGGGGGTCACCTTCATGGGTACTACGAGAGTCTTAGCTATCTCTACCGGAACGCCGACCTCGTTGATACTAATGTTGGGATCGGGGCTTATCACGGTACGAGCAGAGAAGTTCACCCTCTTACCTGAGAGGTTACCCCTAAGCCTACCCTCCTTCCCCTTAAGCCTCTGGGCTAGCGTCTTCAACAGCCTCTTCCGCCTATGAGTGAGCCTCCTAGCCCCTGGCAGCTCATTGTCAATATAGCCGGCCACGAGTTCCTGGAGGACATAGGCGTTATCCTCTATCATAGTCTGGGGGGCATTAGTGACCATTATATTCCTCAGCTTCTCAGCCTGCCTCACGATCTCGGCTAGGGCGTGAGTTAGGTCGTCCTCGCTCCTAAGCCCCGTCTCGAGGGTTATGCTGGGCCTCACAGAGAGGGGTGGCACTATGAGGACCCTGGTGATCATCCACTCAGGCCTAGCCCTCTCAGGGTGGAACCCCAGGATCTCTATTTCACTCTGGGTCCTAGAAACCCTCTCGAGTACGTCCTCGGGAGATAGCCTGACGTCGCCTTCACTCCCCCTCCTCTCGTAGAAGTGGAAGGGCTTCACATAGATGATCTTGTACTGCGGGTTACCGCAGTGAGGGCAACTCGTAGCCTGGGCGGCCTCCGCTATAACCCTCTCCGAGAAGACCTTAGCAAGCTGGGGCCACTTAGCCCTCAACCTCCTATAGATCTCGCGGTACCTCCGGATCTTCTCCTCCGGTAGCGTTATCCTACCGCAGACACGGCAGGTTGCCTGGAGGAGCTTGTAGAGGTAGTCTGTGTAGTGGGGTATGAAGACGGGCTTAGGAAGCTCTATCTTGCCGAAGTGGCCCGGGCACATCTCCCTGGTGTTGCCGCAGACCGGGCACCTCTCCCCAGGCTCTATAGCCCCGAAGTGGGGGTCCCGTAGTCCGCCCGTGACCGGTGTCCCATCGGCCTCGTAAAGCTCACCCCTAACCACCGTGACCTTAGCTAGCATCCTAACCTCGTTGGGGTTGAGCACCCCGAACACTATCTTCTCTATCACGTCTGCCTCCTTGAAGGAGGGCACCCTCGACGTTGTAGGCACAATCTTGCACCTCCCCTAGGGGAGTCCTAAAGGAGTCTTTCTGGAGAATAGAGGGGTTAAAAGCTATGCGTTCCAGTTAGCCGCTAGATCACTATCTTATCTAGGAGCCTCAGCTTCCTCGAAACCTTGATCTCCGGCTTAATCATCATGCTCGTTATCTCCTGGAGTAGTAGCTTGAAGGCGTAAGGCACCTTAACGGCCTTAATGTCTGCGTCCTCGCCGTGGATCGGGCACTCCGGCACTCCCTTCCTAGCGTTATACCATGCTATGTTACCGCACTCGTTACACACGTACATCACGTAGGCATCGCTGTTCTCTAGCATCCTATCCCTCAGCATCATGGCAGCCCCATGACCCACAAGACAGTCCCTCTCCATCTCGCCGAACCTAAGGCCTCCCTGCCTAGCCTTACCCTCGGTGGGCTGCCTAGTGAGCAGGTGCACCTTGCCCGTAGCCCTGGCGTGCATCTTATCAGCCACCATGTGGTAGAGCCTCTGGTAGTAGGTGATGCCGATGGTTATCATCCTCTCGATCATCCTCCCAGTCCTACCATCATACATTACTTCTAGGGCGTCGGGATGGTAACCCGACTTGACGAGCCTAACCCTAAGGCCCTCTATAGGCTCCTTGAAGAACGGCGTAGCGTCAACATACCGCGCCTCCAGGGCGCCGAGCTTCCCAGCGATCTCCTCGAGGAGCTGCCCCACAGTCATCCTCGATGGTATTGCGTGGGGGTTTAGTATGACCTCGGGCTCTATACCCTCCTCCGTATAGGGCATATCGTATCTTGGGAGTATCATTCCTATGACACCCTTCTGGCCGTGACGACTAGCGAACTTATCGCCTATCTCAGGTATCCTCAAGTCTCTGACTCTAACCTTGACCATCCTATTCCTCTCCACAGTAGTGGTCATAATCACCATGTCTACTACTCCCTTCTCGCCGTGCCTCAGAGTGACACTCGTATCTTTATACCGCCTCTCAACTGCTGCAGCTCTAGTATCGCTCAAGAACCTTGGCGGGCTCTTCTTAGCTATCAAGACGTCGCCCCCGACAACCTCGATCTCAGGCTCGACGATGCCATCGGGAGCAAGCTTCCTATAAGCATCCACACCCTTATAGTCTGTAACCTCCCCTGGAGCCGGTATCTTGATCTCGTCCCTCTCTCCGCCGGGATACTCGTTCTCCACGGTACTATAGACCCTGAAGAAGTATGCCCTCCCCAGGCCCATGTCAAGCGCACCCTTATTGAACACGAGTGCGTCCTCTATGTTGTAGCCTGTATAAGCCATTATGGCGACTACCATGTTCTGGCCTGCGGGGAGCCTGTTGTAGCCTATAGCCTCTAACATCCTAGTTTGCACTATAGGCTTCTGGGGGTACTGGAGGAGGTAGCTGTGGCTATCCATCCTAACCTTGAAGTTGAGGGCATAGACTCCTAGCGCCTGCTTAGCCATCGCAGCCTGGTAAGTGTTCCTTGGGCTCTGGTTATGCTCTAGGTAGGGTATCGTGGCCGCTGATACGCCTACGATGGCGGCAGGCCATATCTCCATGTGTGTATGCTCCCTCGTGATCTCCCAGGGTAGCTGGGCTATGTAGGCGTTAGCCTCCTCCTCGGGATCTAGGAACTCGATAACGCCCATCCTGACTAGGTCCCAGAAAGTTAGCTCGCCCCTTCTAAGCTTCTCCACGTGCTCCCTTGTAAGCTTGGGCCTACCGTTCTCCACAACTATCACGGGCCTCATAAGCCTGCCTGCGTCGGTGTTAATGTACACCTCGTCTATATCGCCCTCCTTCAGGTGGTAGACGCTAACCTCGTAAGGCCTCTCTACTGGGAGTTCGCCCCTCCTCCTCATCTCCCTCAAGGCCCTAGCTAGCTCCTCTCCATCCTTATGGTATCCTATAGGCCTCCCGTTAAGGAATACCTTGCTACCCTTAAGCATTATCTCTGGGGGACTACCGCTCTTCACAGCCTCTCTTATCAAGCCCTCGTAATCTCCATACTCGTCGAGGGGGACGACACCGAGCTTCTCGTATAGGAGCTTCTCGATCTCACCCTCATCAACACCCACAGAGATGTAAGCCATTAAGGCTAGATTCTTCACGAGGCCGCAGTTAACCCCCTCGGGCGTCTCGAAGGGGCAAAGCCTACCCCAGTGGCTGCCGTGTAGGTCGCGGGCCTCGAAGTGTGCTTGGCCTCTGCTCAGCGGCGAGACAACCCTCCTAAGGTGGCTCCTCACGCTGATCCAGTTAGTCCTGTCTAGCTGCTGGCTGATCCCAGTCCTGTCTTGCCCCCAGTTGCCAGTCGCTATGGCGCTCCTCAGCCTGTCAGTTATAAGGTCGCTTCTGACTATGTAGCCTAGGCTCTGTATGGGCTTCCTCTCCGAAATATACTCCTCCAGCTTCTGGGCCACGTGGTTTACCAGCGCCTCCAGGGACTCCCTGAATAGCTCAGCTATCAGGTCGCCGGCGAGCCTCAGCCTCTTATTGCCTAGGAAGTCCTTGTCGTCGGGGGCCCTCATGCCCAGGTAGAGCTGTATGACCCTGTTAACCATCTCCGCAATGAAGTAAGCCTTCTTCCTCCTATCCTCCGGGCTCGTGCCCAGGTGGGGTAGGACCTGCGTGTCTAGGAACTCCTCAGCCCTCTTAATCCTAATATCCTCCGGCTGCCCAGGGGCTAGCCTGTTACCCAGGTACCTCAAGGCATCTTTCACGGTGGGGGCTAAGGCTGCCGCCTTCTCTATGCTAGGTAGCAGCTCCATCTGTATCTCAGGCCTAGGGGAGACTGCCATCATTATCTCAATATCCTTCTCGAGGCCAAGGGCTCTCAGCAGGATTACAACTGGGACTCTATGCCTGAGCCTGCTGAGGCTAGCCTCTATAGTCCCGTCGCTCATCCTATCAACTATGATCTGCCTTCTAATGCCGAGTACCGTTGATACGACCTTAGCAGTATGGGTTATCTTGGCTGTGGCGGCTGTGGTAGCAGGTCCTGCTATAATCCTGTTTACTGCGAGGTCTTCCTGGGCCACTATGACCTTCTCGCTCCCGTTGATTATGAAGTACCCGCCCGGGTCTTCAGGGTCTTCTCCATACTGTATGAGCTCCTCCCGGCTAAGCTTGAATATAGGGTCTAGCACGCTCCTAATCATGACTGGGAAGTCTGCTATCTTAACCTTCTGCCTCTTCTCGGGGTTCCCATTCCTGTAAAGTATAGCCTCCACCAGTAGGGGGATACTATAGGTGATACCCCTGATCCTACACTCCATCGGAGTCACAGGCCTGTTAAACACCATCTGCTCCTTAGCCAACGGCTTCTCGCCGAACTCAACCTTAGTTATGACTAGCTTCACATCAGGCCTAAGCTCCTCCTCCAGCAGGGTCCTACGGGCCCTCCTCCTAGAGTACATTAGCCTAGCCTGGGGCCTGATCTCCCCCACGCTCATCACGATCTTCGCGATCTCCTTAGTCACCAACCTGTTATAGGAGTCCAAGTGCTGCCTCGCCAGGCCCGTCTCCTCTATGAAAGACCGGAACACGCTCCAAAGGTCGTCTATCGTGAGGTCTCCGGCAACCGGCCTTGATACACTTATACCCTCCAAAACCTACACCCCCCTACGCCTTCCCATATGCTGTAACAAACCTATAGTAGACAGCCCTGCCGCCGGTAGGAGACCTCCTAACGATCTCGATTATATCTCCAGGCTTAGCCCTCAAAGCCTTGGCGACGGGATCGTTAACACTTATCTTAGGTAGCTGCCAAGGCTTCACGCCTAGCCTCCTTAGAAGCTCTACGGCCTCCTCCATACTCAACACTCTATGCTCGGGCACATACTCGTGCTCCAGGATCTTGGCCCTACGAGTACGCGCCACAGGAACAACCCCCACTCTAGCCTATACGCAGCCCTAATAAACTACCTCTGAGGCCCGTAGCCTATTAAAGCCTCGGGGCCACATAGAATCATACCCGGCGGGCCCGTAGCTCAGCCCGGCAGAGCGGCGGGCTTTTAACCCGTTGAGGGGGCCCAGGCCTGGCCATAACCCCCGCGGAAGTCCCGGGTTCAAATCCCGGCGGGCCCGCCACTCAAGCCCCTCATAACCCCAGATTTCGCTAGCCGCCGGCTGCATGGCAGCGCTTCACCCTATCGAGGGTGGTGGGTCGGCGATGGCTCACCCTCACTATTTAACCGATATAGGATTGCCCCTCTACGTTTTAACCTGTGGTGAGGGGCTTGGCCGCGAGGTCCTACTCTAGGATAGTCGAGATTCTTGAAGACCTACTCTCCTTCGAGAGGTTCTCTGTGGGCGGGGTACTAAAGGGTGGTAGGCTTCTCGTCCCAGCGTTTAGAGAGAGGAGGATCAACCTCTATGCGTTCGACTATAAGGGCTCGAGGGGGCTTGTAAGGCTTAATAAAGGTAGGGTGACCTGGTACCTTGGGGCCCCCTATGGGTCTAGCCGCGTGGTTTTTGCGAGGGACGTGGCTAAGGGTAGGGAGCAGTCCATCCTGTTAAAAGTTGATGTAGACAAGCCTGGAGTCGAGGAGCCTCTAGCCCCCAGCCTGAAGCCTATGAGGCTTCTCGGGGGCGCTGACGACGGGGAGACCGTAGCATTTGGCGCCTCGACCGAGAGGGAGGTGGCGGTCTATGCTGTGAGGGGCGATGAGGCCTGGAAGGTTGCCGACGTGCCAGGACTACCTATAATCACTGACGTCAAGGGTAGAAGGGCTGTAGGGGTGTATATGAGTAATGAGAAGCCCGGGATCATGCAGCTCCTCCTAGTAGACCTGGAGGAGGGGTCTATTAACATTAAGGAAGCTAGGGACGGTAGCGTGACAAACGCGGTAATACATGGGGACAAGATTGTATACGCTGCGGAGAAGAGGGAGGGGGCCGAGATCAGAGCGCTAGACCTGGATACGCTGGAGGACGTGGAGTTAAGCCTCCCTCACAGAGACCTAGAGGAGTTTAAGCCTTCAGCATTCCACTTCATAGACTCCACGCCGGAAGGCAAGCTGGTAGTGGTGGCGCGGAGGAAGGGTAGGAGCGCCGTGTTCATTGACGGGCGCCGAGTCAACACTCCCAGGGGCACCGTACTCTCAGCGTACCTAATCGAGGGGAAGCTAGTGTTCGACCATAACAGCCTCACCACACCCACTAGAGTGCTCGAAACCGACCTGGAGACTGGCGAGTATAAGGTGGTACTCTCGGGCAAGACGCCCGAATGGCTGGGTGAAGCTCTCAGGGAGAGCGTCTACGTGGAGGTTGAAAGCTTCGACGGCTCCAGGGTGCCAACTTTCGTACTTAAGAGCGGAGTCTCGGAGACTCCAGGACCTACGGTAGTGCTGGTGCATGGAGGGCCCTTCGCCGAGGACGCTGACGCCTGGGACCTCTTCGCAGCCTCCCTAGCGGCGATCGGCTTCCACGTAGTAATGCCAAACTATAGGGGTAGCACCGGCTATGGGGAGGAATGGAGGCTCAGGATCATAGGTGACCCGTGCGGCGGCGAGCTAGAGGACATAGTGGCGGCTGCCAGGTGGGCCCGCGAGTCCGGCCTAGCGAGCAGGGTATACATAATGGGCTACAGCTACGGGGGCTACATGACAATGTGTGCCCTCACGAGGAAGCCGGGCCTCTTCAAGGCTGGTGTTGCAGGGGCTAGTGTGGTTGACTGGGAGGAGATGTATGAGCTGAGCGACGCAGTCTTCAGGAACTTCATAGAGCTGCTCTTCGGGGGGCGCAGGGAGCTGTGGAGGGAGAGGAGCCCCATAAACTACGTGGATAACCTGAAAGACCCACTATGCATAATACACCCCCAGAACGATACACGAACCCCCCTAAAGCCCGTCTTGAAGTTCATGGAGAAGGCGCTGGAGAAAGGCAAGACCTTCGAAGCCCACATAGCACCAGACATGGGCCACATAGTGACAACAATGGAAGAGGCATCCAAGATACTACTACCAGCACTACTCTTCCTAGCAAAAGCAGAAGCAAGCGAAACCTAATCATCTAAGCTTTCCACAGTCTCATCTATATTTTTCTAATTTAAGTTATCATTGATGCATGTAAATACTTGTATTGATTTTATAGGAGGGGAAAGATGCTTATAACTTTTAGATCTGATTTTAATTTATTAACATGATAAAATATGGGGTTAAGTTACATCGTAGTAAATATGCGAACTTTCACGCTTATAATAATGTGGGGGAATTACAAGTGGACGCATATATAATTGGCAAGGTAAAGTTTAGGAATGCCAAATTGGGCTATGTCAGAGTAGACGATGGCAGCGTAATTATATTGCGTGTAGCTATAATCGACGTTAGGTTACAAGATGTGATTTCCCCCTTTGGAGTAGAATTTGAAGTTAACGTTACAACTGGTATAACCGTTTATCCTTCCAGTAACTCTCTCAACGAGGTAAAAAATAAGCCAACAATTGAACCTGGAAGAATCGTTAAGGAGGGCTGGGTTCAAGTCAATATAGTAGAAAAGGCTTCCGCGCATGAAGAGATAGTATATAATGATAAAAAAGTGGGAACGTATCTTGTTAGAGTAGAGATTGAACCTATTATGGTATCAAAGAACTTATTATATAAGACCGTGCATGGAGTTCCTTGGTATATCGTAAGATGGGTACCTAAGGTGGCATGGAGTAAAATTCAAGAATAACACTAAAATAAATTTAATGAGGGGTCGTAGGTAGATGAGCACCTATACCGTTACCCCTCAAGCTGGCAATATTACGCTCCGCGAGAAAAACGATATAACTATCATATCTACAATCACAGTAAAAAGTATGATGAACGAAGTGGATAGCAGACAAGAAAATAGAGTTTCGATACAAAGCATTTATGATACTTTGAAAGTTCTCGACGAAGAACATTTATTACGCTTGACTAAAGATTATCTTAGCCTAGAAGATGAAAGTATATTAGCTTTAAAGAACCTCCGTGAAAAAGGGTTTATCGACCTGAAAAAGCTCGTAGCGCTACTTATATGGCTTGTAAGCGCCTCAGGCCACCATTACAAGGTAGTCGGCCTAGACATTGCTGTGGACCCTGAAACTAAAGAGCCACTGTTCATTAACATTTACGTGAGTAACTGCGGGTGGGATCAGTGGAAGCATCTTTCAAAAAGCGTTAAGAAGCGCCTCGTAAAAGAGGGTTTCACTGATGTGGCTGGGAAGGTGGCATTGGTGTGCAAAGAAGCGCTTCAGGCTCTGAGAGGCTGAATCCACGCATATTCCTAGACTATGTCAAACAGTTTATAAAAGGAGGGGAGCATAGTTAGATGAAGTCTTTATCAGACGCATTATCAGCGCACTCTTCTTTGCACTATTTAATTATTGGGGTCTTAAAAGTTATTTGAAGGGTAAACGTGGAGATGGTCCTAATAGCGATAGTTTTAGCCTATCCATGTTCTTCGAAGACTTGTTAGCTCGGGGGCTTGACTACGCAATATACCCTCTCTTCCTATACAGGGTTGGAGCAGATCATTATATATTAAATCCGACACGGGTAGTGCTTCTTACCAAGCCTTGGAAAGGAAGGGAGGAGGACGTCGAGATAAACGTTAAAATATTAGATAGGATATTGGAATTGTCATACGAAATTTTAGAGGAGCTAGAAAAATACTAGTATGTTTAACAATATTATAGTAAACGTTACTACTGGCGGAGAGTTAAGACGGGAATTTCACCGGTTTATTTACACGTCTTCCATAGCTATGCTCAAGAACTCGTATGGAGTGAATGCTGTTAAGCCCATGCTCCGTGCCTTCTCAACAAGCTTATAGTCCTCAGAATAGTATTATGAGAGGCTCCCTATCAGCTAGCTCTAGGACAGCGGTATCTGCCAGGTCAAAGCCAACTGTTAGCTCGCCTAGCACGCTATGGAATTCTATCTTAAGCTCCTCTACCCTCATAAGGAAGTTCTTAACCTCTTCCAACTTGAGATTAAAGTCTCTCCCCTCTTCTTGAAGTCGCGGTATACGAACACAGGCCATGCTGATGCGAGTGGCACGCCCATTCTTTCTAGTTGTCTTAAGAGGTCTCCCACGTATAGAACGTCTTTTTTCAGGACTAATCTGGAAGGTTATTATGGTGTATAGAGGCTTTGTGTCAACTAGCACCTTAAACTTTATCAAGACTCTTTTGCTTACATTCAATGTTGCAGGTCCTTCATCTCGATTAACTGGTCCCTCTCTAGGTCATAGACTATCTTTTTCCTTCACGTATTTTATACCCCTTTCTGCGGGTCTATGTCGGGAACCCATGCTATAATGTGTATTCACATTATCCTCAAATCATAGTTGCGAGATTGCGAGAGGACTACAAGCTCCGAAAACATCTTCATAACCAGCCCTCCCTGCCTAAGAGCGTCCCGGATCTTCGAGAGGATCTCGTTCGAGCTGCCAGGCTTAGATGTCAATACCCTCCCCATCATTCATGATCGTCTGCAGGACCGTTTAATATAAAATTAAATTATAGTGTGGGAGGCGGGCTGGGGTTAGGGTATTACGTTTTAGAGGGTATAGGTTGAGTGTGGGGTGCCTGGGTGAGTGGGGGTAAGCTCTTCCCGCTGTTGCCAGGGAAGGGGCTTTATATAGTCGAGGGTACTCCATTCCTATACCACGCTAAGACCTCTACGCTGGTGGCGGCCGACCTACACTTAGGCTACGAGGAAGCCATGACCCGTCTTGGCGTCTTCCTTCCGAGGCTCCAGCTTAAGAAGGCCCTCGAGGCCTTCAGGGAGGCTTTGGAGGCTGTTAGGCCCTCTAAGGTGGTTATAGATGGTGATATCAAGCATGTCTATGAGAGGCTCCTCAAACAGGAAGTTAACGAGTCCCTCAGACTGGTCGACTCTCTCTCTTCGTGGGGTGTGAGGGAGGTCCTACTCGTTAAGGGTAACCATGATACTTTCATTAGTGGGCCTCTTAAAAAGAATGGTGTTGAGGTCGTCGAGACCTTGGACTTGGGTGGTGGAGTGCTTCTAGCTCATGGTCATAAGATGGTTGAGGGCGGGTTCGAGGTCCTCGTCATAGGCCACGAGCACCCAGCACTCCAGGTCGACGTTGGAGGGGCTAGGGTGAAGTTCCCGGTCTTCCTTGTAGCACCTGTTGAGGAGGGCGAGGTAGTTGTAGTGCTCCCAGCCACAGGGGCCTATCAGACCGGCAACCCTGTGGGGCTTAGCAGGGAGAACTATCTCTCTCCCATTATGAGGGAGAGGGTAGTCCTCGAGGAGGTTAAGCCCTATGTGAGCGACAGGTCTGTGGGGGTCTTCCCCCTCCCGCCTCTGAAGGAGATAGTACCTCCGGTCTAGCCCTAGAGGGCCTCAGCGCTCAGCTCTGCTCGTCACACCGCGCCCCTCAAGGGGGCGGTCGGTAATCCCGGCCATATTCATCACTAGCCCTCCCAGCATGGGCTTCACTCGTAAACCTCTAGTATAGCGTCTGCCTCTTTAAGCCTCTCCGCGACCCTGCGTATGGCTTGGTACACTTCCTCTTCCCTCTTAGCCCCGGTTATCACCATCTTCCCGCTACTGAAGATTAGCATCACCACCTTGGGCTCGTCCATCCTGTATATCAGCCCGGGGAACTGTTCCGGTTCGTATAGGCTGTTCTCGAATTGCATAGCAGCGGTCTCTAGGTCTATCGAGGCCTTTAGGTTCACCGAGGCCACTATATTTTGGATCTGTATCTGAGGCTTGCCCCTGATCTCGATGCCCTCCTCAACGAAGGTCTTGAGGAGCCTCTTCACAACGTTTATCAATTGTTGGACGCTCTTAGCCCCGGTTATCACCATCTTGCCCGACTTGAATATCAGGACTGTCACTTTAGGGTGCTCGAGCCTATAAACGAGGCCTGGGAACTGGTCCGGGTTGTAGTCTACATCCCTGATCTTAGTCTCGATCAGGTTCAAGTCTAGCTCGTTCTCGAGGGTGACGGTAGCCACTATGTTCTCGATCCTAACCTCGGGCTCGGGAAGGCCCAGGTCACTAAGGTCTACAGTCTTAACTTCTGCGCCCGGAGTCACCTCAACAGCCCCTCCATAGCCCAGCGCAATCGTTCTAATTTTTAATACTATCCCAACCGCATTTATAAAGTCTTTTAAGCGTCATATATATGCTTTGAGGCTAGGGGGATGAAGAGGCGGGCAGCCAGGGAGGAGGGTGGTGACTGGCCTAGTCTCACACAGACTCCCCGCCTAGTAGAGGGTACAATAGTAATCATAGACCTAGACAGGTTCGGGGAGTACGTTAGGGAGAGGGGGCTAAGCGAGTACAACCCCAACGACGTAACAGGCCTCCTAAGCAGCCTAGTCGAGGACCTAGCCAGGAAGCGGGGTGGCGTGATCATCTACGGCCTAGACTGGAACAGGGGAACGGAGGAGGCAGTCATAGAGTTCCCGGGCGTGAGGGCTGAGGAGCTAAGAGAGGACCTGGAGAGGATAGCCAGGGAGATATGCAGTCAGGGAGCCTCCGCAACGATAGTCGCACTAACAGCCCACGCAGGCCCAGCTAGACCCCAGAGGAGGCGTGAAGCCTACCAATCCTCGACTCCAAGGAGAGCGGCAGCGAGGATCCTAAGGAAGCTCAAAGCCAAGGGAGGCGGATACCTCTACATAAACGGCGACACAAAGAGAATATGCCCCTCTCAGAGTACGGCTAGATGGAAGGGATAGGCTGGATCCTATGCATAGTGCCGTGTTTCCTACAGAGCTGTAGTTAATTTAGATCTTAATGTTAGGATTAAGATTTATATATAAGTATTACGAGTAAGAAGTTAATGTAGTTTTCATAGAATCTAGCTTTATGATTCCACTTCATTTTTATCGTAATTAATTGTTTAAGGGCAAGTTTATAGGTACACCCCTGATACCTGGTATCAGGGGTGATACCTAATGCTCTTTGATCCCAGGCCTAAGACTAGACGGGAAGAACTCTATGATAGGGACTCCGAGCTCACGGCTCTCGAGGAATTCGTTGATAGAGGCTCGCCTCTAATGGTCGTGTTCGGCATTAGACGAGTTGGAAAGACTTCTGTGGTTAAAGTGTTTCTCAGCGAGGCAAACATACCTTATATCTACATTGATGCGAGAGTCTTTGAGGAAGGAGGTTTCCGGAAGGAGCTGGTGTATAGAGTCCTTTCAGAGGAATTGAATAGATTAAGGGGGAGGTGGCATTCCATCCTAGAGTACCTTAAGGTGGTGGAAGGAGTAGAGGTGAGTGGCTTCTCAGTTAGATTTGACTTGAGAAGGCGGTTATCGCTAGTAGAGGTGTTTAAGAAGTTGGATGAATGGGCGGGAGATAGCGGTAGGAAGATCATAATTGCTGTAGATGAAGCCCAGCTTCTCAGGTATTTGAAGGGGGGTAAGGGTCGGATCGATTTTACCGCAGTAATATCATACTGCTACGATAACCTGAGCCATATTAAGTTTGTCATTACTGGCTCGGAGGTGGGAGTGCTTAGGGATTTTCTCGGCTTTAACGATCCTAGCAGTTGGCTCTATGGGAGGATCAGGGACGAGTTAATTGTAGAAAGATTTGACAGAGAGAAGTCTATTGATTTCCTCGAGAAAGGCTTTAGTGAATGTGGCGTTAAGTCTCCAATAACCGTGATCGAGGAAATCGTAAATAAGGTTGACGGGATACCAGGGTGGCTAACATATTTTGGATACAGGTTCTGCAAGAACCCCGATCCAGGGGTTATTAGGGAAGCGTTTAACGAGGCTAAGGCGATGGCCTTGAGCGAGGTGAAAAAACTCCCCTCAAAATACTACATTTACGCGCTCAAGGCTATCGCATTGGGCTATAATAGGTGGAAGAGCATCAAGCAGGCTATGGAAGTGTGGGTGGGTCATAGTTTATCGAATGCACAGGTATCTAGGACGTTGCAGATGCTATCTAAACTGAGTTTTATTGAAAAGAGGGATGACGAGTACATTATACTCGACCCAGTGATTGCTGAGGCTGTAAAGGAGTTGTAGGAGTTTTAATTTTAACCTAATTCTAGTCTTAGTATAGCTCTCCAATGTATATGTTGTCTTTGTCCCTGACTATCCTAACCCGGACCTCGGCTCCGTATCCAAGCTCTCTCGGTAGGGGGCCTGGGTAGACCGCTACCACTCTCCTCCACCCCCGGTCCACCACAAGGACCTCCCCCCGGTGCCAGCCGGGGGAGGCTATGTAGCCCCTCACAAGGTCCCCCTGGCTGAAGGGCTTCTCCACGCTGGGCCTAGGC
>WAKF01000018.1 GCA_015523465.1 Aeropyrum sp.
CGGAGATGTGTATAAGAGACAGTCCCCCAAGCACCCCTTCCCCGAGGTGTTCCGGCTCTCGTAGGTTTTGTTAGGCGCCTGGGATTCAGGCCGGAGCAGATAGAGTTTCACGGTCACGACGACTATGGGCTCGTGGTAGCTAACCATTTGGCAGCCTGGCTCAGCGGGGCGACGTACTCGAACTGCACTCTCTTCGGGGTTGGTGAGAGGGCTGGTAATTGTCCCTTGGAGGTGATGCTGCTTCACTACGTAGCTCTCACGGGTCGGATCGAAGATGTAGACTTAACCGTTCTCCCCAAGGCTTACAAGCTATTCAAGACCCTCGGCTACGACCCTGGAAGGTATAAGCCGCTTGTGGGAGATAATGTTCATACAACCTCCGCTGGCATACACGTAGACGGCATGCTCAAGAACCCTTGGGTCTACCTACCCTACGACCCCAGGCTCCTAGGTCTGAAGCCCAGTATACTCGTGACCCTTCACGGGGGTAGGAGTGCGGTAGCTGCTTGGATAGCACAGAGAGTAGGAGTCGAGCCATTAGCGTTAAAGAGGGATCCTAGGGTTGAAGCCGTCTATAGGGAGCTTGTCAAAGCCTACGAGGAGCTGGGCCTAGCAGGTCCTGTGCCCGAAGACCTACTTGTCGAGGTTGCTGGCAGGTACTTTCCCGAGGTTAGGAGGTGAATGGCTGGTTGGACGAATTAACCTTAACTGAAGCACTGCTCTCGATGAAGCTGGGTAACCCCCCGTCGCCGGGAGAGCATGTAGTAGTTGATGTAGACCTAGTATATCTACACGACGGTACATTCACTTTAGCCCTGGAGGTCCTACGGAGGCTTGGAGCAGAAAGGGTCTTCGACAGACGAAAGGTGCTTCTCTTCATAGACCATGCAGCCCCCGCACCTCACCTAGCGGCAGCTACAACCCACCTAGCCATGAGGAGATTCGCTAGAAAGCATGGAGTAAAGCTCTACGACGCGGGTGCTGGCATAAGCCACCAGGTAGTTGCCGAGGAAGCCCTCGCCGGGCCGGGTGATGTCGTTGTGGGCGCAGATAGCCATACTGTAACGTTGGGCGCCCTTGGAGCGCTTGCAACGGGCTTTGGCAGTACTGATGCAGCCGTAGCTATGGCCTCTGGCAGGATATGGCTGAGGGTTCCTGAGCCCGTTAAGATAGTGCTCTCGGGGGAGCCTCCAGGCTGGGTTATGGGTAAGGATATAGCCTTAGCTCTGCTAGGCGCGCTGGGAGCTGACGGAGCCATTTACTCCAGCCTAGAGATCCGGGGCCCGGCTCTCAAGGCTATTAGCATGGATTCGAGGCTAACCATTGCTAACATGGGTGTTGAGGCCGGGGCTAAATATACCCTCTTCCCTGTCGACGAGGTTGCAAGGGCTTGGATGGAGGCTAGGGGGAGGAAGGTTAAACCTTTATCTCCCGGTGTTAGAGCCAGGTATAGTGATGAGCTGGTGCTAGACGTCTCTGGGCTGGAGCCTATGGTGGCTAAGCCTCCTAGGCCCGATAACGTGGCTTCTGTGTCAGAAGTTGATGGTGTAGAGGTGGACCAAGTTTTCATTGGGAGTTGTACTAATGGGAGGGTGGAGGACTTTCACGCTGCCGCCAGGATACTAAGGGGTAGGAGGGTTAGGGACGGTGTCCGGTGTATAGCGGTTCCAGCGAGTAGGAGAGTCTACATGGAGCTGTTAAGAGACGGAACGCTAGAGGTCCTGGCAGCGGCTGGCTGCATAGTAGCCCACTCAACCTGCGGCCCCTGCATAGGAGCCCACCTAGGCCTGCTTGCCGAGGGCGAGGTGGCAGTCTCTACTAGCAACAGGAATATGCCTGGCAGGATGGGCCACAGAGAGTCTAAAGTCTATCTAGCTAACCCCGCGACAGCGGCTGCAGCGGCTGTTACTGGAAGGATCATAGACCCTAGGACCTTACTTCCCCGGGGAGTAAGGCTCATGGAGGTGTAGGGCGATGGCTTTAAGGGTTAGAGGTAGAGCTTGGAGGCTTGGTGACGGGATTAGCACGGACCACATAATAAGTGGTAAATTCAAGTACCAGAAGGCTCGGCTAGAAGAGATGCTGCCATACCTGCTCCACGAGATTATACCAGATTTCTATAGGAAGGTGAAGCCCGGCGACGTGATTGTAGCGGGGAAGGGATTCGGGTATGGGAGTAGTAGGGAGCATGCAGCAAGGCTTCTCAAGATGGCCGGTGTAGGAGCTGTCGTCGCTATGAGCGTACACAGGATCTTCTACAGAAACGCCGTGAACGTGGGGCTATACATAGCTATAAGTAAGAACGTACCCCCTGCTACGGAGACCGGCGATATAATAATAGTGGACCTAGATAAAGGGATTGTAGGGAACGAGACTAAGGGAATTTACGAGAGGCTACCGCCACTACACCCCATAGTAAAGGAGCTATTAGAAGCCGGGGGGCTCGAAGGCTATGTGGCCTCCCGCGGAAAGCTACCCTGGGAGGCTGACAACCTTACCTCCCATCCATAGAGTAAGGCTGGTATGTATCCGAGCGTAGAGCCTTTTAAGTCCTTCTACAGCCTCCCCGTACCCAAAACCTTGATTGAGGGATTTGAGTACCTCTAGGTCCACCCTAAGCCTCAGGGGATCTGGGCTCTGCGGGTTATATTGGTCTCTCAGCCTCCTAAACGGTCTCAATGACACCTCGTCGAAGACCTTAGCTAAATGGCTTACAACAGCTTCGGGCAGAGACTCTACATCTATCACTGGCAAGACCCTCCACTGTGCAATCTTGAGGCTACTCCATCTCCCCCGGGTTTCTTGCCTATTAACTAGCACTGTGAGCACCCCCCAGGTGGAGTTGAGCCAGAGGGCTAAGGCCTTCTCAGCCTCAACTCCGCCCCGGAGCCTGGCAGCGTAGAATATGTTCGAGAGGATGGGACTTGTGGAGTAGACTGCTACGACCCCGGTAGTGTCCCACCAAATCCTATCCGGAAGTAGCAGCCTAGCGGCGTACCTACTATAAAGCTGCTCAGCCTCTCGCCTCTTCGGGTATACATGTTTATTAGGACCTACTATCAACCTCCTCCTAACATCCTCCCCTCCACCATAGAGGACTGGATAGGGCGTAGGCGTATCCACCACCTTAAAGTTCTCGTGGAACTGCCTCCTATCAACACCAATGCCGTCTACGAGGTCCCCCAGCTCCCTTACCTCGACTTGGAGTCTAAGTCCTTCAAGGTCGAATACACCGTCAAACTGGAGCCTAAGGACTTCCCAGAGTAGCTCGGTGTCAGGGAGGGCTACAAACCTCCCCCAATTATCTAGAGCCTCTAAGAGGTCTCTAATAGCGACCTTAAGGGTAGACGCCTTGGAGCCTGGAGTCTCAATTAGCTCGTAACGATGCGGCGAGTTTCTAAGACTCCTTATCCTATCGGCTAGGACGATAGCGTCTAAGGTACTCTCAGGCTTCTTAAGAAGGTTCACGAAGAGCACCTCACCCTCCAACCGAGGACTCTGAGAGGTCCTACGGGCCACAACTAAGACCTCGCTGAGCTGCGACCCTTCAGAGAAGTTATAGCCTCTCTCGGGGTCGCTGCTAACAATTACATAGTCGACCTGGAACTCTGTGGAAAGCAGTAGCCTCGCAAGACTCCATGAAACGCCTGAAAGGGCTGCTCTGGGGAGTACAAAGGCTATAACTCCCCCAGGCTCTACGTACTTGTAAGCGAGGTATAGGAAGATTAGAGCCTCTCCGGCATGACCTATATTAAGGTATTCCCTAGGCCCGCGTTCAATGATCCTCCTAGCTCTCTGGGGAAGCATGCTCCTCCTCTTAACTGCCAGGGCCCTAAGATCCCTGGCAACCCTATCCCTGACCCCCCGGTAGGCCTTCAATATCATCCCGCGAGCTTCATCATCTACTATGAAGCCGAAGAGCCCCTTCTCCCCTTCAAAACTATCTTTCCTCCCAGTAGCCCTCGTGAAGGGAGGGTTCATCACGACGAGATGGTACGATGATGGAGGCATCTTGGCCTCTCCGTCTAGGGGCTTAGAGGCTTCATCAAAGAGTATCTTCTTCAATACATTTATACCCTCGGGTTTGAGCAGCTCTAGCGAGCCCAACGATACTCCTCTCCCTGACATGTATCCTAGTGGCACAGTGAAGACGTTCTCACGCGTCACCCCTGGAGGTGCTACGAGGGCTAGGTTTATCGCAGTTATCTGCGTTGCGTGTCTTAACACATCGAACCCATATATGCCGTCCTCTATAATCCTTCTTCCCAGGTCGTCTAAGTCTAGGTCGTCTAGGCCGTAGTAGTGTTTGAGTAGTGAGGCGATCCTCATGGCAGAGGTATAGACGCTTGTGAGCAGGGTGCCGGTGCCGCAGGCGAAATCGACTACCTTAAGCTCTCCAAGCCTCTCTAAGACCCTCCTAGCACTCTCAGACCCTAGCCCGCCGTAGCCGCCCTTTAAGTCTAGCAGCTCGTAGACTGCGAGCGATGAGAGTAGGTAGGCTGCTGGAGGTTCCGTGAAGTACGTTGCAAGCCCCTTCCTTAAGGCTACATTGCCAATGACCTCCCTATAGACTCTTCCAGCCAAGTCACGTCTTAGGAGGCCTCGGGATCCTGCTATCTTGATTCCGAGTTCAACGAGGTTCTTAACCCTCTCTTCCATGTGGGGTGGAAGGACCTCCAATACTTCTATAGCGGCTTCTATGGCTTCCCTATAGTCAATACTCCTCAGATCCTTCAGGGCTCTCCTAAGCCCATTAATATATCCTAGGTTTTCGGCTAGTACTAGTATAGGCTTAAGCTGTTTATGCCTAGCCCTCATATGCTCGTAAAAAGCTGCAGCCATCAGGATTGAGAGAGCTGCCTGCGCCAGGACCGCTTCTCTAGAGCTAGTGGCGGGAGGGTAGATACTATGAAGTTTATAGAGAGAAGAGTGTATTTGCTCGTAGATCACGCCTTTCTTGTCAAGGGCTAGGAGTGACTTGGCGAACCTCTCCACCTCGAGTTTCATATAAGCTGCAAGATCTTTCACGTAATCCTCTCTAACTAGCAGCTCTATGAGCGACTCGACTATGGCAGGTAACACTTCAACACCGACATCTCTGATCCATCCGAGGGAGTCGGGTACTCCATACTTTCTTAACCTCCTACCCACTAGCTTCTTAACGCCTTCAGTAGCCTCCCCAGGCATGACAACTTTAACGTCGAACCTCAACGATTTCACTAGCTCATCTAGCTGGGGCTCAGGCGCATCTCTAATTGTACTCTTCAGCCTCAATGCCAACGCTGCATCAGCTATCCCATCCTCGACCCTCTTTTCAGCGTCTTTAAGGGCGTCCGACTCCCTCCTAGAAACTTCAAAGGCTATTATGAGACCTCCATAATAGCAGAGGAGGTCTGGTCTTCGCCGTCTTAAGGACCTTTCGGCTCTCACGTCAAGGTTGAAATCCCTGCTAAGCGTCTCAGCGAGTTTGACGTTTATGACGTACTCTGTAACCTCAGCCATGAGAATACACCGTAGGCTTAAGGTTCGATAGTTAACTGGGGGGTGAGCGAAATTTTTAAATGGTATTACTATTAAAACTCTGCGTTGCAGGCAAAGACAACGCTATAAATGCAAAAATACAAAAAAGCTTGAAGGAGTCTACTCGCCCTTAGAGCCGAAGACTTTCTTTAAGTACTCCCAGGCTATGTGCCTTGCCGCGTCATCAGGATTATCAAATCTAAGCCCGTCAAGCTCGACCACAATCCCTCGGGCCTCCCTGTCAACTTTGACTTCAACCTTATACCCGTAGTTCTCGGCTATCCTAGCAAGGAGGCTTGCCTCAGATTCAAAGTCGGGAGGCACTCTAATACGGGCTATCTTCAACGTCTTCACCCATACTCGTATTTTTCTGACGGCTCGGGAGAAGGGGGAGGGCGAGTAAGACAGGTATAATAAGGGGCGAAAGTACTCTATGATGTTAAGGAATTGCTAGAGGCTGGGGGTCGTATGGCCTCTACACGCGCTTTTCGGAGGGCTATCCTGCTTACAGGAACTACCGGCATAGGATTTGGGAGGGTGCTAGACATTGCTAGAAAGCTTGTAGGCCCTGAGTGCGTGGACAAGTTTGAAGACTATTTGGTCTTGGGCCCCTGTGGCGACGTGGAGCAGTATATTCGCTATCTCAACATATCGGGAGGTGAGGCTAAGACTAGGTTTAGGGAGGCTCTATCGAGGATGGTCGAAAAGCTTAGACAGAACAATTGTAGTGACGTCGTAATAGCAATACATTTAACGTACCTAACAGGCTACTCTATAACACCCAACCCCGTGATACCCGAAGTCTTGAGAATAGCCGATGACGTGAGAGTAATACACGTAGCCGATGACTGGTACGATGTTATAGTGAGAATTGCGAGGAGCACCGTAGCTAGGGAGAAGGACTGTGAGAGAAGAGAGCTAGGTTTCACCATAGACCCTGAAACCGTCGTTAACTGGAGAAGCGCTGACTTCTCATTGACTAGCTTGTCGGAAGAGATGGGAGCTTCCAGATGGTATCTTATAGCGGTTAAACATACGCCCTCCACATTCGAGCGGCTCCTTGAAGAGGTGTTAGGGCGTAGGTCCTACCTGAAAGCTTATATATCTCATCCTATAAGGGGGGTTAGAAGGCTTTATGTCGAACTGAAGTGCCTAGTGGCTTCTGAGATGGGATGGAACGCACTCTCAAAGCCGCCCCTCAGGACTTTCTCCAAGTTCCCCCTCGTAACGGTCATAGAGGGCTTCAAGTCATACGTGAAGAACTTGCTGGAAAAAACGTA
Source organism: Aeropyrum sp. (assembly GCA_015523465.1). GTDB lineage: Archaea > Thermoproteota > Thermoprotei_A > Sulfolobales > Acidilobaceae > Aeropyrum. The sequence goes on from WAKF01000018.1 coordinate 6,801, forward strand.
TGGAGGGGCGATACTCTTCGAGCCCACCACAATAGACGAGCTTTTGATAGATGCAACACGCCTAGAAGGTGAGGGCTGCGGTGCTGCAGAGCTCTTAGTTGAGCCTAGTATGGAGGCTAGATGGCCTTACCCCCAGGATACTATAGCAGAGTACGACTACGGGGAGTCAATGGAAAAAGCTCTCAAAGGGGCTCTTATAGCGCTTAGAGGATTTGGACTTAGCGCTTACATGGAGTTGCTATCGAGAACGGGTAGGAAAAGTAAGGCAATGGAGGGTTTTAGGACCGCTTTAGAATATGCGCTTTTGAGGTTCAAAGAGGCCATTGAGGAGCAGATCGAGGCTAGGGACTACAAGTATATAGAGCAGTCTGACATACTCATAGCATCAGTGCCTGCATTAGCCTATTGCGATAATGGGGGCAAAGTACACCTAGCTATAATGCCTAGTAGGGGGGTCTCCGATGAGGTGAAGAGGGCAATGGCTCTATCAAAACCTATATACTTCTACATTCTACCACTAGACCTTAAAGTCTTGTTAAAGTCGCTCGAAGGCTACACTCGCCTAGACTCAAACTATGGCGATAGAATAGCGGGCAAGCTCGCTGAGGCTTTTGGAGCGGGCGGTGACGAGTTAAGAGCTTGCCCGAAGCCTCTAAGCCTATCAGAGCCGGGTTCCCTAACGAGGAACCTGGCTTCAGGGGTGTTCTCGGAAGTACCCCCGTCAGCAAGGATAATGATAATGCCGTCTATAACAAGCGTTGATGTCCTGGAAAGCCCTGCGACGGTAGCAGGCTTCTACTCTGCCTCGAAACCTATAACACTACCTCCAAAGTACTAGGAAGAAGTATTGGGGTTAACGTCACAACTAATATACATAGAAGAACATAGACTTTCCCAGTAGAACTGCAGTGTTTGGGGGGTTACGGGTTGGAGGGTATTAGTGTGGCCGAAGCCGTAAGGAGGATACTCGAGAGCGAACCCTGTTTTAGGGAATGCCTTGCGAGGAGGGTGGCGAACTACTCGGCTATGGCAAGACATATAAAGCCTTGGGTGGAGACGCTGGTGGGAGCGCCCGTATCCGAGCACGCGGTGAAGATGGCTCTGGTGAGGTTCGAGCCTAGTGATTATGAGAGGGTGGCTCCTAGGAGGAGGGTGCTGGAGGTTCTGGCTAAGAGTAGCGTGGAGCTTAGGAGTGGTATAGGGGTTGTCACTGCCTACAGCAAGGCTCTCCCCAGGATCTTGGAGGCCTCGAGGAGGCTAGCCGGAGAGTCACGGATCTTCCTCCTACTCTCAGCCCTCACAACGTTCACAGTCATACTAGACGAGGACCATGCCGATAGCCTGGTGGAGGAGCTTGGGGATTATGTGATCTCAGTGTATAGGCGGCAGGCGGCCGTGATACTAGTGAGCCCCCCCGAGATAATTAGCACGCCCGGCGTTATAGCCTATATCACGGGCCTGCTGGCTAGGGAGGGGGTAAACATAACACAGATAGAGTCGATACACACTGACACGATACTAGTGGTTAGGGAGGACCAGGCAATGAAAGCCTTGGAGACGCTACACAGAGCTATAAGGGTGGCGAGGCAGCAGCTAGCAGGCTAAACCCCCACAACCACATAATCCATGCGGGGGCGTGGATGAGGCGGGTGGACCGGAGGGGACCGCTGTGAGCCCTGGTCTCGGCTGGGGTGAGCGGTGTGACCTCCAGGGCCTCTACCCGACAGCCCCCCGCCGGCCCCTGATAGCAGTTCACGTCCTCGAGGAAAAGCCCTCAAGGTGGCTTGTAGAGGAGATAGTGGAGTCCTGCAGGTTCGCCTCTTCTATGGGACTAGGCTTTAGGGCCGTCAACGTCGCAGATCCCAGGCTTCAGGCCGAACTGTCTAGGAGGGGAGTGCCCTGGAGCTGGGACTACGTGGAGGTGCTGGGAGGTAAGTGCATAATTCTTGACTTGAGGGCTGAAAGGAGGCTTGAGCCCTGGGAGGCCTCGACTGTGGAGGTCATAGTTGTTGGTGGTATAATGGGCGATCACCCGCCCAGGGGTAGGACCTACCTTCTGGCTACCCAGTACTATACTGTATGCGCGGGGAGAAGCCTAGGGCCTGTTCAACTGAGTATTGATGGAGCCGTGAAGGTAGCCTCCTTGATAGCAGGCGGCGCTAACCTCGACGAGATAGAGGTTGTAGAGGGGCTTACGATAGAGGTCGAGACACCTCTAGGTAATGTAGAAGTCGAGCTACCCTTCGGCTACCCGCGATACAAGGGAAGGCTCCTCAAGCCCGGGTTCCTGGAGGACCTGCTATCACGCGGCATACTATGGGATGAGGAGACTATGCTAGAGCCTCACTAGTCAACTAACCCGCTTAAGGGGACCAGCCTCTCCCGCTCCTTATAATTCTCTCACCTTTACGGCTTCGCATCCTGCCATATGCACAGTTAAGCAGGCTCCCAGAGAGAGGCCTTACCAGGTCCCCGGGTTAATTTTTTCTCTCGGCACTCCAGCAGCTTTAAAGGCGGCTTACCAAACTCTACTAAGGAATATGTCGGCGTCGCCACTAGCTTACTATCCTGAGGCTAATTAAAAAGCGTTGTAACGTTATAGTGTGAGATTAGGAGAGTCAGGGACTCCATTGGGCTTTAGGCAAGGGTCCCGCTAGTAGGAGATTCCCTCGTATTGCTGTGTAGAGTCCTTGGCTTCATCGGAAGCTCCGGCGGATCCTCCGCCACCTTCACCCACTATAATCACGCCCTCCATCCCCAAGGCCCTATGGTTTCCTATGGGGCAATAGATCTCGTAGGTACCAGGCTCTTCAAAGGTAACCTCGAGTGTATCATCTTGCCCGGGCCCTAGTGTTTTGCTTGAAGCCTCGAAGCCTATGTCTTCACGCTCAATCTCGAAAGCGTGAGTGTAGCGGCCCTCATTGACTATAACGAAGCGCACGGTGGTGCCTGGAGGCACTCTGATCTCGCTTGGCTCTATACCCCACTCGTAGAGTCTCACCTTAACCTCCATCACCTCGCCGGTGGTTTGCTGTGCCTCTTTCGCTTCTTGTTGCGGTGTGCCTGCTTGGGGCTCTTCTTCCTGGTCCCCATAGCCTGGGCTCGCGAGGTAGAGGTAAGCGCCCACTATGACTAGGACGGCTACTATGACTAAGGCTCCTATCAGGTAGGGGTTCTTAAAGCTAGCTCCCAAGCCTTCCACCTCAAACAGCGTTTAAGGGAGTTAGGCTTCTATCATGGTTTCCCAGATTATCACGCAATTCGCGCGTGAATCGCGCATCGAAAGCGATAATCCTCGGGGGCCTCAGGGTTTAAGCTTAATCTCCTTGGAGCCCTAACCCTAATACTAGGCTTCCCCGGCACGGGGTATAATGTATGTCTCGTCGGGTGGACGGGGTAGATCTTATAGTGAGGTGGCTTATCGAGCTTAGTCGTGGAGGGCGTAGTAGAGCTAGGATACTGAGGCTACTCAAGGAGAAGCCCATGAACCCGCACCAGATAGCAAGGGAGCTGGGGCTAAACTACCACACCGTGACTAGGCACCTAGAGATTCTCGAGAAGCACGGGCTCGTAGTTAGGGTTGAGAAGAGATATGGAGCCCCGTACATCCTAACAGGCTTGGCCCTCGAGAAGTGGGATACCATTAGGAAGGCTATGGAGAGGGTTGGTGTGGATTGAAGATTGTATGGGCACTAGCTATAATAGCTACTGCAGCGCAGCTAGCCATCGCCCTCCTACTAATATATAATTACCTCAGAATAGGGAGGACCCCCCTCGGGAAGTACATGCTAGTCTTAGCAGGCCTCTTCCTCGCACAGAGCGCCCTCGCCTTAACCAGCTACACCTACTGGTACTTCAGGGGCTATGGCGTGGAGGTTGCAGCCCCCCTAGCCATGATAACCTTGGCAAGCCTAGCAGGGTTAACGATACTCTACTTCATATCAAGGATATGAGTTTTAGTAGTGGCGGAACAGCGTAGGTACTACCCCCTCACCATTAACCCTTAATTAGATACCTCCTTAACCTCGAATACCTCGGGTGGCACTAGAGTGGGAGGTTCTAGGCTTAGGAGTAGGGAGTGGTATGAGGGCCCCGACAATGCACCCCACAGAGTCTACCTTAGGGCTATAGGCTTCACCGACGAAGACTTCAAGCGCCCCCTAGCGGCGGTGGTGGCTTCGTGGAGTGAGGCGGGCCCGTGCAACTACAACACCCTAGAGCTTGCCCAGCTAGTCAAGGAGGGGGCCCGCTCTTCGGGGCTCTCGGCCCTCACAGTGCCTACGCTTGTAGTTAACGACGGGATAAATATGGGTACGCCGGGGATGAGGTATAGCCTGGTGAGCCGCGACCTAATAGCTGATACTATAGAGGCTCAGGTTGCTAGTCATGGCTTCGACGCTTGGGTGGGTATTGGTGGTTGTGATAAGACTCAGCCGGGGATAATGATGGCTATGGCCCGGCTAGATCTCCCTAGCGTATACCTCTACGCGGGCTCAGCCGAGCCAGGGATGCTGGAGAGCTCTAGGGTCACGGTCCAAGAACCGTTTGAGGCCGTAGGAGCTTATAGGAGGGGTAGGATAGGGCTTGAGAGGCTAAGGCTTGTAGAGCTTAATGCTATGCCCACCGTAGGCACCTGCCAGGGCCTATTCACTGCCAACACTATGGCGATACTCTCTGAAGCCCTGGGCCTCGCGCCACTAGGCAGCTCCACCCCGCCAGCAGTCTCCTCCGAGAGGGCTAGGGAGGCTAGGAGGGCCGGAGGGCTGCTTGCGAGGGTTATAGAGGCCGGGATAACGCCTAGGAGGGTGCTCACCTGGGACGCCTTCTACAACGCAGCCGTAACCCTCGCCGCAACATCAGGCTCCACCAATGCGGTCCTCCACCTCCTAGCCATAGCCAGGGAAGCCGGGGTCAAGTTCACCCTAGAAGACATAGACGAGGCCTCCAGGAAGACGCCGGTGATAGCAGCCCTAAAGCCAGCAGGCCCATACACTATGGTAGACCTACACGCCGCCGGCGGGGCGCCTGTGGTACTAAGGAAGCTCCTAGACAGGGGGCTGCTGAGGCCTGAAGCCTTGACTGTAGAGGGCGAGGAGATAGGCTCCCTCCTTAAGAAGTGGAGCCCCAAGCCTAGGGTCGAGGGGGTGGTGTATGACTTCGACAAGCCCTACAAGCCCACGTCGGGGGTTAGGATCCTCAAGGGGAGCCTAGCCCCGAGGGGCGCTGTGATGAAGGTTGGGGCGGCAGGTAGGACCTACTTCCGGGGGGAGGCGAGGGTATTCGACAGCGAGGAAGAGGCGTACAAGGCAGTGGCCGAGGGCTCGGTAAGGGATGGGGAGGTGGTTGTTATACGCTACATGGGACCCAAGGGAGCCCCGGGTATGCCAGAGATGCTCAAGGTGACTGCAGCCATAGTAGGGGCGGGCCTGGGAGAGACTGTAGCGCTAGTTACGGACGGTAGATTCAGCGGAGCCACCAGGGGGATAATGGTGGGCCACGTCTCCCCGGAGGCCTATGTTGGAGGCCCCATAGCCCTGGTGGAGGCCGGAGACACGATACTGGTCGACGGAGAGAGGGGTAAGATAGAGCTGGAGGTAGATTCTAGTGAACTCGAAGAAAGGAGGGCTAGGTGGAGGCCCGTAGAGAAGCCCGTGGGAGGTCTGCTAGCGAAGTACCGGGCACTAGTATCGCAGGCCGACGAGGGGGCTGTAACGAGGGCCTGAAGAGCCATGTTTTATAGTAGAGAACGCAACCTTAGACCCTCGCCCTGAAGGCCTTGAGGGCGGCTACTGATGCTAACACAGCCAGTGTCGCTAGGGCTATACCCGCCGCCACTAGCGTCCACGTAGGACCTCCATCCCCACTAGGCCCAGGGCCTATGTCGGGCTCGTATTCGTGAACCTCAACTACAACGGTTACACCAGGTCCTACAGCGCCCTTAAGCCACGATAGCAGGTCCTCCAGGGTGACGCCAAGCCTCTCCATCCGGGGCGCCTCAACGTCCACGGTAAGGTAGAGTACCGGGTCTGTAGTCACACTCCTAATTGCGGCTGCAGGGCCGCCTTGGCGGCCTTCAGACTCCCTCCACAGCCTCCAGGGCTCCTCAATAGCCTCTAGGAGCTTTCTAAATGGCGCCTCGGCTTCGTCACGGCTGGCGGCAGGCGGCCACAGCGTCTCGACTACTATGACTGCGTCAACCCTGACGCCAGCTATACCCTCGGCAACCCTCCTAGCCTCGCCGGCTAAACTCAGAGCCTCAGCACCCTCACCCCTAGGCGTGTAAATAGCCAGTATGACTAGGCCCGTCTCAGGATGCAGCTTCAGGGTCGCCCATGCATAGCTCACACCAGCCTCCCTGAGAAGCCCCTCAACACTCCTACTAAGCTCAACCTCACCCTCAGGCCCCAAAACACCCCTAACGCTCACATCACCACACCCTCCCGCCTCGAACCCGGCCTCCTCTAGGAGAACAAGCCTCCAGGGAGCCGAAGAGCACCTAACAGACGCCCATGAATCCTCGCTCCCATACCTTTTCAACAGGAACCCGTCAAGCCCAGTGAAGAAGCTCTCATCGACCACAGCATAGTAGACGTCATCCCCGGCCCTATAGACCCTCAGGTAGCCCGACGACCCCACGTACTCCAAGCCCTGATAGGCCATCGCAACGCTAGTTAAGGCTAGTAAGGCGAGCTGAAGCGTTAGGATGAGGCCTAAAACCCTCATTTCAGTTCCACCGAACCACACCATTATATATTATAAGGTCATTGAACGCAATAATGTTATATGGTAGACCCTATGAAAACCGCTTTGGAAATCAGGTTAACGCGGCCGGCTTTATATAGATAGAAGGCTCCCGTGAAAGCTCCTAAGAGGGCAATAACTAGTGCTGATAGTATCACGACATCACTATTAAACGGCACTAGCCTCAATAGACCGTCACTTTCTTCTCCTTCAACGTCGGGGAGGAACGACTCCTTATAGTAGTGGATTTCCACTACGGCTTTAAGGTTGCTTGGGAGAGTCTCTTCAATAGCCTTTAAGACTTCCTCTTCCGCCAATCCCCTCTCTTCCAGGGCCACACCATCGACGCTGAATACTAGTGGCAATCCGTATGCACCGCCCACGCCACGTAAAGGCAGGTCCCGAGATGCGAGAACGTCTAAAACGTCCTCGCCAAGCCTCGCTAAATCCTTAAACTCCATGCCGCTAGGCCATAACCCCTCTATAACGATCACGAAGTTAATATCGACATCGCCAACATATTTCCCGGCAGTCTCCTTGATCAAGCCGCTCCTAGCTAAGACCCCATTCACATCTACCCCACTCGGAACAACAACCTCAACCCAGAAGACCCTAGAGTCTCTAATAGCTAGAACCCTGGCAGCCACAGCTTCAACGCCCTTAGACCGAAGTTCATCTACAAGCTCATTCGCCTCCACGCCAGGCCTAGGATAGACGATATCAACGTCAGACATCTCTATAGGGCCTAAGCCAGCCTCCTCACCTATCAGCGACCAAAGGAACGGTATGAGTGCAAAGCGGAAGGCCATGTCATCCACGCTATAATACCTAACAACGTAGAGCCTCACATCATAGATATAGTCAAAGTTGCTAGAGTCAATGGCGGCGTAGAAAACGTCATCGCCGACTCTGTAAACGTCGAAGGGACCCGCCTCGCCTACAACATCCACCTCTACAGCTCCGGATGGCGTGGAAGTAGCTAGAGCTAGAAGCGAGAATATTAGGAATAGAATAGCAATTATAATTATGTATCTAACACCAATCGCATACATATGGCCTCACCGCAAACGCGTCCCATAAAGCATCGACGTTTAAAGCTACCCTATAACTACCCTTCCTACCATAATGATATCCAATTAAGATAGCATGTTCACCTACTTTTTTATAAACGGGCGATCCGCTATCACCTTCAGCACTATTATATGTAAAATACATTATTTTATATATATAACACCCTGATATTTTGAGCTTTGTCTCCCAGCCTATTAGAGAGCCGTTAGTAGTGCCGGTTGTTCTGCCAGTTTTGTAGAACTCTAAGCCAATGTAGTTCGGCACGTCATCCCATGCAATCAAATCTGTCACTTCTAGTATTTCATAACTATTATCATTATATATATGTAGTACTCCCGGATACGCGTCATTGTAGAGGACCAGGGTTGCGTCGGCGAAGCACGCTGTAGCCTCTACCTCGCCTATCCTATTGTTATCGTCCTTTACGGGCTGATACATAACCCACTTATAGAGGAAGCCCTCATCATCCCAGTCGTTACAGTGTCCCGCGGTTATTACGCCGTAAGAGCCGTCGCTCTCCCTATAAACCGGGAACCCTAGTGTACACGTCTTTTTCTTGTCGAACCAGAACCTAATCTCCTTCCACATCTCGACCTGATAGCCGCCAACAAGGGGTCTGACTCTATCACCTGCTGGGAGGGTAGGGGTCGGAGGCTAGGGCATACGGGGCTAAAACTATAATGAAGGGGAAAAACTCAGATCAAAGGTAAGCGAAAGGATGCACATTCTCACTTTCAATCGCGTAATAACTAGTATATGCTTGCTTATAAGTGTTAATGCTTAGGTTCGGTGGGGTTAAGGGTATAGTCTCCCCATTGCGTGATCTATGTGGTGCTAGGGCCGTGTAGGATGTTGGGCTAGATGCCTAAACTTTTCACGGGTTGCCGGGAGCCTGCATGGAAGGGAGCCTGTGACGTGCTATATTACGTCTTGACGCCTACATGAACTCATAGGCTCCCCCGCGTGAGGGTTTGGGGTGGCATTTGTTGGCTTCGTGGCTTAGGGAGGTTAGGGGGCTCATCCCGATCACTAGGGAGAAGGTGTATTTTGACAATGCCGGGGCTGGGCCTCTGAGCAAGCCCGTGCTGGAGGCTATTGAGGGTTTCGCGAGGCTTTGGGCTGAGAGGGGTGAGCCTTGGGATGAGGCTCTGGAGCATATAGTTGAGGCCCGCAGGCTATTCGCAGGTCTCATAGGGGCTAGGCTTGAGGAGGTTGCCGCCGTGCCGGGTGTCACTTATGGCTACAACGCCCTCCTCTCCTCGCTAAGGCTTGACGGGAGGGGTAAGGCCGTCGCCGCCCCATACAACTTCCCAACTACCTACTACAGCCTACACGGCCTTAGGAGTAGGGGGCTTCTCAAGGAGGTCGTGATCCTAGACTCCCCCGAGCCGGGCCCCGGTATTGGTGATTGGGAGAGGGCTATAGACGACGAGACCGTGCTGGTAGTGGTTGACATGGTGTCGTGGATCACGGGGAAGCTGGAGGACCTGAAGGCCCTGGCTGAGATAGCCCATAGTCACGGGGCTATACTTGTGACTGACGCCTTCCACGCTGTAGGGGTGATCCCAGTCGACGTTAAGAGGCTCGGGGTCGACGCCCTGCTATGCGGCAGCTATAAGTGGCTTATGGGCCCCCACGGCGCGGGCTTCGTGTACGTCTCTAAGAGGCTCCTAGACGAGCTAGACCCAATGCTCTCAGGGTGGATGGCTGTGGAGGATAGCGTTATAGAGAGGATGTGGAGGGGCGAGCCCCTGTTCGAGAGGCCCTTCAACGTGAGGGAGCTGAAGCCAGCCCGCGACGCTAAGGTCCTAGAGTGGGGTACATGGCCCGCCATAGCCTTCGAGGGGACCCTAGCAGCCCTCAAGCTAATACACCGCTACAGAGCCCCCGAGAGGTATAGTAGTCACACCTCAAGGCTGGTGGAGAGGCTTATGGACGGGCTAGAGGCTCAGGGCTACACCCTCATAACGCCGAGAGATTCGAAGGCAGCAATAGTCACCTTCCGCCACACCAGGCCCTACGAGGTAGCCAAGGCACTCTACGCCCACGACATAATAGTGAGCCCCAGGCCCGGCAGGATAAGGGTGTCACCGCACTTCTACAACACTCCAGAAGAGGTTGACAGGTTCCTAGAAGTCCTGAGGGAGGCGGAGAAGAGGTTAAAAGCCGGCTGAGAGCCACAAGCAATTTGGAGAAGCCGATGACAGAGTCTACGGGGGCCCAGCCCCGGCACCGAGCCCCACAGGGCGATGCGGTACGGGGCAACGGCTAGAGGCTCCTCCTCATCTTAACCCTTCGACAATCTTTCAATCCTATTTTATGGATTTTGTATCTTCCTCTTCATGGTCCGCTGAATTTTCCCATCATCTCAATCCGCTCTACTCCAGTTGCTGGTTTCAGCCTTGGGGGGTCGTCCTGCAACTGTCATGCAAGTTATGGCTTTTAGGTAATATGGCCTTGTGAGTCGTGGGATTTTAGCTTGTGTGTTAAGTCAACGTGTACACAGGGTTCATCCAATCGAATTGAAATTAACTCTCTATTAGGTCCTTATGTAGCTCCTCGAACTCCCTCCAAGCCTTCTCGCCGCTTCTTGCGGGTTCCGGAGGTTTTGCTTCTGGGTTTAATATTGCCTCTAGCATTGCCCTCGAGCCCTTCTCTAGGCCCTCTCGGTAGCCGCCTTCCAGGATTACTGCGGCTTTTAGCCCGGCTATCATTGAGCCTACCCTGTGGTACGTTGCTTCGGTTATGTTAGTGTATGTGAAGGGCGTGTCTTTCCTGTATAGGTCGAAGCCTATGCTTACTATAGTGGCGTCGGGCTTCAGCCCTCTAGCTAGCTCCTCTATGGAGTCTGCTACGGCCATGAAGATGTCGTCCCCCGAGCCCCTTGGGAGGTTTATGTTCACGGCCCTCCCGTCACCAGTATACCCAGGCTCCCCGGTCCAAGGAGGCGTAACCCTCCAGTCCTGGTGAACGTCAACCATGTACACCCCCTCAAGGCCTAGAGCCTGTATGATTTCCTGGGTACCGTTACCGTGGCTGAGGCCCACGTCTACTATGAGTACTCTAAACCCTCTTTCAGCTAGGCTTGCAGCCACAGCGGCTGCAAGGTTAACCAGGGAGCCCGCGAGGCTAGGGGCACCAAGCCCCGGACCAGCCACGCCGGCATTATGGCCTGGCGGCCTAGAGACAGCCAGTATAGGTCCTCCACCACCCGCCAACTCCTCTATAATGAATCTACCGTAGCCTGCTAGAGCCTCTAAGGCATAAAGGGTGCCGGGGCTTATGTAGGTGTCGCTGTCTATGAAGTAGGAGTCAAGGGCGGACTCGCACTCACTCTTCAACTCCTCAAGGTACATGCTATCATGGACCTTCCCGAAGAACTCGAGCCTCCCAGGCCCAGGGTCTACAAGCTCGAAGCCGTTGCCTAGGCTCTTCAAGACTTTGAGCATTTTATCAACTCTCCTCGGCTCTTCAGCGTGACCAGACCCCCGGGGTGGCACGTGGAGCTTCACCAGGGGAGAGTATAGGACCTTCACAGTAGCCCAGACACCCCCAGGAATGACATGGTCGGACGCAGGGCTTCTAAGCGGCCCGGATCCCTATTTAACCCTTAACAAGGTTAATCGTGTATTCTGGCTGGGCCCGCCGTGACCTAGCCCGCCGCGAGCGGCGGGGCGGCGGTGAGTGATCCGTGAGGAGCCGCGAGGAGATCGAGAGGGAGGCTTTGGAGGTCGTCAGGGACCTTCAGAGGGTTGCTGGTAGTGATGTTGCCAGGCTTCTAAGGCTTCTGGGCAAGTCCCTTAAGGCTACCATACCTAGGAGGTGGAGAACCCTACTAGTACTCAGCGGTGGAGACCCTAGGAGGGTTGGTGCGGCGACTGCAAGGGCCCTCCTATACTTCGAGAAGACTTATAGGAGGGTTGCTGAGAGGAGGCCACTGGAGCTGCTATACGTGTTTCACGACGAATTCGACGATGCGAGGCTTAGGAAGGAGATCGTTAAGAGGGCTGTGAAGGAGAAGGGAGGGCTGCTCTCGCAGACAACAGCAAGGTATGAGGATAGCGATAGGTACCTGGGCACAACGTTCCAAGCGCTAGTCCTAGACCTGACTAACGATCTCAAGCCTAACGATGTGGGGAGGCTTGTGGAGATTGTCGAGGGCGGGGGGTTGATAGTGCTCCAGACACCCCCCTGGGAGTCCTGGGATAAGGTGGTGACTATATTCAAGAAGAACCTTCTAGTTCCAGGCTACGAGGAGCCAAGGCACATATTCATATCCTGGTTTAAGAGGAAGCTAGTGGAGCACAACAAGGCAATCATAGTATACGACCTAGACTCTAAGAGGCTGGTGAGCGGTGAAGCCCCAGAGGAGGGTAGGTATGAGAGGAGGAAGCCTAAGATCCCCAAGAAGGCCCTCTTCCCTGAGGAGGTCTACAAGCTAGCACTAACCCAAGACCAGGTAGAGGTTGTGAGGGCCCTTGAGTGGCTATACGAGAAGCCCGGGAGGGGTAAGAAGAAGGTTATAGTTGTGACTGCCGATAGGGGTAGGGGGAAGAGCTGTGCACTCGGCATAGGCCTGGTAGCGCTTGCCAGCGAGCTGGCTAAGGTCAAGCACAGGGTTAGGATACTAGTCACAGCTCCAAACCCTAGCAACGTTCAAAGCCTTATGAACCTCGCCCTGAAGACGGCGGAGGTCCTAGGCCTAGACCCTGAGCCCCGGAGGAGGGGCGGCTACGTAATCGAGATCCAGGGGAGGAAGTTTAGCCTGGAGTACTGGGAGCCCGCAGTAATACCCAGGATGCAGGGTGACATAGTGGCTGTGGACGAGGCTAGCGGCATACACGTGCCCATGCTACACAGGATATGGAGGGCGCATCGAAGGCTGGTCTTCTCGGCAACCATACACGGCTACGAGGGAGCTGGCAGGGGCTTCAACGTCAGGTTCCTCTCAGCACTTAAGAAGGATGAGGACACGCTGCTGAGAGAGTATAGGATGGAGGAGCCGATAAGATACGCGCCTGGAGACCCTGTGGAAAGGTGGCTCTACGACGCACTGCTCCTAGACGCCGAGCCAGCAGAGCTAGGCGAGGAGGACCTGAGAGACATTGAGGAGGGTAGGCTGGAGTACCTTAGGCTAGAGCCCGAGTGGCTCTTCAGCTCCGAGGGTGAGAAGGTCCTACGCCAGCTATTCGGCATATACGTGTTAGCACACTACAGGAACGAGCCCGACGACCTGGGGATGCTAGCGGACGCCCCACACCATAGCATTAGGGCGGTGAGGACCTCCACAGGGGGTAAGATTGTTGCTGCGGCTCAGGTGGCTGAGGAGGGGGGTCTTGACGAGGAGTGGATAGACAGGCTCCTTCGGGGGGAGAAGATTGCGGGCAACATAATCCCTGACAGGATGTTGAAGCACGCTAGGATAAAGGAATTCGGGAGGATGAGGGGATGGAGGATCGTGAGGATAGCCACACACCCAGAGGTCCAAGGGAGAGGGATCGGTAGTAGGCTGATAGGGTTCCTTGAGGAGGAGAGCAGGGAGAGGGGGTACGACTGGCTGGGTAGCGGCTTCGGGGTTAACGAGCAGCTCCTACGGTTCTGGATTAAGAACGGGTTCAAGGCCCTACACCTAAGCCCCGACAGGAACCCTGTGAGCGGGGAGTACACTACACTCGTAATGAAGCCCTTAAACGAGAGGGCTAGGCTCTCCATAGAGGCCGCCTTAAGGGAGTTCAAGCTAAAGCTACTAAACAGCCTACACGAGATTTATGACGACCTGGAGGTAGAGGTGGCATGGATGCTCCTCCGCCAGGAACCCGAGGGGGTGGACTCTAAGGGAGCCCCCAGGCTCTCTAGGATACAGGTTGACAGGCTCTGGGTATACAACTGGGGGCCGATGACGTACGAGGCTGCTGTAGACGTGATAAGAGAGCTAGCCATAACCTACTTCACACAGCCCCCCAGCGAGAGGCCCAGGCTAAGTAGCATGGAAGAGAGGATACTCATAGCTAAGGTGCTCCAGGGTAGGACCTGGGAAGACGCTGCAACAGAGATCGGCGTCAGAGAGCATAAGCTCATGACGAGCCTCAAAGACATAGCCAGGAAGATGGCCAAACACTACTACGGTCTAAGCGAGGAAAGCCCCGTAGGTGTGGAGCTAGACGAAGTAGCAGGCAGCAACGGAGGACCTATGACGAGGGCGCAGGACTAGGATTGTAAGGCGCTCAGCTCTCACATGAATTAGCCCCCTCAGCTTTCCTTCCCGCCAGACGACACAAAACATAAATAGCTTAAAAAGACAATAAAATGTTGACTTGTTTACGGTCACTTAAGAGAGTTGAACTCTGCGGAGACCGGGCCGCCACGATAGTAGCGCTGGAGCCCTGGGCGGCGTGATGTCACAACCTAGGCCTGCTACTGAGGGGCGTGGCTGTGGTCCTCTTAATGTCAATCCTCGTATTCATGTTAACCTACTGGCGGTCGAAGGACCTCAGGAAATCCTTCATGATCAGCCTGGCGTAGCTCAAGGCGGCAGCGCTAATCCTCTGGCTGGTGGGCCTCGACGGGCGCCCGTAGCGCACCTATACTTGCTTAGAAAAGGGTCGTTAACCGGGGGGTTAACGATAATAGCAAACCTAGCAATAGCCATTCCACTACTAGAAGCCCAACTGTAAGGACGTGGCCCGGGCTGAGCAGCTAACTTCCAGGCTGCAGAGAGGGCCCCTTGACATGGAAAGGTAATGTGAAAGTAATGGTGGGTCTTAGCTTTGATGCTAGCTGGAGGTCCTGACTAGATCAGGTAAGACCTGGGCAAAAGGTTAATCAACCTGCAAGTCAAGCTCCCTGAAGGGCCTTCTTATCGTTGGTGATGCGGCTGTGACTGGAGAGGCTCTAAGGGTCTCTAAGAGCCAGTACATACCGCCGGCGGTCTTCGAAGCAATAGCCTCCATACACCCAGCCATAGACCCCGAGACGGGCCACTTCGAGTGTCACTACCTCCCGATAGCTCCGGGACTTCTGGAAGTCGGGGGAAAGAGTGTCCCAGCCGTAATAGCTGGGTGCCTTGCAGTGGCAGTGATTGAGGGTGAGTTTGAGGGGTTAAAGGAGGTTGGGGGTAGCATAGCAGTTAGCGAGGACCACGTTGAGGCTGAAGGGGCTAGGGCGCCTAAGGACCTTCTCAGAGTGTACTCAGCTCTCCTCTCAGCCGAGGGCGTAAAGGTAGGTCTGTATAGGGTGGATCCTGACGGGGTCTTAGCTGTTGTGATAAAGACTCACAATCCCCGGGAGAGCGTGGTGGTGGTCCCAGCTCCCTGCGAGGAAGAGAGTGTGGAGAAGGCTCGAGGGCCTGGCATACACGTCTAGGGGGGTTAAGACCCGGAAACAGCCCAGCACGCGACCCAATGGTTACGCTCAACTTCCTCCAGCGGGGGCTCCTCTGTGCACTTGCTGAATGCCAGGGGGCATCTGGTTCTGAATCTGCAGCCCCTAGGCGGGTTTAGTGGGCTGGGAGGCTCTCCCTGCAGCCTCATCCTCTTTCTCCTTGAGGCGACTTCGGGGTCTGGTACTGGTATTGCTGATAGGAGTGCCTGGGTGTAGGGGTGTAGGGGCTTCTCGAAGACCTCCTCTGCAGGACCCATCTCGACGATCTTGCCCAGGTACATTACTGCTATGTAGTCGCTCATATACCTTACAACTCCCAGGTCGTGGCTTATGAAGAGGTATGTCAAACCCCTTTCCCTCTGCAGGTCCTTAAGCAGGTTTAGGATCTGGGCTTGCACGCTAACGTCTAAGGCGCTAGTAGGCTCGTCCAACACTATGAACTCTGGGTTCAACGCTAGAACCCTAGCAATAGCTATCCTCTGCCTCTGCCCCCCACTAAACTCGTGAGGGTACCGGAACATGTGAGTCTCGTTCAACCCAACCTTCTCTAAGAGCCTGGCAACGAATTCCTGAGGATCTCCCACACGTATCTTATGGACCCTTACAGGCTCCATTATAAGGTCGAACACTGTCATCCTGGGGTTTAAGCTCCCGTAGGGGTCCTGGAATATTATCTGTGCCCTCCTACGGAACCTCCTTAGCTCCTCACCCTTAAACTTTAACACGTCCCTCCCGTCGAAGAATATCTTGCCTGAGGTGGGCTCCTCAAGCCTCAGTATAACCCTACCCAGCGTGGTCTTCCCGCTGCCAGACTCTCCCACAAGACCTAGGGTCTTCCCTCGGGGAACGGCTATGGTGACCCCGTCAACAGCCTTAACATAGCCTTTAGTGAAAATCAGGCCCTTCACGGGGAAGTACTTCTTTAGGTCTATAGTATAGACTAGGGGCTCCTCCCCCCTAATCAGCCTTCTAGGGTCGAGGGCTAGAGCCTCAACCACCAGCCACACCCCCCTCATCTGTATACAGCCAACAAGCCACCCTATGACCCCTACCCCGTAGGACCTCCGGAGGCCTCTCTCTAGAGCACACATCCATCCTGAGAGGGCATCGAGGGTGGAAGCGGCAACCCCTGGGAGGCCTTATAAGGTCGGGCACGCTCCCCGGGATCGACTCTAGCTTATCCATCCTAGCCAGGGGGTTAGGGACTGCCTTTAGCAGGGCCTGGGTGTAGGGGTGTAGGGGGTTCTTGAATAGCTCTCTTACGGGAGCCTCCTCTACTATCCTCCCAGCATACATGACGGCCGCCCTGTCGCAGTACTCCGCCACTAGGCCCAGGTTGTGGGTTATGAGTAGCAGTGTCATCCCGGTCTTTCTCTTAAGCTCTAGGAGTAGGTCCATGATCTGGGCTTGTATAGTTACGTCTAGGGCTGTGGTGGGCTCGTCCGCTATGAGGAGTTTAGGCCTGTTAGCTATAGCCATTCCAATGACGCTTCTCTGCTTCATTCCGCCGCTGAGCTCATGGGGGTAGGACCTAACCCTCACCTCAGGATCAGGCATGGCAACGGTCCTAAGTATGTCTACTGCTCTCCTAACGCCTTCTTTAATCCTTGATACCAGGCCGTGAGCCTTCATAGTCTCGGCTACCTGGTAGCCTATGGTATATAGGGGGTCGAGGGCTGCGGAGGGGTCTTGGTACACATATGTTATCTCACTTCCCCTGATCCTTCTCAACTCTTTCTCGCTGAGCTTCAGTATGTCAACTCGCTTGCCGGGCTCCGGGTAATAATAGATCTCGCCGCCCTCGATCCTGCCTGGAGGCTGGATAAGCCTTGTCAACGCCTTGCTCGTAACGCTCTTACCACAGCCTGTCTCGCCTACTAGACAGTAAGTCTCCCCCCTACATATCGTGAAGGTTACTCCGTCTATAGCCTTAACCACTCCGGCGTAGGTGTAGAAGTTCACCTTGAGGTCTCTAACCTCTATTATAGGGTCGCAGCCCTCGGGAACAACCATTACGCTTCACCTCCCCTTAACCTTGAACTCGATCCTCCTCCTAGTCTTCGGGTCTAGAATGTCCCTCATAGCGTCGCCTAGCAGGTTGAACCCTAGGACCGTGAGCATTATGCTCAAGCCGGGGAATACTATAAGCCAGAGGGCGTTGGGGAAGTATTGGGAACCGTCATATATAATCCTACCCCAGTCGGCTAGGGGAGGTACGGCTCCGAGCCCCAGGAAGCTTAGTCCTGCGGCAACGAGTATCACGGCTCCGAAGTCTAGGGTTAGGTAGACTAGGAGGGGTCCTAGTATGTTAGGTAGTATGTGGGCTCTCAGTATCCTCCCTGTAGGTATACCGAGGGCCCTAGCAGCCTCCACATAAGTATTCTCCCTGGCAGAGAGTACCATGCCCCTAACTAGCCTTGCATAGCCCGGCCACCACACGATCCAGAGAGCTATAACTACAGTTAGTAGCCTTGCAAGGGGGCCTACATGTTGCTCCTTCACTGCGAAGAGGTCTAGAGCTAT
The DNA here is from genome assembly GCA_015523465.1 of Aeropyrum sp. Taxonomy (GTDB): domain Archaea; phylum Thermoproteota; class Thermoprotei_A; order Sulfolobales; family Acidilobaceae; genus Aeropyrum. The sequence goes on from WAKF01000018.1 coordinate 24,516, forward strand.
TGAGGTCGCCGCAGGGTTAGCTTCTAGGAAGGCTTGAACTCTTTCAGGCAACACTGCAGAGAGAGCGATAGCCAAGACTAGCCCTGGAAACGCCAGGAACACGTCTACGATCCTCATGATAACCTCATCTATAACCCCACCCTTATAGCCCGCTATCAACCCCAAAGCTATCCCTATCCAGGGACCTACAGCCATTACAAGAATCGCTACCACGAGGCTCGTCCGGGCTCCATAGAGGAGCCTGCTGAGAAGATCCCTACCCTGGTCGTCAGCTCCAAGCCAAAGCTTGTACTCTCCAGGCTCTACTCCTAGGACTTGGTGGCAGATGGAGCCCTCTTCAACGACGACAACTTTACCTGGAGGTGCTAGCCTAGCCTCCGTGTCACAGAATATGAGCTGGGCGTCGTAGCTGAAGGGAGCTATATAGGGGCCTGCTATGGCTAGTGCTATGAAGAATAATACTAGGGCTAGGCCTAGAAGGCCTGTAGGCGACCTGTTGAGTGCGTAGAGGGTTAGCTTGAGTTCGCTGAGCCTCGCCTCCCTCCTCTTCTTCCAGCCCGGCCTAACCCTGTCAATGAGGCCGGCTACACCGTCAACTACCAGGTCAACAAGCCTATCAAGTATCTTTTTCTCGTATACCTCTTCCCCCACTAGTACCTCACCCTAGGGTCTATCAAGGCGTAGGTCACATCAACTATCAAATTTATAGTAACGTATATGACGCCGACAAACAAAACGCCGCCCATCAAGCCCAGGTAGTCGTAGTTGTTTATAGAGTCTAGGAGGAACTTGCCAATGCCTGGAAGCGAGAATATAGTCTCCGTTATTGGAGCTCCCGTAAGTAGCCCTCCAAAGATGAGCCCCAGAGCAGTTACTACAGGGATGAGTGAGTTCCTTAGTACATGCCTATACTTCCAGGTCGGCGGTAGACCCCTTGCATCCATATACTCTACGAAGTCTAGGCTCATAGCATCTAAGAAGCTATTCCTCACCAGCCTAGCTACAAAGCCTATGTAGGGGTAGGCTAGGGTTAGGGCTGGAAGCCAGTAGCGGTAGACTATATCGCGGAACGTGGCAAGGTCTAGTTTTATGATAGCGTCGATGAGGGGGATGCCAGTGATGCTGTAGGGCGGCTCGGGCGTGCCTGCCAGGCTTGTCAGCTCGTATTTCACGAAGAAGATGTAGATTAGTAGGTAGGCGAGCCAGAATATGGGGGTTGAGAGGCCTATAAGCGCTAGAATCCTTATCACAGCGTCTATCCAAGTATCCCTCTTAAGGGCTGATATAATTCCAAGTGGTATGCCCAGCAGGATTATGTAGGTAAACGAGAATAGCGTGAGCTGTATAGTGACTGGTAACCTCTCAAGTATCTCGTCCCAGACGTAGTTGAAGGTTACAGGGCTCACCATACTATTAGTGAGGAGCTTGTACATGAAGAACACGTACTGCTCGTAGAGGGGCCTATCGAGCCTATACTCCTTGATGATCTGCTCTACAACCTCCGGGCTAGCCTTCTCCCCCCCAGCCCACAGCTTAGCAGGGTTACCGGGGACTACAGCCGCTATAATAAAGGTTACTATAGTCACTCCCACAATCGTGGGTATGAACGTTAGCATACGCCTTAACAGGAACCTTCTAAAACTGGTCACATCCTTCCACCCACTCAGAGCCTAAAGGTGGAGTATATAACGGGGAGGGAAATAAAAATGTTGGAGTAGGACCTAAAGGGCTCAAGGATATGTTAGCCCTGGAAGAAGGCCTGAGCCTCAGCAGCGCTAGCCACTACAGTATAGTCTAGTATCGCGAACTTAGTGCCTCCGTACATTAGAGGCCCGGCGTAGTTGTCAGGGTCTATATAGTCGGGTGCCCACCCAACAATCCAGACGTCGAACTCGCCTCTCTCAGTCTTCTCGAGCAGCGTAGGCCACTCTAAAGCCTCGACGGTCACCTTAAAGCCTAGCTGTCCCCAGGTTGTCTGCAGTAGCGCTGCTATCTTCTCTCTCTGGGTGTTACCCTTGTTGTACCATATCTTTATAGAGTACTTCGTCGGGTCTATGCCTGACTGCCTTATAAGCTCCATTGCCTTCTGCAGGTTGAACTCGTACTTGGTCACTAGGTCGTCGTTGTGGCCTGGGAACCCTGCTGGTAGGACTCCGAATAGCCTCTCTATGTAGCCGGCGTACACTACTTCCTGTATCTCCTTGAAGGGTATGGCATACATAAGAGCCTGCCTGACTAGCTTGTTGTTGAAGGGCTCCTTCATAGCATTAGGCACTATGAAGACTATGGTGGGCGATAGGCCCCTCTCCTCAACTATGACCTCGAAGTCTGTGCCAGGGTACTTCTTACCCCTTATATCCTCTAGCCTATCCAATGGTATAGCGCCTGTATCAGCCTTACCGCTTAGTAGGAACTGTATCCTAGCGTTAGCGTCATCGTTGATAACGAATATCACTCTCTCATGCTGCGGCTTTTCTTGACCATACAGCTTCATCCAGAGGTCCTTACCCCAGTAGTAGGGGTTGTACTCGAGTATTATGTAGCTCTTCTCCTTGATATCCTTGAAGTAGTAGGGGCCTGTGCTTATCGGATTGCTGTGAAGGAACACGTGAGTCGGCTCGTTAGCACCCGTGCCTATATACTGCTCCCAGGCCTTAGGGTTCTTGCCGTACTCGCTAGCCTCTAGGGCCTCCTCATACTTGCCCTTCAACTCATCAACGTTGTCGAATAGGTACTTCATCGGGATTACCATTGTGAAGGGGTCTGCGAAGATGCTTAGTATCGGGGCGTAGGGGTAGTAGAGCTTGATCTTGACTACACCCGCAGTCTCACCCTCGTAGCCGAACACCTTCAACAGCTCGTCAAGGCTCTTAACCTCGCCGGAGAAGTCGCCGTAGCTGGCGTAGATCCCTCCCTGGGCGAGCATCTCGTTGAACTCCTCCTCTGTGAGCACCTGGCTGTTGTTGACGTCCACGAACTCCGTTATCATCCAGCTAGGATCTAGCTGTAGCCTCGCTATCCTCCAGATAGTGAATAGAACGTCGATCGCAGACACGTCATACACCTTGTCGTTCCAGGGGTCGTAAGCCTTGACGCCACCCCTAATAACGAAGTAGAACTCTGTGGCATCGGCATTGCTAGCCCAGGCTACAGCCAGCTCTGGTATCAGGTTCTTAGTGTCGTCCTTCCAGAAAGTTAACAGGGTGGAGCCCGTGTTATGGAATAGTAGCCACCCGAAGGTCTCATAGTTCGCTGCGGGGTCTAGGGTGTCAGGCCACCCGAAGGTTACTATCACGTAGGTGTTAGCGTCATTAACGTAGTCTGCTATCCCGATCTTCTCTACTGGGGCGTTGGGGTCCTCTGTTAGGAGGTCGAACCTCTCACCTAGTGTTGGGTGGTAGTAGCGGCCTTGCACCCAGCTCCAGTAGTTAAACACTACCTTGTATTGACCCAGCCAGAATAGTGGTAGCTCCTCGTTACTCAGCTTATAGATAGCCTCGTAGAGTTGCTCCCTGATGAAGGGGTCTGCGATCTTCCTCGCAGCCAGTATGAGGGCGTCAGCATACTCGTTCCTATAGAAGCTTGGGCTTGTGTCAACGAACGCCGTGCTCTCCTCGAGGGGCTTAGTAGCCTTCTCGTCAACGTCAAACTTAACAACTATGACTTGCTTGCCCTTAGCGTCGAACGTTGGAACCTGAGCCCCCACAGGACCTACCACGACTACTGCCTGACTAGTCTCAATAATCATAGCTTGCGGTCCGGCAGGCTTAGCGGGTGTAGGCGTCTCTGTGGGCGTTGGTGTTGGAGTCTTTGTTGGCGTAGGGGTGGGGGCTGGTGTTGGAGTCTCTTCCTTGGCCGGCGTGGCAGTCTCCTCCGGGGTAGTCTCTTCTGCTGGAGGGGCTGCAGGCGTTGTAGTCTCTTCTGCTGGGGCTGCTTCCTCGCCTCTAAAGACGAAGAAGTATGCAGCCGCTATCACTATTATTACTATGATGGCTGCGAGGACTAGGTTTCTACTTGCAGTCCCTCCCACGACCCTCCTACCCTCCCTAAACTGTTCATTCCAAGCTAATCCGGGGCTAGGAGTTATATAGCTTATGTTTACAAGCGATACTTGGAGGGCGACCTGGGGTTGACGTTCTCGATTGTAGCTGCAAACCCTGAAACCGGAGAACTAGGCGTTGCAGTAGCGTCTAAGTTCATCGCTGCGGGGAGCGTGGTGCCCTGGGTTAAGCTAGGTGTTGGGGCTGTTGCAACGCAGTCGTGGGCTAACATGAAGCTCGGCCCCCTGATACTAGCTCTCCTAGAGGAGGGATACAGTCCTGAGAGGGCCGTTAAGACCCTCCTATCTACAGACCCCAGAGCGTCGTGGAGGCAGGTTGGAGTTGTGAATGCTAGGGGCGAGGCCTACGCCTACACGGGCAAGGACTGTATAGAGTATGCTGGTCACATTGTGGGTGAGGGCTACGCTGTGCAAGGCAACATACTGGCTGGCCCCCAGGTCCTGGAGGCTATGGCTAGCGCCTACGAGAAGACGCGGGGCGAGCTTGTGGATAAGCTGCTGGCAGCCTTAGAGGCTGGAGATAGGGCTGGGGGCGATAAGAGGGGTAAGCAGAGCGCGGCGATAGTAGTCTACAAGCCCTGTGGAGGCTATGGTGGCTGCGAGGAGGGCGTTGGGAGATATGTTGACTTGAGAGTTGATGATCATGAAGAGCCCGTTGAGGAGCTTAAAAGGCTCTTCAGGATATGGGAGATAACGATACTAGAGAGGGAGGACCCTAACGATGTAGTAGAACTCTCAGACCCCAGCGTAGCAGAGGCTATCCAGAAGGCGCTAGCAGCGCTAGGCTTCTACAAGGGCCCCATAACGGGGAGGGCTGACGAGGCGACTGCCAAGGCCCTCGAAGAGTGGATGGCTATCAACAACTTCGAGAACAAGATTAGGAGGGACGGGAAGGTCTGGGGCACTGTCTACAGGTTCCTCATAGATGAGGCACGGAGGAGGGGCGCCAGGATTTGAACAAAACCCTCTGGCTACCATACAACATCTTCGACACTCGCCGAGGCGCCATAGCGCTAGAAGCCCACCTATGGGCTAAGCTAGAAGGGCTTCTCGAGGCTCGAAAGGTACTATTAGCTAGGCGTGTCGAGGGCCTCTTAGAGGAGGCTCAGGGGCCTTGCGTCC
>WAKF01000019.1 GCA_015523465.1 Aeropyrum sp.
GGCCATACATAGACGTCATAGCCGCAGGCCACGTTACAGAATCTACAGATCGTGGGGTGGTATTCCGCTCTAGGCGAGGGGAGAGGTACCTTACCCTCACCCCTAAAGCTCATCTTAACTCACCCCCTAGAGGTTACTCTCAACCCCGTAGACTAGCCTTGTAAAGCCTACAGCGTAGATGTCACCAGTCTTCTCGTCGTACTCCAGTATCACCTGAGGGAGATATTCTGTAGCGTGACCCACAACGACCATACCGCCTCGTGCTGGGTCGAAAACACTGAAGTGTATAGGGCAAACTAGCGTCTTATTCTGGGCGTCGTAGAACAGGCCTCCCCCCATGTGAGTGCAGAAAGTAGAAAAGGCTACTATATCTCTCTCAGGTCCTACGCCACCATCTGCAGGCTCCCCCAGCTTTATGACTACTATCGGCTTTCCCATGTAGGTTCTAGTTACAGGCTTGCCTACTGCTAACTCGCTGATGTTGGCCACCTTAACTTTCTCATAGCGTTTCTCAACAGGCTTCTCTACAGCTTGAGTTACAGTTTCGGTTTCAGTAACAGTCTCTGTAGCAGTTACAGTCTCCGTCCGAGCCTGAGTCACAGTAGTGGTAACCTCTCTAGCCGGAGCAGTAGCCCTGCCAGCTAGATAGCCTACTACAAGGCCTGCAACGCCAGTGGCGGATGCCAGTATAAATTGACGCCGTGTCATAGTTAAGCCCTTCTCATTCTCCCCCGAACCCATTTTTTCACCCTGAGAGTCGTTAGGATGGTATGTGGCCTCTAGATTTAACCCTTGTATGTGTGAAGGTTCATAACAAATTTATTTATCATAAATGAATTATATACTAATCCGTAATTCGTGCTCTTAACTTATTAAGACGGTATTCGACGACACTGGAGCTGGAAGGCAATAATCCAGATTAGGATAAAATTTAAATTTATCCCTATACATCCTGGTATCAGTGGAATCCGGGGGTTGAGGCTGGTGATACCTCGTCTACTCAAAACATCTAGAAGGGCTGCGTGGGTTGCGTTTGCAGCGGCGGTTTTAGCTTATGTAACGGGTTACCTGCTAGTTTCGAGTTTTGGGGGAGAAGCCAAGTTTGAGCCTGTTAAAGGTTTAACCGTTATCGTGGACTACGGCCTACTTAGGATGTTTCATTACGTTGTAATACCGCTGCTTGGATTAGTTGCCATTGTCTTTCACATAGCACCTTATATTTACTCCAAGGCTATGAAGCTAAGGCTAGGTAACATGAGCGGGAGAACTGTGGGTAATGCTGCCGCTGCAGCATTCATAGTTGGGGGGCTCTTACTAGCCTTTAAAGTAGCGTTTATAGGGATGAGCCTCATATCACCCGTTGTAGAACCGTCAGCGGCACCCACATCCGATACTATGCCTCCAGGATTGCAGAGCAGCGATTCCGGGGGAGTCCAAGATGGTAACGTTTCCGAGAGTCTTAAAAATAATTTAAACCTAGTACTTACATGGGATGCTGTATCAAGTCATAATAGCGGGGATAGCTGTTGGATAGTAGTTAATGGTAAAGTCTATGACGTGACTAGCTACATAAATTATCATCCTGCAGGGGCCAAGTCTATACTACAATACTGTGGCAAAGATGCTACACAGGCATTCGCGAAATACCATAGTAGAAGGGCTTGGGAAATATTACAGCATTTCTATATAGGCGATATAGGAGGACCTATAGTTTCGTCTCCACAGTTAACCTACCACGCTGGAGATCAGCTTCCGAGTCTCCCAGCTCAGCCACTACAAGACTTTGAAGACGATGACTACGAAGATGACTATGATTATGACTACGAAGATGGTGAGAAAAGTGGAATGTGGGCGAAAGATGAATATAAAGAGTATGAAGAGGAAGACTAAGATATAAGCCAGTCCCTCGCTTGAAAAATAATGAATTTTAGGGTTACTATGATAGTCCAATCGTAAACATGAGAGGAATAGTAAAGTAGTTAGACTTAGACGGTAACTATCCTTTAATTAAGGGTTCCATATTAGCTTTGAACTCTTCCTATGCAGAGCCCGGGGGAGTATGGGCGGGATTACTCTCTTCTCTGAAGTTCTGGGGAGGGAGGTCATTGTACCAGAAAGGCCCTCGAGGATAATTAGTCTTAGTCCGGCCTTGACGGAGATACTCTATATGATCGGGGTGTGGGATAGGGTTGTTGGGGTTAGCGTGTTCGATCATAAGCCTCCCGAGGCCAGGGAGAAGCCTAAAGTGGGTAGTTACTACAAGGTCAACTATAGGCTTATGGAAGAGCTGAAACCGGATCTAGTCTTAGTTACTACCGGTGCTCAGAGAAGGGTTCTCGAGGAACTTGCAGAAAAATATACTGTATATCCCATACCACTACCCATTAGTGTCTCCGGGGTAATAGACCAGGTAGTAGAGGTAGGAGTAGTCGTAGGAGAATTAGAGAGGGCTAGGGAGCTACAAGCCGATCTTATTTCCAAGGCAGCTAGACTTAGAGGGGCCTTGAAGGGGGTTAGGGCTTATTACGAGGTATTTCTTGGAGGTCCTGTGACTGCCGGGGGGCATACTTACATTGTTGACGCCTTCAGGCTACTAGGGATTGAAACGCCCTTTGAGGCCGTGAGAACTACTTGGATAACTGATCCCCCTGTCAATGTGGTTAAGGAGTTTGACCCTGACGTGATAATATATGAGCCTAGCCCCTACGTAGAAGTTAATGTGGAGAACGTTCTCAGGGATTTCGAAAATAGGGGTCTCGGCGAATTGAAGGCTGTGAAAGAGAGGAGAATAATAATCATGCCTCCAGATAGTTTGGCACACTACGGTCCTAGCCTTCTAGACACATTGGAGAACCTAGCAGAACAGGTCCGTAAGGCTATTGGAGGGAGTGTAGAATAAGGCTACGAGGCGATTGTGAAGTGAGGCAATCCTAATAAAAGTTTCTATCTAGCTTAGACTTAGGGGTTCTGGGGTGGAAGTTGAGGTTCGCAGGTTAACTAAGCCTGAAGAGTTGGTAGAAGTTGTTGAAGTGCATGCTAGTGCGTGGGGGAGCCGGGATTACCGTGAAGTTGCTCCGGCCCATGTGCTCAGAGCTCTCGTAGATAATGGGGGCCTCGTTTTAGGAGCGTTCATTAACGGTAAGATGGTTGGAGCTAGCTACGGATGGGTAGTCTGTGAGGGCGGCGAGAGATATTTTTACAGTCATGCTACAGGGGTTGCAGAGGGCTACAAGTATCGTGGCGTAGGTTATGCTTTAAAGCTTAAGCAGAGAGAGGAGGTTCTCAGGATGGGAATCAAGCTTATAAAGTGGACCTTTGACCCCCTGCAGAGCCTCAACTCGAGGTTTAACCTGAGGAAGCTGGGGGTTGTGTATAGAGAGTACTATGTCAATTATTATGGGGAGATGACAGACGCCATAAATAGAGGTTTGGGTAGTGACAGGGTTAAGGCTGAGTGGTGGATCGCTTCTAGGCTAGTAGAGGCTAAACTTTCAGGAAGCCTTACAGTTCCGGGTGCTGGAGAGCTTGTTGAATCTTACGGGGCTGAGGTTGCTGTGCTGAATGAGGGTGGGTTGCCTAGGGTTGTAAGGGATTCATCTGAGGTTGGCTCTGAGATAGCTCTTATAGCGCTTCCTAGGAGTATCAGTGAGGTTAGGGACCGATTTGGAGTGGAGGCTGCGGCGAGGTGGAGGGAGGCAACTCGCAGGGTCTTGAGGGGCCTCCTTAGGAGGGGTTACATTGCAGTAGACTATGCTGAGGGTAAGGGTTCCGGGTATGTAGTTCTAGTAAAGCGGAGCTTGGGGGAGGTCCTAGAGGGAAAGCTCCCCTGGGCTAGGAGGTAAAGGTTTATAGGTATAAGGTCTACGTATATACAAGGTGTCATTTATGGTCACGTATAGAATTGAGGGTGGACCCGCCTACAGTATCCTAAAGGTACTACTAGAGCCGGGAGAAAGCATTGTCGTTGAATCGGGGTCTTACATGTTAAATAGAGGGGCTGTTGACGTTAAAACTACGACGGGGGGCATAGTTAGGGGGCTACTAAGGGCTATAGCCGGAGGCGAGAGCCTCTTTCTCAACGTAATAACTGCTAGGGAGAAGGCGGAAGTTTGGATTGCCCCGCCAGTCTCTGGAGATATAGCAGCGATCGAGCTAGACGGAGAACTGGTCATCCAGGACTCAAGCTACTTAGCCCATATAGGTGATGTTGATGTAAGCGTGGCTTGGAGAGGCCTTAGAGGGCTTATAGCGGAGGGGGAGCTAGTATGGGTCAAGGCTTCAGGCAGGGGTATAGTCTTTGTGAACAGTTTCGGCGCAATAGAAGAAATAGAGGTGCCTCCGGGGGAGAAGGTTACGATTGATAATGGGCACTTTGTAGCGCTCGAGGGAGGTAGATGGGAAGTGAGGAAGTTCGGCGGTTGGAAGACCTTCTTCCTAGGTGGAGAGGGCTTCGTAATAGACGTTTACGGGCCTGCTAGAGTATGGGTTCAAACCCGCAATCTACCGGCATTCGCAGGGCTGCTGAGCAGGTTTCTCCCCTCAAGGAGTAGCTAGCTAGGAAGCCTCTCAGGGTGTTAGCCTGTCATGCCGGTTATAGCAAAGGTTCTAGAAGCCGGTGCGTCTGCAGGGCGTGACAGGATTAAGGCCTCAGGGTTAGAGCTAGCGCCAGATAATGTTAACGTTGAACTAGTATTCTCAATAGTAGCTGCGTGCATGGCTAAGAAAGCCTTAGAGAAGTCGGGAGCTGAGAGTGTCGAGGTAAAGATAAGTGTTTATGCCGATATAGATAAAATTCTTGAGGGCAAGGAGGAGATAGAATACCTAGAGGTCGAAGTGAAAGGTCTCTGTAAGGATCCTAGAGTCTCAAGCGAAGACTTAAAAAGAGGAGCTATCGAATGCCCCATATTTAAGCTTATAGAGGATAAGACCGTTAGGATTATAAGCCTGTGTGATAAAGGAAAAGAAGGAAGTACATGACAGCTAAAAAATTAAATCTCCGCTCCAAAGCTCTTATTAAAAATCTCAGCCTCCTATACTCACTCCTCGATCTCTATAGAACTTTTCCGCTCCTGGGTGCAAGGGTATTGGAACTATAGGCGCCTTTTGCAAGTTTATATCCCTAGCCCTGACGTGCACTTGTCTAATCTCGTCTAGGTTATCAAACATAGTTTGTAGGAACTCGTATATCACGTCATCTGGCACGTCCTTGTCAGCTACCAATAGGGCTACGACGGTGAGCGTTTGTACGTCCTCCTTCTGGAAGTCGTAGCTACCGGCTGGAATAGTGTACTTCAGGTAGAGGTTGCCCAGACCAGCTTGCACTAGCTTCTGGTATGCGTCGTCTGGGACTTCTACTAGGTTAACCTCTACTTGAGCTGCTATCTCCTCTATCTTTGGTGTAGGCACACCGGCTACCACGAAAAGCACGTCTACAGTGCCTTGTCTCATAGCAGTAGAGGCCTCCTTGAACCCTATCTCCCTCTTATCGATTTTATCCCAGAGGCCTAGCGTGGTGAGTATAGTATACGAGGTTGCATATAGCCCGCTACCCCTATTACCCACCGCTACAGCCTTGCCCTCAAGGTCCCATATAGTCTTGATTCCGGCCTCCTTTCTAGCCACGATCTGTATGGGCTCGGGGTAAAGTGCTGCAAGGGCTCTCAAGTCGCTTACCGGGTTACCCTCAAAGTCTGATAGGAGCTTACCGTTAAATGCGAAGTAGGCTACGTCGCTCTGCATTATGGCTATTTGGTAGTCGCCGGCTTGGATGCCCTTAGCGTTAGCCACGCTGGCGCCAGTAGCCTGGGCCTCAACCTCAATCTTATCACTATATTTACTCACGACCTCTGCTATCTTAAATCCTAGGGGGTTATAGATTCCTCCGGGGCTGCCCGTTCCCATGACTAGCTTTACTTCCTCGCCGCCAGCACCTCTTAATAGTACGAACGCTCCCGCAATTATTATAATTATGAGGATTATAGCTGCTCCTATAACTATAGGGTTTCTAGGGTTGAACCCCAAGACCCGAGACACCTTAATAGCCTGGAGCCGCCTGGGGTTTAAAACTTATAGATCCTTTTAGCTGCTTCTTTTCAAGGCTTACTCTGGAATCTAGGTAAGATAATGTGTATTACTAGCAGGGTTATTAGTGTGAGAGCAACTGGGATTGGATGTAGCGTGACAGAGGCTATAGAAAGCGTTACTAGCAATGCTCTTAGCCTGGCGTCTTTAAGTTCTCGTGAAGCCCACCCGACGAAGCCTGTTGCAGCCGCATGTATTATTATTATTACGGAGGCTATAGTATATAGTAGCTTGGCGATGTTATCGAGCGTCCACGATTCGACTGTAACGACTAGAAGGGTAGGGCTAAACACGAATACAAAGGGCAATATATACTTTGCGAAGCCGAATTTAGTGGCGTTAATAGCGGTTTTCCAGAAGTCCGCTCCAGCTAGCACAGCTCCTACGAAGGCTGCTAGTGCTACAGGCGGTGTTATATCGGCTAGTATACCATAGTAGAGCACAAACATGTGAGACGTTATCCTGGAAGTGAAGTCGTCGTACCCCATATTGTCTAGTAGGAAAGAGGCGACGGTGGGTGCAAGTAGCGTTGCAGTTATGATATAGTTAGCTGTTGTCGGCACTCCCATGCCCAGAATTATTGAGAACAAACCTGTGAATACTAGGAGTAGCGCTAGCTGGCCGAGACTGAGGGCTAGCAGGATCTTGCTTAGGAGCACACTTAGCTTGGTAAAGTCTATCATAGACTGGATCACGCTCGCAGTAGCTGCAGCGAGGAACACGGGTAGGGAGTTTCTTAGTGTAGCTATAGTAGCGTCCACTACCGCCTGAGAAAGGTGATTCATGTCTTTTACTAGCCTCCCCGCTGCAAAGGCTGCCAGAATGCTAAGTCCGCCTGCTAGGAAGAGCGAGTTACCTAAAGCTGTCAGCGGTGGGATTGTTGACTTGGGGCTTAGCGTGTATACTGCCAGGGGGAGTGCGATAGTTGCAGTTAGAAGCGCAGCTATTCCTAGCCTGACGCTGAGGCTAACGGACCTACTATCGAGTACTGCTCCTATAACCGCAGCTACTAAACCCGCCATAACGGCTTGCTGCGGTTCAAGGGCTAGTAGGGCTATCAGGATTAGAGGTATAGGTAGTATGAGGTAGGCCCTAGGCAGTAGGTCTCTGAGGCTTGGGAGTTCTTCAGGATTCAGGCCCTGGAGCCCCCTCTTCTTCGCCTCTTTATCAACAAACACGTAGATGCTATAGAAGTAAAGGATTGCTGGTAGGAGTGCTGCAAGGACAACAGTACTGTAGGGTACGCCGACGAACTCTGCTAGTATGAAGGCCGCAGCCCCCATTATAGGCGGCATCAATTGCCCTCCAGTGCTAGCTACGGGTTCTATAGCACCCGCGACCTCCGGAGGAAATCCAGCTCTCTTCATAGCTGGTATGGTGAATGTCCCTGTAGTTAAAGTGTTAGCTACGCTACTACCGGATATGGTGCCCATGAAGGCGCTTGCTACGACTGCAACCTTTGCAGGACCTCCAGGCCTTCTACCGAAAAGAGCCATCATTAAGTCTGTAATGTACCTCCCCGCTCCCAGCCTGTCTAGGAAACTGCTAAAGAAGAGGAATATAAAGACGTAGGTTACCATGACTGTGACGGGGATCCCCATTAGCCCCTGGTTCTGGCTAATCAGGCTGTTAACGAACCTTCTGAAAACCTGTAGACCCTCAACCCCGAAAGGTGGGTTGAGATAGGTAAATATGAAGCCATAGGCTACGAAGACAAGCATTATGGCTGGTAATATCTTGCCTAGAGACCTCCGTGTGGCTTCTGCGACGACAAGCATGAATAAAGTTACAGCCGCCAGGTCAAATAGCGTAATCCTCTCCAGATAAGGCTCAGCCCCCTGAAGGATATATATCATTATAGGGTAGAAAGCTACAGCCAAGCCTATCGCGGCCAGTATATAATCGTAGAGTGGGACTTTATCGTAGGGCCCTCTCTCCCTGCTTAAAGGATATAAGATGAAAGCTGCGGCCACCATTAAGCCTACAATCGTCGCAGTCGCCGGATATAGCTGAGCTAGGAAATAGGGAAAATCATAGAACCGGGGCAACTCTACCCCTGCTAACCTAAGCACCTCGTGAAGCGTCCTGCCAAACTGTAGGACGTAGAATATCTCTATGAAGGCTACAGTAAAGGCTATTACCGCGAAGACCTTAGCTGGAGGTCCTACCAACGTCCTTTGCCCTATTAGCTTAACCAATATACCATGCTTACCCGACTCCCCACCCACTACTTGAACCCCCCCGCTAGTAGAGAGAACTGTTTCCGGTTTCAGGGTCAACGTTAAGGCTTTATAAATCCGTTTTCCACACCATTAAAGTCCTTATCCCTAGCTTGTGTCTGACTCGCGGGGATAAGGCTTTGGAGCAGAGCCTGTTTAAGAGGGCCTTAAGTGTGCTTCCTGGAGGCGCTCAGGGAACTCTTAGGAGGGAGTTCCATTCCATCAGTCCTCTGGTAGTCTCTAGAGCGCGGGGGCCAAGGTTATGGACCATTGACGGGCAGGAACTTGTCGACTTTCACATGGCTTTTGGGGCTGTAGTTCTGGGTCATTCGGACCCGGATGTAGTAAAAGCAGTATCGGAGCAGGCATCGAGACTCATATTGCATGGAGCTGGGGTTTCCGACGTCGAAGTTGAGTATGCGGAACTTATAACTAGTCTCATACCTGGAGCGCGGGGAGTTGTTTTTACAGTTACGGGTAGCGAGGCGGTAATGCTGGCTTTTAGAGCGGCTAGGGCTGCTACTGGTAAAAACATTATCGTTAAGTTTGAAGGCAACTATCATGGGTGGCATGACTACAGCCTCTATAACGTGAGAAACCCGATATCAAAGGCTGGCAAGAAAGCGGAAAGTGGAGGTATACCGTCCCAGGTGGCTTCTACAGTCGAAGTTTTACCTTACAATGACATAGAGGCTCTCAGGTCCTTTATGTATGAGAGGGGAGACAAGGTGGCAGCCATTATTATGGAGCCTGTAGCTCATAGCATGGGGGTTGTGCCTGCTCGTAAAGAATTTGTTAGGGAAGCTGAGAGGCTTGCTAGGACCTACGGAGCGCTATTAATATTTGATGAAGTTATAACAGGCGTCAGAGTTAGTTTGAGAGGGCTCCAAGAATACTATGGTGTTAGGGTTGATATGACTATTCTTGGTAAAGGGATTGCTAATGGGCTGCCTGTAGCTGCTCTAGTCGTAAATGAAGATGTATTTAACCTCTTCGAGGAAGGTGTAGTGGTGGCTAGTGGTACTTATGCTTCTCACCCCCTCTCTATGGCGGGGGGCTTAGCTGCTCTTAGGAAAGCTGTAAAGCTCGACCTAGATAAGGTGCTCTGGAGGATAGCAACTGAGGCGTCTAAAGCCGTCGGCGACGCTCTATCTGATGCTAGAGTCACAGGTGCTGTATCGCAATTTGGAGGCTCATTCAGTTTGCACTTAGGGCTTAAAGAACCCCCCAGAAACTTAGAGGAAGCCCTTAAGGCTGATTTGGAAGGATATAGGAAGCTCGTAGCGCATCTACGTAGAACGGGTATACTAGTCTCTCCTAACCCTCTCAAACGGTTCCACGTCTCAGCGTCTCATGGAAGTGACGAGATAGAAGCGTTATATTCTGCCGTTAAGAGTGCATTAAAAAACATATTTACCCGGAGCTCATAAACCCCCCTGAAACGCACTCAGAGGCTGAAAGCCAGAACCCTCCCCCTCCAGCCCTTGCATGCGTCCACCCCGTCCACGAAAATTCTATAGTTCTTCCTAGAGTCGAGGATGCGTCAAAATAGTATAGACCAAAGGCCTCACCACCGCCACTTCCCCCTACCTCACTCGGCGCTGAAGGCACCCCGGCCCCAAGCTGCGAGAAGTATATTTTGGAGAGGATTAGCACCCCTTTTTCCACATTCATAACATCTATTTCCCTCGTCTTGTGGACGCTGTGAACGAAGTCATAGTAGACTGTATCAGTCGTAAAGGCTGTAGCGATAGAGCCTCCCTTCCTCAGCTCACAAAAAGCTATTATTGTTGTGCAACACTCAGGATCCCATCCTAAAAGGTAGATTAGCGATATAACTAATGTTATAACGCTCAGGATTGAAATGGCCGTCTTAGCATTTATAGGTCTTAATATAAATCTCAATTGATTCGTCAACCTCCGGTCCTCGTGGAGGAGGTCCTCGGCACTCAAGACCCTCCCCATAGCCCCTTCACACAGGGCTCAGGCCCGCTAGGTTCCTCACCGGAGCCCTAAGTAAAGTCTAGAGTTGAAAGAAGACTAAACCTTTCCCTCTCTAGCCAGTTTTCATATACGCTCCATATACCTTTAAGATTTTGGATACTATAGGGTCCCACGTGTAGTATTTTTCCACGACTTCTCTAGCCTTAAGCCCCATTTTTTCTCTCAGCGTTTTATCTTGTAGAAGTAATGTCAGAGCCTCGGCTAATTCTTTGGAGGAGCCAGGTTTAACTAGTAGCCCTGTTTCGCCGTGTATCACTAGGTCCTTAAGGCCTCCATGCCTGGTTGCTACTACAGGCTTTCCGGAAGCCATAGCCTCTAAAGCAACTATTCCGAAGCTCTCGTTTGCAATGCTTGGCACTGCTGTTACCCAACCTCTATTATATAGTAATGGTTTTTCGTGTTCCGGCACTACACCTAGCATGATAACCTTATCCTCTATGTTATATCTTTTAGCGAGTAGCCTTATGACGGGCTCAAACTCTCCCTTACCAGCTATAAGGAGTTTAGCGTCTGGTATCTCCTTTAATACTTTCTTAAAGGCTCTGACGAGTATATGAGGTCCTTTCCTCCATACAAGCCTACCCACGAACACTATAGTTGGGTCTGGATCTTCCATGTGTTTCATTGGCTTAAATCTTTCTGTATCGACGGCATTAGGTATAATGTACCTGTCTACCATATTATCTACTATATTCTCTACCATCATATCAGCAGCCTTGCTAACGCTAATAACGGCTTGAGCGTATGGGAGTAAGAACCTCGTTGGCAGTATTATGGAGGCGATCCTCCATAACCCCGTTTTATCGTATGCAAAGAATATACTGTGATTAGTAGCTACTCTAGGAATTCCAAGCTCAGCGGAGGCCTTCAAAGCGAGAAGGCTTGTAAGAGTAAATATGTGGTGCGAATGTACTATATCAGGCTCTAGCCTTTCCAACTCTCTTTTCAAGTCTAGAGGGTCTGGAGGTACTATAACAAGTTCTATGTTAAAGAGCGGTTTTACCATGTAATATCCTTCGCTTTCTAAGTCTCTTATATCGCCTTCGCCGAGCCTCCTAGACACCACTATAACCTCATACCCCCTTTCATCTAGCTTTCTAGAAAGCTCTCTTACATGGCTTTGAACCCCTCCCACAGAGCTAGGGTGGAAGTCCATAACCATGACAATCCTAGAGCCTCGGGGAGGAGGTTCTACTTGTAGCGAGTCGATATCGCGAAGACCGCCCACAGCTTGCACCCCTTACTGAGGTTAAATTAAAAACCTAGTGTATATGGGGGACCGGGCTTAGGCTTTAAGAGGCGGTGTGGGCTTTAAGAGGCCACGTGATTCGAGGAGCCTCATGAACTCTCTCATCCATAGGGGTATATCTGCTGGGTAGCGGGAGCTTACCAGATTCCCGTCGACTACTACGGGCTCGTCGATCCATTGACCGCCAGCCGCTATAACATCGTCCTTAACCCCCCACCAGCTAGTGAGCCTCCTACCCTTGACTACCCCCGCACTAATAAGGACTTGAGGGCCATGACATATAACGGCTACGGGCTTGTTTGATTCAAAGAAGTGCCTTACAGTCTTCAAAGCGCCCTCTTCGAGTCTAACCCTCTCGGGAGCTCTGCCTCCAGGGATCACTAGGACGTCGAACTCTTCTGGGTTAACTTCTGAAAGAGCTAAATCGGCTTTAACTCTATAACCGTGTTTTCCCTCTACTTCGCCCCTCTCCGGCGCCGCGATTAGGACTTCAAAGCCGGCCTCTATAAGCCTATAGTAGGGGTATAATAGCTCTATGTCCTCGAAACCCCTGGCAGTTATTATGAGGGCTTTAGGCATTATTACACTCACCGCTAGATTATGGAGGTAGCGTTAAACGGTATTAAGTTGGACTGCGTAGGCGTGTTTAATCGACGCTCTGGCTGTTATCGGACTTGCGAGTTAGAGCCTCCCTTACTTCGTCAGGTAGTGTTACCAAGTGTATATCCCTCTGAGGGTAGGGGATTACTATTCCAGCCTTCTCTAGGGCCTCCTTAGCCTTTGTCATCAACTCTACCTTAGTAGCGAACCATGCCTGCGGTGGAGCCCAGCAACGTGCTCTCAAGACCACAGCGCTGTCTGCGTAATCCTCAACGAAGACCTCAGGGGCCGGGTTTACGAGGCAGAAGGGATGATCCTCCATGAGCTTCTTTAGGGTTTCAATAGCCTTATCGAGGGGGCTTTTATAGTGTATTCCTATTGTAAGCTCTACTCTCCTAGCCCTAACCCTCACGTAGTTAGTTATAGTCTCGTTGAATACCTTGTTGTTGGGTATCCTGACTATAGGTCCTTCCCAAGTCCTAACGTGAGTTGATAGCATGTTTATGTTAGTTACAACCCCGCTCACGCCAGCCACGTTAATCGGGTCGCCTACCCTCAGGGGCTGCTCAAGTAGGAGCATAGCCCCTGCTATTAGGTTGCCTAGGGTATTTTGCGCTGCAAGGCCCACTACTATGCCGGCGAACCCACCTGCTACTAGGAGTGCTGAAACGTTCACGCCAAGCTGGGCTACGGCCGCTATACCAGCCACCACCAGTATCGAGTAGAAAGTGAAGGTCTCGAGAGGCCTGTAGAGGTAGGGTGGTAGTCTGTGCATCAGATTTCTTCTCATCAGCATCCTAGCTATAACGGCAGCTACCAGGCCGGCGGCGAGTATGAGCATTGATATAGTTATAGTAGGAAGCCACTCCTCGAGTAATCCTATAATCCTTTCCGCATTCACACCCATGTCCTCCACCCTTACTGAGTCGTTATGCTCTTTCTAGCTACCTCAACCTTCATAGTGAAGGGTTGCATTAGTCTTAGCAGGCCTGCCAGCCTAGCCTTCTTAGAAGGGTATATAACTTCCCTAAGCCCATTGAGGGGTGGAGCGTCCGAGACTTTGGCAGTTAATATGTTACCGTCAACCTCTACTGTAAGAAGAGAATAGTATATGGAGCCGTCATCCCCCGCGTAGAAGGATGCGTTTGCAGCGTTGAACCCAACGCCGGGAACTAAAACACCCGTAGTCTTTGCTATAAACCTCACTATAGCAGTTCCCTCTACGTCAGGAAGCTCATCCCTATCATAGCCGATCGTACTCTTAAACCACCTAGCTAGCAGACCATCCACTACGTCGCCTATAAGGGTGAACTTAACTGGGGCGGGGCTTAGCCTTGTTAAGACCGTGTCCCTAACGTACACTTCGATCTCGATAGGGGCTAGGGTCCAATAGTCCTCACCCTCTTCAATGTACACTCTCTTCTCGAACTCGACGTAAATGTAGGGTGTAGCTGTGAGAAGTCTCTGGATGGCGGGGGCTGGAGCAGCCATTACATCAAGGTAAGGAGGTACGCGGGCTTCCACGCACCCATACCTGTCACAAGCTGTTACATCGCCATCTTCCCTCCTCTCAATCCGAGCCTCTCCGAGAACTAGGGAGTCTCCAGGACCTATTCGCCACGGTATACTCCTAGCAATCCTACTCATACCATATCCCCAGCACACGGGTCAAGACATTAGTCTAACTTTAAGCTCAATTTCAGTCCTACCTCCTAAGGCACTTTCTAGCCTCTCTAGCCACCTCTTCAGGCGGGGTTTCCACCACGTATATATTATATCCTCTCTCTAGCCCTCCTAAAGGTCTTGAAGGAGCAACTTCTACCCACCATCCTTCACCGCCTCCCTTCGGCGGGGTCCATAGCCACGCGTTGTACGAGTCTATACCGAGGCATTCAACGTAGAATCGTGTTGACTCGGCTATGAGTTTTGCAAGCCCCTTTATGATATTGAGGTTTTCAAGCCAGGGTCTACCTGCTGGGTGAAAGGAGGTTATAGCTAGGTGGTAGTTAGCTTCAGGTTTTGGATGCGAATATAGGATTGCCTTGTCATAAGCAGATATAGCCAGGTCCTTCGAGGGCTCGGGCTTGCTAGGAATGCATGGAGGCTTGGCGTTTAATGCTATTATCTGGCTGTGCACGTGGGATATGCTAGCCCCGGCTAGCCTTCCGGAATTCTTGAACCAAGCCACGAAAACGATCCAATCTAGTCTCCAAAGCGCCTCTAGCCTATAGAAGGCTAGCTTAAGTCCGGCTTCGAAAGACTCAAGATCCTCGTGTGGATGCTCTACGTGGCGGGGCGATTCTACCACGACCTCATGGAATCCCCTGACCTCGCCTTCACCGTGCTTAGCTGCAGGGTATAAGTTGGGTATTATCCTTGCAGTCCACGACCCTGGAGAGTCGCTCCATAGTATTTTGGCCCCTAAGCCACTACCTACAGCCACCCCTACAGCGGGAGGGGTCATCGACTCGTTGCCTAGACAGAAGGGGCATCCTTCCCTACCAGCAACCCTAGGCCTAAGCCTTCTCCAGGGAGCTATCAAGGGAAGCCTGTCGCAAGCCAAGCTCCCGCACCCGCGAGCTTCAGATGGCTTAAGACTTGTAGAGCGTACCTATCGGGATGGAAGAACATGCTAGTCCTTCTAGCCCTAACGGCGGTGTTCCAAAGCCCCTCAACGCCCTTGGCGAGCAGGTCCTCCAACAGCTTCGCGACGCTGGAGGGGTTATCGTCGCCTAGCAGAAAGCCGTTTAGACCATTTATTATAAGTTCTGAAACCCCGCTCTGCCTTGGCACTACAGGTACTGTAGCCTGGCTCATAGCCTCTACAGGACTCATGCCAAAGTGTTCGCCCACCCTTAAGTGAACATATATTAGAGCCCTTCGCAGGACCTCAGCTATTTCTACGGGCTTCATAGGCTTGACTATTAAGTCTACGTCGCCGATCTCCCTCGCTCTCTCCTCGAGAGTCTCCCTATAGTCCTTAAATCGGGGGTCTTCTACGCCTATAATAGTCAGATTAACCTTGTATTTCTCTCTGACTTTAGAGAAAGCCTCTAGAAGCTTGTGGAAGCCCTTCTGAGGTACTAGCCTCCCGACGCTCACAATAAGGGGTTCCTTATCGCCCGGCTTAGGCTCCGGCATGCTGAAATATTCTTCTGGCACCGCAGGATAAACTATGCTCGAGTCAAGGCCTGTAAGTGCTTTGAGAGCTGAAGCCGTGTAGGCGGAGTTTGTCATCCTGGCGTCGGCGATGCCATAAAATCCTATATACTCGTTTGGAAACCTGAGCATGGAGTAGAAGGCAGATAGCCGATCCTTCTCGGCCTCTTCTTCCAGAGGGAAGTGGATGTAGATGCCCGATGGTATAGACGGTCTGAGGGACTTAGCAACTGCTATATAGACAGGTTCCTGTATCATGAGCAGTAGCGATTCAGGCTCACACTCGGCTAGAGCTCTGCCAACGCCGTCAAAGACCCTCGCTATAGCTTCACTTCGTGAGGCGCTTCGAGGCCTATCCAGATGTACTATCTCGACGCCATTAAGCCTAGGCTTATGGAGAGGGTGCACTCCCGCAGTTAGAAGGCAAACATCGACATAACCCTTAATCCTCTCAATTAACAGGGAAGTAAGAACCTCGCTCCCTCCAACGACATCCATGTGGGGGTGTACTACGAGTATTCTAGAGGGTGTTGAAAGCTTCTCCAGCAGTCTATAAAGGGTCTCACCACCCACCACTACTACCCCCACATGCCCTATAAAAGAGTCTGTGATAAAAATGACAGGGCTAACACTCGCTGCCAAGGCTTTCTAGGTACTCGTCCACTAAGTGTTCACTACCCTTAAGCATCTCTGCAACCTCCCTAGCCTCCTCCTCTGTGAGCATATGCCTTCCAGAAAGTAGGCCGCTTAGCCTCCTATAATCCCATCTAGGTATTACATGGACGTGGAAGTGGAAAACTTCTTGTCCGGCGGCCCGCCCGCTATTTGTAATTAGGTTAACGCCTAGAGCCCCAAGTTTCTCCCTATAGAACCTAGCGTAGGCGCTGGCCGCTATCCATACTCTAGCTGCGGTACATGGAGGCGTGTTGTGTACCGATTCGTAATGTTCCTCAGGCACTACTAGTATATGGCCTTTGGTTACGGGATATTTATCTAGGAATACTGCTATGCCGTTACCTCTATACACGAAGTACGCTGTCAGCTCTCCTTTAAGTATCCTGCAGAAGATGCACTCGCTACCCTCCACTAGGTCTACACCTCCCCGGGCTTCTATGGAATAGGTGAGGCTATAAAGAGCTAGACTGCAAGGTAATAAGGGTTAGACTAGTGCTAAAGACTGGGAGGTGCTAGCGTTTGGTGTGGGAGGAGGACGAAGAACTTAGAGAGATACTGAGAAGAAAGGCTAGGAGCATTGCAGAGGAGTCCACAAGGTGTTGCAGAGGGTCGTGGGGTGAAGGTGTGGTTGAACTATATTATCCGGAGGACCTTAAGGGGTTTATTGAGAGCTGTAAAGTAGCTTTCGTGTTCTTCTACACTCCAACATGCCCCTATTGCAAGATGCTATTGCCCCTCTACGAAGAGACAGCCATGTACTATTCCGGCAAGGCTGGTTTCGCCAAGCTCAATCTCGCGAGAATGCCTTTCATTAGTGACGCCTTTAACATACTAGGCACACCCACAATTATAATATTTGTGAGGGGTCGTGAAGCAGGTAGGATCATGGGGCTCGTTGACGGTGAGAAGCTCGAGAGAGTCGTCGAGAGGGCTCTTTCTATAGCTGGATGTAACTAAGGTGCCTCGGGTTGACAGCGAGCATAAACGCCTATACTCTAGGAAGGCTAATGTTAATGGTAACCGCAGCTCTCTACCTGCTGTTTAACGGCTACTCAGCTCTCTTTAACCCCATACCGGCATTCATATTCATGGAGAATTTAGCCTACGCGATCGTCTTCTTAGCGGCAGCCCTCCGATATAACTCCAGCAGTGTAAGAATGACTGCAGCGCTGATAGCAGCATTCTCAGCAGGGAGAGTGTCGAGATCTGTGGTGACCGCTGTAGGCACGCTAGGCAGCCTAGCCCTCCCCCACCTCCCTCTCCTAGCATGGCTTGTAGCATTATCAATAATACTCGCAGTAACAGTAATGCGCCGTTAAGGGAGCCCGGCTTAAACCGCTACAACTAGCCCAAAACCCTAGGGGCTTACAGTTGGATTTCAGCTTTTCCTCTGAAGAGGCACTGTTCAAGGAGAGCGTCTCAAGGCTTATGGAAAGGCTTGTAGGCGGTGGTAGATGGGCGGAGATAGACGAGTCCGGCGTCATACCTTGGGATGTAGTTAGGGAGATGGGTAGGCAGGGCCTCTTCGCAATACCGGTGCCAGAGGACCTTGGAGGGCCTGGTGGTTCGTGGCTGATGGCGGCGCTAGCCCTGGAGGAAATAGGTAGGAGCGACCCTAGTATGGGGCTCGCAGTTTTCACTCTACTAAATAACGCTTGGCCCTTCATACTGGCGAGGCATGGTGATAGCGAGGTTTCGGGGGAGGTCCTAGAGGCCCTGTCTAGGGGTGAGGCATTTTACGGGATCGCCAGCACGGAGCCTTCGGGGGGTAGCGACGTAGCTGGTATTAAGACTAGGGCGGAGGCTGGCGACGGCTACTATAAGGTGGTTGGGGAGAAGATCCTTATTAGCGGTGTTAGGGAGGCCCTTGAGCAGGCTGAGATTGGGGGTTGGACTCTCCTAGCAAGGACTGGCAGCGGAGGACATAGGGGGTTGACTGCCTTCGCCTTCATACCAAAGCGTAATGGTAGGGTTGAGGCTGAGGGGCTAGAGTATGAGATACTAGATACGATCGGTAGGAAGGCCATATCAACGGGTATACTGAGGCTGGAGGGCGTTGAGATACCCAAGAAGAACGTGCTTGGGGGCGAGGGGCGAGGCTTCTACGTTGCTATGGAGGGCTTCACGCTAGCAAGGATACTAGTAGCGGCGGCTAACGTAGGGGCTGCTAGCTGGGCTCTAGAAAAGGCTGTCGAGTGGGCCCGGGAGAGAAGACTCTTTGGGGGTAGGCCGATAGCTAGCTTTCAGGGAGTGAGCTTTCCGCTAGCAGAAGCCTACGTCGAGCTCGAGGCTGCTCGAACCCTAGTATATAGAACTGCTTGGACGGCAGATAGATTCTATAGGGGAGAGGCCTCTAGGGAGCAGCTAAACATGCTCTCGGCGGCCTCTAAAATTAAGGCTGTGGAGACTGCGTTTAAGGTGTTCGAGACGGCCATGAAGACTCTCGGCGGCATAAGCTTTGTGAAGGAGACGAACATCTACAGGGGCCTCCTAGGCAGCCTATCGTATCTAGTAGGGGCGGAGGGCGCGCAAAACATAATGAGGTATATAGTAGCGAGGGACCTTATAGGCAGAGACTACGTGAAGCATGGATAACGCCCCACTAGAAACACCAAGTTGTCCTCAAGCTCTATATTTTTAGATATACTGGTGAAAGACTTATATAGTCTTGTGAGTCTAACAGAAGAGAGGTGAGGGCTGTGGAGGCTCAGACCAAAACCTTACCTAAGCCTGCTACCAGCCTCAAAGTAGTGAGGGTAGAGGTAGAGGCCCACTACCTCCTAGACGTCGAGAGGATAAGAGACTGAGGTGTAGCATCCAGCCTTGGACCCGGCCGAGGCCCTAGATCTTGCTTGGACGGCTTTAACTGCTAGGAGGAGAGGGGATGTCGTCGATGTAGTTGAGGAGTTGGTTAAGGCTAAGGCTTTTATGAGGGGGCATGCGTACCGTTTTGCAATAGCAGCGATGTATAAGTGGATAGCGGGTTTTCGGGGTAGAGTTAGAGTAGTCTCTAGGATTGGGGACTATATAGTGTCACTCTACCCTGAGCAAGGAGACATCATGAATTGTAGAGAGCGTCTAGCCAGCCTCTTAGGTGCTGTTGAGTCTCTATGGAGATCTAATGGCGAGTTCGACGCGGGAGAGGCTACGGCGCTGGTAGAGCTAGAAGTGATTAGGTATGCATCGCGGTGCTCGGTAAACTCTCCCTTAGATATCGGTGTGGTTGTGGGTGTTGATCAGGGAAAACTTTTCACCCACATGATCTCTCCCCTCCTTTATGGAGTAGTAAGCCTCATTCTCAATGACGTGAAAGAGGGTAGATTGGATTCCGTAAGAGCGCTCCTAGGGTTTGACTATCACTTAGGAGAGTGGCAAGGGGACCCTGGAGTTGTGAGGCTTCAGGGCGACCTTGCTATGGGAGTTCACGCTTCTCTCAAGTCCTGGGATCAGGCGATCAAGCTAGCCCACATAGCAGGTGCTGCATGGAGGGCCGGTTCCTACGTAGTCTCCCGCTTAGTCAAGAACTGGGGGAGAGTTGCGGCTAAGATAACCTTAGAAAGCAGCCTCAAAAGCCCGTTTTCAGCTATGTCTTCCTCGTTTAGCGCTGTAGCGGGATTCACTGAGGAAGTTCTACGCTCCGAATTGGAGGAAGAGGTTGTCAACATTGTAGCCAGAGACCTTTCAGAGCCACCCTCAAGGAGACCCTTCAGAGTTGAGTTATCAGATGCTATCCTAGATGTGGGTTTCAGCGTAGCGCCTACACAGGTAGGCGGTGAGCGCTACGAGATCATACGTATTGCAGGGTGGCGGATTAACGAGGTTCTAGAACCCCGCTCCGACCTTTCTTCCCTCTTCTGCGGGGCTATAGAAGGTGCTTTAGCAGAAGACTGTAAGGTCGCGGAGCCCTATGAAGCCTCAGAGGCGCTAGCCTTAGCCTCTAACCCTATATTCTCTACTGCATACTACCTATCGCACGTTGGAGCAGCCGCTGCAGCTAGCATGGGAGTGAGGGCGGGCTACTCGATCAGGCCCATAGATGCATTCAGGCTAGCCTACGGGACCATGCCTGTTGAGGGCGGAGTTGTGAGTACACTCTATGCAGCCGAGATCACCGCTCTAGCCGCTGTAAGACGGTTCGAGGAGGAGCTAAAGAAGCATGACCTGGAGCCCTCAATAGTTAAGGCTAGGGTGGGGGATCATGAGGTAGAGCTTGAAGGAATCGCGTTGACGGGCCCCATGCAGAAGATGTTTAGGTCCTTCAGGCTATTCCGAATCTCCGCGACCCTGGCATGGTGGCTTGACAAACATAATATAACGGTGGAGAGAATCTTAGAGAAGCCGACATCTATAGGCAGAGACCTCAGACTTAAGATAGCTAGGCTCTTAGCCCATTTAGTCTCAACGAGAGCCGATCCTCTCCCTGCTATAGTCGCCCCAGGCTCCACTATCACCGCTCGCCACCCAGAGCACGGCGTGACCGAAGTCACCGTAGATGAACCGCTCCTAGTCGAGCTGACAACGCTCATACAGCCACCTCGCCCTCGCCCCTGGATTATAAGGGAAGATCTCGAGGAGGCTATGAAGCGAATGAACGATGACGTCGTAGAAGCCCTAAGAACGGACATGGAAGAAGACTTACAACGATAGTGTTACTACAACCCAAAAGTACCGATCAAGATCCGCAGAGGACCCGATTCTTAAGCGGATTGTGAAGAATCCTCTTATACCCTCGGCTACTAACCATCTTCTTTACCTTCTCTAAATCTAAGAGCCGTATTCATGAACAACTAGGTTTCTAAACCTAACCAGCCTCTTAAGCTCCTCAGCTTCGCCTAGAGTAATAATATCCCTCCCCGCCAGTTCCTCAATACACCTTATTGGGGTTTCAACTGGTATCTTGAATGTAGCGCAGATGTGGAGGAGGTAGTCTATCACGGCTTGGGCGTGGATCTAGAGAGCATGTAACACTGAATATACCTGCAGTATGTCTTGCCAGTTTACGCCTCTCTCCACTGCAGGGTCTAGTATGTCTACGTGCCGCGAGATGTGTTCTAGGAGTCTTTCTTGGATCACTCTTTAAACACTCTCTCCACGAGGGTTTTCGTGTAGCCTAGCTTCCGTCTCGATATCATGAAGTCGTTGCGCAAGTTTATGGCTTTGACTAGTACTTCTCTCCCTCGGGGTGTCTAGTAGATTATAAGTCCCTTTCTTAGAGCTTCAAGGAGTAGGAAGCAGTCAGCTCTCTCGGGGTCTCTCACTACGTAGATGTCTGCCTCAACTCCCGTTATACGCTCAACTTCAGCCATAACCTTAACCTCATTATCTTCCGAGAATTCCCAGCCAACGATCAAGATCAGGTCAACGTCATCTAGGATGATTAGAGTGTAAGGATGAACCGTGTAGTATGGCTAGGAGTACACCTAGCCTATTCCAGTCGACACGTGAAAGCTTTCCAGCAACCCCACCCACTACTCGTACTCCCCAGAGGATCAGGGTGGGCTGGGTACCAAGGGAATTTCTTTTCTATGCGTCAGAAAGCTAAGCTAGTCTAGACCCTGTAGTTCACTTGCATGTACTCAGAGGCTTTCAACGGATCTGTTGTGGGTAAGCTGCAAACCCCCTCCCTACATATGTATATTGTTGGCTTTCCCTCTATGGGTTGCATTGACTTGAGATGACTGGCTAGCCTTTCAAGGCTTCCTCCCCTAGGCTTCCAGCATGTTATCCTCGCAGGGGTGTAGGACCTCCATAGGCTCTTCTCTACTTGGCTCACGCTACCCTCCCTCTCAAGCGCTATCACAACCTCGTACGAGGGGTTAACCTTGAAGTCTAACGCTACTAGCATATAAGAGTATCTTGTAGGCTGCGAGGCTAGGGTGTAAGATGCGGCTTTAAGTGCTTTCAGGGAGGCTTCCGAGAGCTTCTCGTCACCTAGAAGCCTCCCCAGCCTAGCCATAACGTCTACAGCGGCGGAATAGCCTGAAGGGTAGGGGCCATCCTGTAGCTCTACGGCTCCTCCAGGCTTGAGCCTTAACTCGCCCCCAGCTCCCTGAAACCTCTCAGGTATAGCTCTGGCTAGCAGGTATGCTACTTCAAGGTATCTCTCCCTCCCCAGGGCTTCGTGTAATTCAATGAAGCCTAGGGCTAGGTGGGCGTAGTCGTCGAGGAATCCCTCTCCATAAGGTTCTCCCAGCCAAGCCCTGTATACCCTATCCCCGTCTATAAGCTTCCCCTCAATGAAATTGGCTACCTTAACTGCAAGTTCCAGGGCCCTTGGGCTAGTGTAGCGGAGTCTTGAAAGCCCCCATACAGCGAGGCCATTCCAGGAAGCAACTACCTTGTCATCTCTGGCTGGAGGCTCTACACGCTTCTCCCTAGCATAGGACCTTAGCTTCCCCGCTATCTTGTCTATAATAGAGAGTAGCTCCTCCACACGGTACCCTAGGGCTCCGGATAGGACCTCTAGCCTGGCTGTAGCGTGGAGTATATTCCTCCCGGAAGGTCCTCCGGTAACCTCGTCAACGTAATTACCCTCCTCCCGAAACCCGAAGATCTTCTTAGCAATGTTGAAGTCGTCTCCGAGAGCCTCCTCAAGCTCACTTAGAGTCCAAGTATAGAAGCCTCCCTCAATACCCCCGCTCTCGGCGTCTAGGGCAGAGGCTAATCCTCCATCTTTAACCATCATGAAGGACTCCAGGAAGTCCACCAGCTTCCTTGATATCCACTTGGTAACAGGGCTTCCCCTACCAGCTAGCTCCAGCTCCCCCAGGATCCTCGCAATCATAGCCTGGTCGTATAACATCTTTTCGAAGTGGGGGGTCCTCCAGTCTCTATCAATGGTGTATCTGTGTATGCCGCCCCATACCTTATCGTGGATACCACCAGAGGCTATTGCATCCACAGTATCATAAGCCATATCCAATGCCTCCACAACTCCCCGCCGGGCATAGTAGTATAGCAGGAAGACGAGCTTGGGGGACTCAGGGAACTTAGGCCTCTCTCCAAAACCCCCGTAGGCTGGGTCGTAAAGCGACTCTAGCTCTCTATAGGCTGCGTCTAAGACCTCAGGCCCCAGCTCCGCCTCCCTAGCAGGCTTGAACAGCGCCTCTAGGACCTCCACCGCCTTAGAGGCTACGGACTCCAGCTCACCTTTCCTAGACTCCCAAACCTCCTTCACAGCCCTGGCAAGCTCTATCAGGTCGCCGGGGCGCATGTAGGTTGCAGCGAAGAACGGCTTACCGTCTGGCATTGCAAGTACATTTAGCGGCCAACCGCAGCTACCCACAGAGACCATGCAATAAGCCATGTAGTACTCGTCAACGTCAGGCCTCTCTTCCCGATCAACTTTAACTGGTATAAAAGCCTCGTTAAGAGCCCTAGCAACCTCAGGGTTCATGAAGCTCTCCCTATGCATCACATGGCACCAGTGGCAGCTCGAGTAACCTATCGAGATGAAGAGGGGCTTCTCGAGCCTGCCAAGTAGGGGCTCCACGTCATCCCAACTACGCCAGTCCACAGGATCGCAGGCATGCATCCTCAAGTAGGGGCTCCGAGCCCTCGCAAGCCTATTAGGCCTCTCACACCCAGTCTCCGCCATGAACAGCCCTCCTAACCATAAGTCTACGTGAACCCGAGAGGGTTAAGCACGTGGAAATACCCTTAACGCTGTCAACCTAAAACCTTCCATCGTTTCCCTCTCTCGGGTTAGTGAATAGGACACGCTAAGCCTTCCCAAACCTTACAAGGCCTTAAGTGATATAAAGATGCAATATTATTTCAATGAAAAATGGTGGGTGCCTACGTTTGAGTATAAGGCTTAGTAGGGAGGAGAAGGAGAGAATACTAAAAGCTGTGGAGGAGGATAGGGAGTTCCGATACGCTCTCATGGGACTTTTAGGGTATACTGAGCTACTTGAAAGATTCTCGCGCCTTGAAGAGCGTCAGCAACGCCTAGATGAAGAGATGAAGAAGCTCTGGGAGGCGCATGTAAGGCTTGAGGAGAGATTCCAGAAGCTCGAGGAAAGGTTTCAGAAGCTCGAAGAACGGATATATAAGCTTGAAGAGCGCTTCCAACAGCTCGAAGAGAGATTCCAGAAGCTCGAGGAACGCTTCTTGAAACTAGAAGAGAGGTTCTTGAAGGTTGAAGAGCGGCTCGCTCACCTGGAGAGGTCTGTGGAGAGCCTTCAGAAGACGCTTGCCACAGTAGCTCACAGGTTTGGGGTGCTAAGTGAATCGGCGTTTAGAGAGGCGATTAAGGGCATAGTGGAAGAGCTGTTTGGAGCCTCAGCTTATAGGTGGACGACCTACGATAAGGAGGGTGTCGTCTATGGGCATCCAGCCGAGGTTGAGGTTGACGTTGTAGTGAAGGATAAGAAGCACCTGCTGGTTGAGGTTAAGAGTAGGGCTGACACCAGCGATGTCCTCGAGCTTGCCAGGATAGCTAGGCTTTACGAGGCAGAGAAGGGGGTAAAGCCGGAGCTAGCTATAGTAGCTGGATTCGTCTCACCAAGGGCGAGGAAGATAGCCGAGAAGCTGGGGGTCAAGATATACACTTACCTTGAAGGAGAACTGGAAGCCTAAAACACGAGCTACACGGTTAAGCCACACCCAGTTAAAGCTCCTCCGACGCTCCTTCCTTCCACCCACCATCTAAGTCAAGTACTAGAGCAGCGGCCCTGTAAGTGGGTGAGAATGAATGATAGTTAAGAGAGGAGCTCTGTCTTGCAGAGAGACGCGTAACAGAGCCACATACTAGTATAAAACCATAGTTGTATCGAATAGTGATGGCGTGCGTTGGGTGCTAAGGAGCTAAAGGGGAAATCGATGGAGCCTTTTGCGGGGGAAGGGGGGTTGCTTTCATACTAGACGATGGCTAAGAGCTTGAGGCTCACGTGTTATCTGTAAGAGAGGCCGGGCGAGCGTCCTACGTGGACTGCCTGTGGAACCTGAGGACTAGTTCTTGGAAGCCCTTGAGAGGGGAAAAGGGAGCCTTACCCCCAGCGATGCATGCAGATTTCTACGCCTTCTGAAGGGAGAAGATGCTAGATGAGATGTGTCACCGGGCTAAAGGCTTGAAGCCGCCTTCAGCGACAGCGCTACTCTTATACTCGAAGCCTTCAGTGAGAGCTGCGAGTTCTTCTATACTACGCGCAGGCACCGCGTGTAAAGTATGATTAATTCATGTAGTAAAGCCTAGAAGAAGGCAGAAGATCCTATCTAGGAGGACCATTAATATGAGCTTAGTATCGGATGGAGGGATATGCTACATTAGAGTGCTGCAAGGCCGTCTAAACGACACAATTCACATATGCCGAAGCGAAGAGCTGAAGCTAAGGCAAACGCACAGGCTTGAAAGCCATTCTAAACCGCCACAAATAGCCCTCTAAGAACGAGCAAGCGACGATCTAAAACATTGCTTGTTTATGGGGAAGTCTAATTCGACGGACTCCATATGAATAACCACTATCTCAGCATTAAACCTAAGCAAGAAAGTCCTTGGCCCGCCAACCCGCTTTTCAACGTTAGCGAGCGAACAGGACCATTACTATAGGCATCTATAAGAGTTACTAATAATACAGGGAAAAGGGTATCAGGGCTTAGAAGGACTCCCCAAGACCAAGGGATGCTTGGATGGCTTATAGCTTGTGGCGCCGCGGCCGGGATTTGAACCCGGGTCACGGGCTTGACAGGCCCGCATACTAGGCCAGGCTATACTACCGCGGCGCCCGAGTAGGGGTTTG
>WAKF01000020.1 GCA_015523465.1 Aeropyrum sp.
GGCTAGGAGGGGGGCTGCGTAGAGGTGGGTGAAGAGCCACGTAGACCTGAAAGCCTCAACAACCTCAGGCAGCTCGCCTCCAAGGGCCTTACTCACTATACCCGCAGTCAAGACTCCAGCAGCAACCGCCGCCAGCCTCAACCCCCAGCCTACGACTGCATAAGCCTTCCTAGCCCACCCGGGCCAATAGGACGCTAGCCTAGACCACTCCCTAGCGAAGAGCAGCGTGCCTAGAGCCCAGAGGCCCACGCCAAAGGCTATATCTAGAGCGTCTCCCTGGAGAACGGACTTAGCCTCCTCTAAAGCCCCCATAACTACCGACTCGACGCCGGTGATAGAACTTAGGTTAGCTGCGACCAGCTCCCTCCTAGCGGCCTCTAGGACCTCCCTAACCCCTGTGAAGAGGCTTGTAAAGAAGACTAGGTAGAAGCCTGCCACAGCCTTAAGGACTCCGCCTGCGAGGCCTCTGTAAGCCTTAAACTTCTCGCTCATAGATTCTCCTACACCCCCGTTTCTACTAGCACCCTTAGGACCTCCGCGCCCACCTCCACCTCAGCCCTCTCAAGCTCACCCTTCTCGATCCTAGACACCCCGCCCACCAGCGAGTCCGAGACGATCAAGACTGCGGCAGCCTTAAACCCTCTGAGCCATGAGAGTGCGAGTAGGGGCGCCACCTCCATCTCCACAACTTTAAACCCGTATGAGGCTAACTCCTCAGCTAGCCCTGGGGTCTCAGCGTAGAAGGAGTCGCTAGTGAATACCGGTGCGAGGTGAACCTTCCTATCCTTCAGCTTCTCAGAAAGACTCCTATAGAGCCTCCATGCCAGCTCTGGGTGCGGCGACGCCGGGGGGCATATGGGTTTGAACTTCATGTAGAGGCCGAGCCCTGATGCAAGGCACAGGCTGCCAGCGCCAGAAGCTACTACTACATCACCTATCGAGGCCTCTGGGTGTAGGGAGCCACAGGTACCTAGCCGTACTATAACTCTAGCCCCGAGGGCTGAGAGTTCTTCGAACACTATCAGTGCGGAGGGCCCCCCTATCCCGTGAGCCGCTATAGTGACTCTTTTATCCCCCACGTACCCAGTATATACTGGGAATCCCCTAGAGGATGAGACTAGCTTCGGCTCCCGGAGGAGCTTCGAAAGCCTTTCAACTCTACCGGGATCCCCAGCGACTAACGCGATCTCCGCCACATCACCTCTACGAGCTTCAAGATGTACCGGCTCTCTAACACTCACAGCAAAGCCCTCCGAGGTGTTAAGTCGGACTCCAGGTTAGATTAATCTTTTGTCCTACCCGCTGAGGAGCAGTGCTGCCAGTGTGAGATAGAGAGCTGAAACTCCCACGTCGACAAGCGTAGTTATGAGTGGCGTCGAGACCGATGCAGGATCTAAGCCTAGCCTCCTAGCTATCATAGGTAATACAGCTCCTACAACTTCGGCCGAAAGCACTGCTAGGGCTAGGGAACAAGCTATTATGGCTACTACTATCGGCGGCGCTCCTAGGATCCAGGCTACAGCGGCTGAGAACACTGCTAAGGTTATAGACATTATCGAGCCCACCCTCAACTCTTTTCCAAGGACTAGGATGTAGTCACCAAGCCTCCTCTCCGACACCTCCCCAAGGGCCATAGCCCTTAATACCAGGCCTACAGACTGGGTCCCTGAGCCTCCACCTGCAGCCATTATCAGAGGGAGAAAGGCTGCTAGGACTGCAGCACCCCTAATCACCCCCTCATACCTCTTTATCACCATAGCGGCTAGAGCCTCGATGAGGAGGACTACTACCAACGGGGGTATCCTGGCTTTGAAAAGGTCAAGGGCACTCGCAGGTACGTACCTATCAACCACAACCCCCGAGCCAGCGATCTTAGCTAGGTCCTCAGCCGACTCCTCCGCCAGCAGCCTCGCCACGTCCTCTATGGCAACTAGGCCTACAAGCCTCCCATCCTCGGCGACGACGGGCACCCTCCTAAGCCGGTATCTAACCATAGCTCTAGCTACCTCTTCGGCGTCGTCAGAGGGCGAGGCCGTTATGGGGGGGCTCTTAGCTATTGAAGCTATCCTCCTACCCGGGTCTGCGGAGATGAGGTCGCCAGCGTCAACCATCCCCACGAATATACCCCTCTCAGAGTCCACTATAACTACTACATCCCTCACCTCGTAGCCAGGCTTACCCAACTCTCTAAGGGCCTCAGCTACCGTGCTATTAGATGCTATCCTGGGAAAGCTCGTTGTCATTATGGAGGCAACAGAGCCGTGAGGATAGGCTAGGACCTCCACACCCCTAACCCTATATTCTGGAGGCAGCAAGTCGAGAACCCTTCTAGCGGTCTGAGGCTCTAGCCTCCCCAGGACCTCGGCTGCATCGTCGGGAGATAGCTCTCTAAGCGCTCGAGCCAGCCTCTGGGGGCTGCTCCAGGAAGCTATCCTCTTCAGAGAGTCTTCGTCGGCTGAGAGTAGGACCTCCGCTAAGAGCCTCGGAGGCAGAATGCCTATAACCCTCCTAGCACTAGCCTCGTCTAGCCGCATCAACGCGTCGACCACGTCAGCGGCTCCCATATAGGGTATGAGGGCGATGGAAGCTTCGGGCGCTACCTCGAATAGCCTTGCAAGTATAGCTGCCGCCTCGGGCCCAGGCTCTGCGATTTCAACGCTACCGCCAAGCTTTTCACTGACACTCCTAACCCTCTCCCCAACCACATCCGGCTCGCCAGGAAAGTCTACTAACAGCACCACATGACCCGTAGAGTCACGTACGAATGCCAGGCTAGCGACTATGTTGCCCCCAGCCTCAGCAACGGACCTTGCAAGACCACTAAGTAACCCGGGCCTGTCGAGCGCCTCAAAATACACTAGAACCCTAGCCACCTACGACCCCCCGCTCTAGTGTATATCTCTCCATTGTCTTAGGAGGACCTGGGTATAGGGCTAAGGATATGGCGACTGCTAGTATGTCGAAGGCGGCGCCTGGGTTCCACCCCCTAGGCCTCCACAGCGCATCTAGCACTTCTAAAGCGCTGGCTGCTCCTTCTCTAGCAGCTAGCATCCACGCGCTCCTAGCCTCCATCAAGGCCCTATGATAAGCTTTCGCCCCGTACTTTGAATAGATTAGTGTGTCCCCATAGGAGGATAACACATGGAGAAGAGCCCACCTAGCCGCATCCTCTAGACCGCTACCCGAGGCTAAGAGTACTGTTATGAGCCTGGAGGCTGCTAGGCTTCTAGGGTACCCCTCAGCCAGCTCCGAATGTACAAGGTCCCAGGAAGCCCTCTCAAACACCCTCCACAGCTCGACGGGCCTAGGCTCCCAGACGCTGGGCAACGGCCCCTGATAGCTCCCCCTGAGGTGGCTCGGAGCTAGCCTCGAGAGTATGGTTAAGTAGAGGCGGCCTTCATACCCCCCACACCCTCTAATACACTCTCTAGCCTTCCGGGCTAGGTCCTCCACACTCCCTCGGTTGTGGGGGATTGATGTTGAAAGGGGAAGGAGTAGCGTGTAGGTTCCGAAAGCTACGTTCCTGCCTCTCAAGCCGAGCCTCTCAACTAGGTCTAGATAGCACTCTAAGCCGGCTCTAACGCCACTAACACACCCCCCGCTAAGAGAGGCTAAACAAGCCCTGTATAGGCATGTAGACGCCTCTAAGGCGTGAACCTCGAAGTCATATATATCCTTGTCGGGGTGACTAGACACCCTACTCACACCGCCAGGCTTAGGGTGTATAAGGGGCTCTATCACCATGCCAAAAGCTATCCTCCACGCGCCCTCGCAACTACCTTTCTCCCACAGGACCTCACACCCTACCCATTAATCCGGTCCACGTAGCTTCAATCCTGAATAACGGGTTTAGCCTCCCCCGGGCATCAAGCTTACCGGGGGCTAGGTCTTGGAGGATGGCTGTAGGGCTGTAAGGCGGGCTGTAGAGCTAGCCCGCATCGCTTTCACGTCAGAGGAGCTTGAAAGGCTCTGCAAGGAGGCCTCTAGGATAGCCGAGTACCTTGCAAGCGTGGGAGAAGCCGTGAAAGGCCTTGACGTAGAGCCGCTCTACCATGTGTGGGAGGAGGAAGGAGGCTTGAGGGATAGGATAGAGGATAGGAGGGTGCCGCTAGAATCCTTCCTCCCCCCGGAGAGGCTAGATGGGGAGGGGAGAGTTAAGGTGCCTTGGAGGGAGGTTAAGTAGCCTCTCCGGCATGCTAGGTTAAGGTTTCCCAGAGCCCTAACACATTCTAGGGCACTAGCTGTGAGAAAGTTGAAAACAGCTTATGAACTCGTCGAAGCCTATAGGAACGGCAGTCTAGACCCAGTAGAGCACGCTTGGAGGGTGATAGAGGAAATCGGTAGGTGGGAGGGCCGAGTCAACGCCTACATAACCCTGGAGGCACCCGAAGCTATCATCATACAGGCTGAGGAGGCTAGGGAGAGGTATAGGAGGGGTGAGCACCGCCCCCTAGAGGGCGTGCTGGTCGCAGTGAAAGATAATATTTCGACGAGCTTCATGCCCACAACCGCTGCGTCGAGAATGCTGGAGAAGTATATACCACCCTTCAACGCCACAGTGGTTGAGAGGCTTGTGAGGGCGGGCGCTATAGTAGTTGGTAAGACCAACATGGACGAGTTCGCTATGGGCTCGACCAGCGAGTTTAGCGCCTTCGGCCCTGTAAGGAACCCCTGGGATCTTGAGAGGGTGCCTGGGGGGAGTAGTGGGGGTAGCGCAGCGTGCCTCGCCTATGGGGGCTGTGACCTAAGCCTTGGGAGTGATACCGGAGGTAGCATTAGGCTCCCCGCAGCCTACACCGCTACCGTAGGCATCAAGCCTACATACGGCCTGGTATCACGGTATGGCCTCATACCCTATGGTAATAGCCTCGAGCAGATAGGTCCTATGGCTAGGAGTGTGAAGGATGCAGCACTCCTACTCGAGGTGATAGGAGGCTGGGATCCTAGGGACTCTACAAGCTTGAGAATAGACCCTCCCAAACTCTCCAACCTAGAGCCACTCGAGCCGGGAGAGGCTAGCCTCTGCGTCCCCAGGGAGATGGTTGAGGGCTCTGAGGAGCCTGTGGCTAAGGTGTTCTGGAATCTTATGGGGAAGCTGGAGTCTGAGGGCTTCGAGGTACTGGAAGCTAGCCTCCCAGAGGTCTCTAAGGCGCTCCCGGCATACTATATCATAGCCCTTGCTGAGGCCGCCAGCAACCTTGCCAGGTACGATGGGGGACTCTACCCCCGTGAAGACGTCGAGGCTGGAGACTACTGGAGGCACGTAGCAGAGGCTAGGGCTCGAGGGTTTGGGTGGGAGGTTAAGAAGAGGATAGTCCTCGGCTCATACGCTCTGAGCGAGGGGTATAGGGACGAGTACTACATCGCCGCCACCAAGGTTAGGAGACTCGTGAGAGACGCAGTTCTAAGGCTTGCAAGGAAGTGTATTATAGCTAGCCCGGCGGCACCCATCCTACCCCCTAGGCTGGGGGAGAGAATAACGGACCCCCTCCTACTCTATGCTATGGACGTTTACACTGTGGTAGCGAACCTTGCAGGCGTGCCAGCGCTGGCTATGCCTGCAGGCTTCAGCCAAGGACTGCCGGTAGGAGTACAATTCATGGCCTACCGGCTCGGAGAGGACCTACTGGTAAGACTAGGCCTCACTGTCGAGGAGATGACGGGGCTCCGGGGGGTGGCTGCAGGTGAAGGCTAAGATAGGGCTTGAGATCCACGTGCAACTCAGCGAGGCTGGCTCCAAGCTATTCTGCGACTGCGACTCAGAGTACCGGAAGTACCCTCCAAACAGGAATGTGTGCCCAGTATGCCTAGGCCTTCCGGGAGCGCTGCCAGTACCTAGTAAGAGGGCACTAACCCTAGCGCTAGCCGCAGCCAAAGCTTTCAACTGTAAGATACCCGAGAGGATCGTGTTCACCAGGAAGCACTACTTCTACCCGGACCTCCCCAAGAACTACCAGATAACTCAGTTCGAGAAGGTGGGTGGAGCCCCAGTGTGCCTCGGAGGCTACGTGGAGTTCCTAAACACGGACACGTGGGAGTGGGTGAGGGTTGGCATAAGGAGGGTGAACCTCGAGGAGGACCCTGGTAGGACCTACTATGAGGGCGACATACTAACCAGCAGGTACGCTCTCGTCGACTTCAATAGGAGTGGGGTCCCGCTGCTGGAGATCGTGACTGAGCCTGACGTTAGGAGCCCCAGGGAGGCTAGGCTCCTAGTAGAGTATATACTATTGACACTAGAGTATATCGGAGCCACTAATCCGAGGCTTGAGGGCGTCTTCAGGGTTGACGCCAACGTGAGCGTTGAGGGGGGTGAGAGAGTGGAGGTCAAGAATATAGGCTCGACTCTCGACGTTGAGAAGGCCCTAAAGTACGAGATCGGAAGGCAAACTATGATCGTTGAGAGGGGGGGAAAGGTTGAAAGAGAGACAAGGCATTGGGACGCCGCCCGGGGGGTTACGAAGCCCCTCAGGTACAAGGAGGAAGAAGCAGAATACCTCTACTTCCCAGACCCCGACCTGCCTCCAGTGAGAGTCACGGAGGACCTACTGGCAGAGGCTTCAAAGACCGCCTCAAGGAGCCCCAAGGCGATCTTCGAGACTGTGAGAAAGCTCGGGGTTAAGAGGGAGATCGCGTGGAGCATAGTTTCCTCGCCACCCGCAGCAGATAGATTCCTCGAGGCAGTAAGGCTCGGAGGCGACCCTCAGGTCCTAGCCAGGATGGTCGGTGTAGACTATAAGGGAGAGTTGAGGGAGAGGGGGCTAGACCCCAACGACCCTTCCAGGTGGCCTCCCGCAAAGACGCTAACAGAACTTGCAAAGCTCGTTTCCACCGGCGAATACACTTACGACTCCATAAAGGGCTTAGTGCTACCTAGGCTAGCAGAGAACCCTGGAGTCGAAGTCAAAGCAGTTCTCCCGGAGAAGGTCTCAGACATAGACTCGCTGGTGGAAGAGGTTTTGAAGAGGGAGGTTAAGGCTGTTAGAGACTACCTCTCAGGCAAGAAGAAGGCTCTCAACTACCTAGTAGGCGCTGTTATGAGGGCTGCTCGGGGAAGAGCCCTTGATCCGAGGGAGGCTCGGAAGAGGTTGATGGAGAGGCTGGAGTCTATGAAGGAGCCCCAAGGGGAGGGCTAGCCGCATCGTCACCCTAATATCCTTTCGCCGCCTACTCCTATTCACTACCGGGTAGAAAGAGCCCTGGATGTGTCATGGGGAGTAGAGTCGTGTCCAAGGTTCTCGACCCTATCGAGGAGAAGGTGTATAAGATTTACGGGGATGTCGTGGGGTCTGGAAGGCCCGTAAGAGATCCTAGCACAGCCGTAAAACTTTTGGAGGAGAGGTATAAGCTCGTCGTGAGCGAGACTATGGTGAGTATAGTATATGCAGCCTTCATGAACGGCAGGCCCGTGCTCTTCGAAGGCCCCCCGGGCACTGGGAAGACTGAGATAGGCGAGGCCTTACTAGAGCTTTGGGCCGGTAAGAAGCCCTTCATACTACCATGCAGCGAGACATATGACGAGTACAAGGTTATAGGAGACTTTCACCCCGTCATGGCTATGAAGAAGGGGTTCAACGAAGAGAGCTTCATACCCAGGCCCCTCCTAGCAGCGCTTATACTAGACACGGGAGTCCTTGTAGACGAGATCCGGAGGAGTAGCGAGGAGTTCCAGAACATGCTGCTAGACGTTATAGATAAGAGGAGGATCGTAGTGCCGGAGCTTAGGAGAGTCTTCAGGGCTAGGGGGCCAGGCTTTCAGATGATATTCACTAGTAACCCGGAGGATATAGCTCAGAATGAGCTCAGCGACGCCTTCTTGAGGAGGGTTGTGAGGGTTAGGTTCGATTATCCTCCGAGGAGCGTGGAGGAGAGGATACTCAAGCTAAGGGTTAACGGGGAGCCTGTGCTTGGGGATAGCGTGAGGGGGCTCATATTAGAGGCTGTTAGGAGGCTGAGGGAGGCTGGGATAACTCATAAGCCTGGAACCGCTGAGGCCGTTGCTTGGGGGCGTATGGCTCAGAGCATTGCTAGGCTTCGAGGCAGGACCTTCGTTGCACTCGAGGACCTGGCTGAGGCTGCTATGAGTGTCCTCGCTAAGAGAGTTGACGATGAGGAGGTCGTTGCCGAGGTCTTAAAGGAGGTGCTTGGCGTTGAGGTCCTACAGGGTTAGCGACATAATAAGCAACCTTCCCCAGGTAGCTGAGAGGCTAAGGTCTAGAGGCTTTAGGGTTGGCGTCTCGGAAGTAGTGGAACTTGCAAGGCTAGCTAGGACCTACGCAGATTTAAGAGGGAGAGAGGTTTTAGATGAAGATGAGGTTGAGGTCCTAGCCTATGCAGTACTCAAGGCCCCCGGCTCGGATAAAGCTTTCATAGAGGAGCTTAGAGGCTCACT
Source organism: Aeropyrum sp. (assembly GCA_015523465.1). Taxonomy (GTDB): domain Archaea; phylum Thermoproteota; class Thermoprotei_A; order Sulfolobales; family Acidilobaceae; genus Aeropyrum. The sequence continues at coordinate 8,393 of WAKF01000020.1, forward strand.
ATCTTCTAGAAGAGTCTCTGAGGCTGCTGAGAGGATTGAAGCCGAGATAGGAGAGAAGCTAAGAGTCTTAGGAGTGGCTCCAGGGTGGAGGGTCTCGAAGAAGAAGGCTGGCAGGAAGGGTAGGGAGGCTCTCGCAGCCTACCTTCAGCTTAGGCGCATCGGGGTCATCTCCGGGAGGCCTGGAAGTGAGAGAGTAGTCGACCCCCAGGATATTAGGAGGATCTCCGTCACGCTAGCTAAGAGGGGGTTTGAAAGCCTTGAAGAGGCTTATAGAGACATGAAGCCCTTGAAGGGCCGGGACTATGCTCTCATGGAAGCCGAGTCGGGACTACACCCTGAGCCTGGAAGGCTCGACGAAAAGAGGTTGATAGAGCTTGGGTGGGCTGCTACTCGAAAGGGGAACACCTCCCTTCTCAGAGCTGTAGCAAGGGAAGTAGCAAGGCGTGTCGAGTCCGGAGGTTTCGTTAGGACCGGCGACGCCTTTAGGCTATTGAAGGCTGCAGGCCTCCTAGATTCGAGGTTGTTAAGTGAGCTGATAGCCAGCGACCCTAGCCTTGTGGATGAAGCTAGGTTCCTGCCTCCGAGAGAGTATGCTAGGGCGGTAGCTAAGGCTGCCGAGATGGCCGGCCTTGAGAGAGGCGGCGAGCTTGTCGCGAAGGCTCTGAGGGGTTCTAGGGAGAGGGAGGCTCGTGAGATACTCTCCCGGGTCCAACCTGAGATGCTCTGGGCCGTGAAGAAGCACCCCTTCAAGGGTAAGGAGGGTACTGCTCTAGAAGCCTCCATAGCTGCTGCTAGGAGCCTAGTGGACGCTATCCGCTACCTAGAGACCGGTAACGAGGGTTGGAGGGACATGGCTCTCGATGACGCTGAGAAGGCTTTGAGGCTCGCCTCGGAGGCTAGGGCTTCGGGAGGCCTCACGCCAGACCCTAGCAGGGCTGAGTCCCTGGCTAGGCTGGCTCTCAGCGTTGTATCCCTAGCCTCGGGCCCGGGAGAGGCGATGGCTGCCGGTGCGATAGCTTCTAAGCTTGGGGTAGTCGAGGCTGTGAGGGTCCTAAAGGCAGCGTACTCTAGAGCTAGAGACGATGAGGCTAGGAGGCTCTTAGCCTCTAGCCTGGAGAGGCTCCTTAGGCGGCTAGCCTCTCGTGAGGGCCTGAGGCTACTGCCTAGGTGGAGGGTCTCAGAGACGGGGGGGAGGGTTGACGTTAGAAGGAGCATATATAGGCTAGCCAGGCACTCGCCCTCACCCATAATATTCAGGGAGAGGGAGAGGGCCTCCAGAATCAGCTTAGCGCTCGACGTGAGTGGCTCTATGATAGACTATTCATCCTGGGCCCTGACTGTTGCAACGCTGTTCTCCAGGAATGTTGAGAGGGTGGTTATGTTCTCGCATAGAGTTAGGGTTGTAGAGGGTCCTTTGAAGGCTAGGGAGTTGGCAGAGGTCCTACTACAGGCAGAGTTCAAGGGCTACACCAATATATCCGCAGCCTTGAGGGAGGCTGCTGAGTGTGGTGCTAGAAGGATAGTCGTGGTCTCAGACCTCAAGCAAACCGTTGACGACGAGCCCGTACCCTCAGTGGTTAGAAGGCTAGCGTCCTCCGGGAGGAAGATAGTTTTCATATCACCCCCCTCAGCCCCCTGGGAGGAGGTTGAGGCCATTGAGAGGGGTGGAGGAAGGGTCACAATAGCCTATACCCCCCGCCAGGCAGCTCAGAGAGTGCTCAGGCTACTCCTCAGGTAGGACCTACGCTACATGGCCCTTTGCAGGTTAACCTTATAATAGCCCACGCCGGAATCAATGGGAGCCGGGATGGGGGGTGTGTTTGAGTGGCGCTGGAGATGAGGCCTGAGTGGAGGAAGTTTAGGTATCGGGGCAAGACGCTAGAAGAACTTATGAAGATGGGCTTGGAAGAGCTTGCAGAACTGCTCCCAGCGAGGCAGAGAAGGAGTCTTAAGAGAGGGTTTACCCCGGCGCAGTACAAGCTCCTCATGAAGATCAGGAAAGTTAGAAGGAAGCTTGAAGAGGGAAAGCTCAAGAAGCCTCCCGTGATCAAGACTCACGTGAGGGACATGATAATACTGCCTGAAATGGTGGGGCTCACGATAGCCGTCTACAATGGGAAGCAGTTCATACCCGTCAGGATAGTCCCCGAGATGATCGGCCACTACCTGGGAGAGTTTAGCCACACTACGAAGATCGTGCAACATGGTGAGCCGGGGCTGAAGGCTACTAAGAGCAGCCTACACGTAGCCAGCAAGGGCTAAGCCTACTGGAGCCTCACGGGATGTAGGGCATATGGGGTGTCGCGTGGTTGCCTAGGTGGACTTACTCTCTCAAGTTTAGGGATGAATCAAGGATAGCAAAGGGCATGCTATGGGATGTACCAGTGCACCCTAAAATAATGTCTGAAGTAGCTAGGGCTATAAAGGGCATGAAGGTGGAGGAGGCTAGGAGGTTCCTTGAAAGAGTTGTGAAGAAGGAGGAGGCTGTGCCCTTTAGGAGGGCGCATGGAAAGCAGGCTCATAGGAGGGGGCTGGCTGATAAGTGGGGGTGGCCTGTCGGCAGGTACCCTGTAAAGGCTGCCAAGTACATGTTAAAACTGCTGGACAACGTGGAGAACAACGCGGAGGTTAAGGGGTTAGACCCCGAGAGGCTTAGGATAGTACATGTCGCAGCCCATAAGGGTATAACGCTTAAACGCTGGTTCCCTAGGGCATGGGGGAGGGCTACGCCTAAGAATAAGGTTCACAGCCACGTGGAGATGATCGTGAGGGAGGAGTAGGGGGTGCGGTGTCATGCCTTCAAGGGTTGCACGCTACTTCCTAAACCAGGCTTTTACTAGAGCCAAACTAGACGAGTACCTTGCCCAGAACTTCTATGAGGCTGAGTATGCTGGGGTTGAGGTGGTGCAAACAAGCCTGGGCACTAATATAAGGATCTATGCTAACAGGCCGGCACTAATCATAGGTAGGAGGGGCGCTACTATAAGGAGACTCCAGACAGTGCTAGAGCAGGTCTTCGGCCTTCCTAAGCCGAGGATCAGGGTTGAGCAGCCTAAAGACCCAGAGTTAAATGCAAGAATACAGGCGTTTAGGATCGTGAGGTCTATTGAGAGGGGCTACCACTTCAGAAGGGTGGCCTTCGCGGCCCTTAGAAGAATAATGTCTGCTGGGGCTCTAGGCGTAGAGATTAAGATTAGCGGGAAGCTTACTAGCGAGAGAGCTAGGTTTGAGAAGTACCGGGCCGGGAAAGTCTATAAGGCGGGACATAAGGTTGACGAGCTAGTTGACAGGGCCGTAGCTTACGCTAGGCTACCTAAGGGGGTTATAGGGGTTGAAGTAATAATAGTAAAGCCCGGCAAGCCGGGAGACTATATTAAGATAAAGAGTCCGGAGGAAGTGAAGGAGGTTGTTGAGAAGATAAGGGAAGATCTTAAGGCTAGCGGAGCAGAGGCCGTGACAGCTAAGAGCTTGGAGGAACATATGGAGGTAGCGAAGCCCGTTGAGGGGGAGGAGGGCGAGGAATAATGACTAAGTTCAAGTTAAAACCCGATGACATTAGGAAGATGAGCCCCGAGGAGAGGGAGAGACTGCTAAGAGAGCTTAAGCTCAAGCTGGCTGTGTTGAGATATAAGGCTACTGCAGGTACCCTGGAGAACCCTGGCGAGCTGAGGGAGACTAGGAGGAATATAGCTAGAATACTAACTATAATCAATGAAGAGAAGAGGAGGCAGGGTGGAAGATAAAAGGGTTTAGCGTTCTCGAGGGGTCGAAGCTGTTCCCCCACGTACTTACAGGCCTGAGAGTCAAGGTCTTACACCACCCCGACCCCTCCCTTAAGGGTCTTGAGGGCGTTGTTATCGAGGAGACTCGTAATGCTTTGAGGGTGCTAGTAAATGATGGAAGACTGGTAACGGTCTTGAAGCATTCTTCCACGCTGGAAGTTGAGAGGCCGGGGGGAGGCTATATTAGGTTGCGGGGTGAAGAATTGCTGGGGGATCCGGTGGAAAGGTTGAAAGAGTATAGGTGGAGGGTGCGTAGGAGATGCCGAGGATGAAGCCTTTGAAGAACCTTAAAGTTCCAGGGGTAGAGCCTCCTAGGGAGAGGTGTGAAGACCCTAATTGCCCCTGGCATGGAACTCTAAGGGTTAGGGGTGTCCTTCTAGAGGGTACTGTGGTTAAGGCAAGGGCTAAGAGGATGGTTGTCGTTAGGCACGACTACCTATACTACGATAGAAAGTATAAGAGGTATGAGAGAAGGAGTAGCAAGATCCACGCTCACCTTCCAGACTGCATTAAGGTTAGGGAGGGCGACAAGGTTATTATAGGCGAGTGTAGGCCCCTGGCAAAGACTGTTAAGTTCGTTGTCCTAGGCGTTGTGGGTGGTGGGGTGAAGGCTAGTGCCTAAGAAGAAAAAGTATGGGGCGGCCCTGTCGAGGTTCGGAGTTAATACTGGCCTTCAGGTGGGGAGTTACGTGCCTGTAGCCGATAATAGTGGTGCAAAGGAGGTAATGATAATATCTGTGCCCCAGGTTAAGACTAGGCTAAGAAGGCTTCCATCGGCCGGCGTGGGAGACCTTGTTGTCGTCACGGTTAAGAAGGGTACGCCCCAGATGAGGAAGCAGGTTACATATGCGGTGATAGTAAGGCAGAAAAGGCCCTTCCGGAGGCCTGATGGCACCTGGGTTGCTTTTGAGGATAACGCTGTCGTGATCGTTAACCCTGACGGTACTCCAAGGGGAAGCGAGGTTAGAGGTCCTATCGCTAGGGAGGCCGCTGAGAGGTGGCCTAGGGTGGCTAAGATAGCTTCGATCATAGTCTAGGAGGCTGGGGAGCAATGGTTACCCTAACTAAGAGCAGGCAGCCTAGGAAGCAGAGGAAGGCTTTCTTCAACGCTCCCCTCCATGCCAGGCAGAAGATGATGTCAGCCCCGCTAAGCCCGGAGCTGAGGGAGAAGTACGGCATACGCAACCTACCCGTGAGGAAGGGTGATAAGGTTAGAATTATGAGGGGCGACTTTAAAGGGCATGAAGGTAAGGTTGTGAAGGTTGACCTTAGGAGGATGAAGATATACGTTGAGGGAGTCACTATTAAGAGGAGTGACGGGACGCCAGTATTCAGGCCCATACACCCCTCCAACGTCATGATAATCGAGCTTGACTTGAGCGACGAGTACCGTAAAAGCATCATAGAAAGGAGGAAGAGAGCGAGGGAGGCTATGGCTAAGAAGGAGGAGGCTGAAGAAGGCGCCGAAGGCGAAAGCTCGTAGGCGTGGGGGTTGAAGAGCTATGGCGAGGATGGGCGGTCAAAGGAGGCTTAAGAGCCTCGCGGCCCCAAGGTTCTGGCCTATACTCAGGAAGGAGTATAAGTGGACCGTAAAGCCGAGGCCCGGGCCTCATCCCGCAGAGAGGAGTCTACCCCTGCTACTCATAGTTAGGAACGTGCTGGGCTATGCTCAGACAGCTCGTGAGGCTAGGAAGCTGATAGCCGAGGGCCACTTTAAAGTGGATGGGAGGGTTAGGAAGGATTATAAGTTCCCTGTGGGCTTCATGGACGTGATAGAGGTTGTTGACACTGGCGAGGCATATAGGTTCATACCCTACCCGGTTAAGTATTTCAAGTTACACCCGATACCCGGGGAAGAGGCTAGCCTCAAGCCTGTGAGGATTGAAAATAAGACTACTGTCAAGGGCGGTCACATACAGCTCAACTTGCACGATGGCAGGAACATCCTGATAAGGGTTAAGGATCCCAGGAAGCCCGTTGAGGACGTATTCAAGACAATGGGGACTCTTTTGATAACCGTTCCAAGGCAGGAAATAAAGGAGTACATACCCTTCCAGAAGGGGAGCCTAGCCATCATAATAGGAGGTAGGAACGTGGGGAGGGTTGGCAGGATAGTTGATGTAAAGCCTGGATGGGGTAGGAAGAGGACCCTAGTTACCCTGGAAGATGCAAGCGGCAATCTCTTCCAGACTATCTTAGACTACGTATTCGTTATAGGCTCTGGAAAGCCCGTTATAAGCCTCCCGGAGGGTGCATGGAAGTGAGTAGTGTAAGCGTCGAGGGGCTCCCGGTACCTCCGGATAGGGTTGCTGAGATACTGGAAGAGTGGAAGAGTAAGCCTATGAGGAAGCCGAGGATCGTGAAGGTCACTGTAAACATGAGCCTGGGCCAAAGCGGGGAAAGACTTCAGAGAGCTGCGGAGGTCCTAGAAGAGATTACCGGGCAGAAACCCGTATTTAGGAAGGCTAAGAGGACTATAAGGGCGTTTGGGATTAGGAAGGGTGAGAACATAGCTGTGATGGTGACGTTGAGGAAGGAAAGGGCTATTGAATTCCTGAAGAAGGCTTTTGAGGCTGTGGGCTATAGGCTTAAGGCTAGCAGTATAGACGAACACGGTAACGTGAGCTTCGGCATAGAGGAGCACATTCTAATCCCGGGGGTCAAGTACGATCCTAGGGTTGGCATACTGGGTATGGACGTGGCCATAACGATACAGAGGCCTGGTCACAGAATTGTGGAGAGGAGGAGAGCTCGGAAGGACCATATACCGAGGCGTCACAGGGTTACCAGGGAGGAGACGATGGTACTGTTGAACCAGATGTTCGGCGTCACGTTCTACTAGGGGGGTGGGGGGTATGGCTAAGATCAGGCCTCCCAAGGAGAAGAGGATGGGTAGGGGCGCCCAGAAGTGTAAGAGGTGTGGGACTAGAGACGCTGTGATACAGAAGTACAACCTCTACCTGTGTAGGCAGTGTTTCAGGGAGATAGCTCCCCTGCTCGGCTTTAAGAAGTATAGGTAAAGGGGTGGCGTATGATGGTTATGATGGATACTCTAGCTAATGCTCTAGCTACCATTAAGAATGCTGAGATGAGGGGTAAGAGGGAGACGATTATTATGCCTGCTAGCAAGCTAATAGCCGCAGTACTGAGAGTCCTGCAGGAAGAAGGTTATATTGAGGGTTTCGAGTACATAGATGACGGTAGGTGGGGTAAGTTTAGGGTGAGACTGCTAGGCAGGATAAACGAAATTGGAGTAGTAAAGCCTAGGATGCCTGTAGGCTATAGAGACCTTGCTAAGATGCCCGAGTCGCTGAGGAAATACCTGGCTGGGCGTGACATTGGGGTCTTGATCTTGACGACTAATCAAGGTGTAATGACGCACAGGGAAGCCTTGAAGAGGAAGATCGGGGGGATTGTGATAGCGTACGTCTATTAGCGTAGACCACTCAGTATTTTAGGCGGGACTCCTCAGATTCCTCTCGGGCGTGAGGTGTAGGGGGTTGTCTAAGGACGTCTTAGTGAGGCTTGACGTGGAGGTGCCTGACGGAGTAGAGGTTGAAGTGGAGGGCTTGAAGGTTAGGGTTAAGGGGCCTAAGGGGGAGCTTGAAAGGGATTTTAGCCATGCTAAGGGGGTGCTCATAAGGAAAGAGGATGGTAGGATAGTAGTGGAGTCATTCTTTGCAAACGCTAGGAAGAGGGCACTAGTAGGGACTATAGCCGCTCACATAAAGAATATGATTAAGGGCGTAAGGGGGGGTTTCAGGTACAAGCTCAAGATAATCTACAGCCACTTCCCCATGAAGGTTGAGATTAGCGGCGACAGAGTTGTAATCTCTAACTTCCTAGGGGAGAAGGCTCCTAGGGTTGCAAGGATAATGCCGGGAGTTAGCGTCAGGGTTGAAGGGCAGGACGTCATAGTTGAGGGAGTAGACCTTGAAGCCGTAGCCCAAACAGCAGCTAACATTGAACTCGCCACTAAGATTAAGGATAAGGATAGGAGGAAGTTCATGGACGGGATCTACATTTACGAGAAGGAGGTGATCGAAGGGTGAGCGAGGAGGGAGGACCTAAGGATCTTAGGGAGGCTCTCGAGGCCCGTAGACGGGTTATTGAAAAGCTTAGAGAGCTAAGGAGGCTCCAGAAGAAGTTAGCGGGGAGAAAGAAGGGCAAGCCGGAATTCCTCCGCTACCTTAGCTGGAAGTTCTGGAAGTTCGAGAGAAGGGAGTATTGGAGGAAGCCTAAAGGGATAGATAATAAGATGAGGCTGCAGCTCAAGGGATACCCGCCTATAGTCAAGTCAGGTTATGGGAGCGACTCCAGCATGAGGGGCCTCCACCCCAGCGGCCTCAAGCCTGTAGTCATAAGTAGCCCGAGGGAGCTAGAAGGCCTAGACCCCGAGAAGCACATAATCTATATAGCATCTACCGTGAGCGTCAAGAAGGCTATGGAGCTTAGGAGGCTAGCCGAGGCTAGGGGCTTCAGGGTGGCTAATTAATTAGGGCTCCCCCTTCGTGGCATGGGTTGGAGGTGTTAGGAGGTATGGACTACAGGCTCCAGAGGAGGCTGGCGGCCGAGCTGCTTGGAGTGGGGGAAAAGAGGATATGGATAGACCCTAACCCCGAGTACTCCGAAGAGATAAGTAACGCTGTTACTAGGAGGGATGTGATGCACCTCGTGAAGAGGGGTATAATAAGGGTGCTGCCGGAGAGGGGGGTACATGGCCACGCCAGCAAGGTTAGGCACTCTCAGAGGAAGAAGGGTCGTAGGAGAGGGTATGGTAGGAGGAAGGGGAGGGCTACTGCCAGGTTAGACCCTAAGAGGGACTGGATGAACAGGATAAGGAAGATGCGGAGGTACCTCCGCTACCTCAGGGATAAGGGGGTTATAGACCGTAGGACCTATAGGCGCCTATACATGCTGGCAAAGGGCGGGGTGTTCCACGACCTATCTAGCCTGAAGAGGTATCTGGCTGAGAGGGGGATTATTAGGGAGAGCCAGTAAGTGGGGTGGGGTGTCTGAGTAGTGGCTAGGGGTCCTAGATATAGGGTTCCTTGGCGTAGGAGGAGGGAGGGCAAAACTAACTATTATAAGAGGTTTAAGCTTGTCAAGTCGGGTAAGCCTCGGCTGGTAGTTAGGAAGACCAACGAGTATATCCTGGCTCAATTCGCGGTAGCTAGGGTTGAGGGTGACATTACTATAGCTGCTGCTCATAGCAGGGAGCTCTCTAAGCTTTTCGGCTGGAAGGGAGACCCTAATAATACCTGTGCCGCATACCTTACAGGCTACCTAGCGGGCTTAAGGGCTCTCGAGAAGGGCGTGAAGGAGGCTGTTCTGGATATAGGGCTCCACAAGCCCACACGAGGGGCTAGGGTCTTCGCCGTCATGAAGGGCGCTGTAGACGCTGGAGTAAAGATACCACACTCCGAGGAGATACTACCCGGGGAGGATAGGATTAAGTGTGAACACGTGGCCGAGTGGGCTAGGAAGTTGAAGGAGGAAAGCCCTGAGGTCTATGAGAGGCAGTTTTCAAGATACCTTAAGAGGGGCTTAGCGCCGGAGGACCTTCCAAGTCATTTTGAGGAGGTACTCTCAAGGATCAGAGAGGCTTATAGCCACGTAGCCGGTGAGGCCGAGGGGGAGGTTGAAGTTAAAGCCGGGGGATAGACTCGCGGAGCTGGGGGTGAACTGGTTTGAGTGCTCCCGGCGAGAGGACTGAGGAGGAGGCTACGGCCGCGTTAGAAGAGAGGGAGTGGCAGCCTAGGACTCGAGTAGGTAGAATGGTAAAGGAGGGTAGGATTAAGAGTATAGACGAGATATTCCGTAGAAACCTGCCCCTCCTCGAGCCCGAGATAGTAGACTACCTGCTGCCCGACCTGAAGCATGAAGTAATAGATACCACGATAGTCCAGAAGATGACGGATGCCGGCAGGATTACTAGGTTTAGGGTTGTAGTCGTCGTTGGCAATATGGACGGGTATGTGGGGTTAGGCAAGGGTAAGGCGAGGCAGTATCGTTTCGCTGTGGAGAAGGCTCTTAGAAACGCGAAGCTTAACATAGTGCCTGTAAGGAGGGGTTGCGGTAGCTGGGAGTGTACGTGTGGGGAGGCCCATAGCGTACCCTTTACTGTTAGGGGTAAGAGTGGTAGCGTGGAGGTAATCCTGAAGCCAGCGCCTAAGGGTACTGGGTTGGTTGCTGGTGACGTGGCTAAGGTTGTCCTCCGCTATGCTGGAATAAGTGACGTGTGGAGTTTCACTAAGGGGGAGACTAGGACTAGCTACAACTTCGCCAGGGCTACCTACCTGGCGCTTCGTAACACTTACAGGTTCGTCACTCCTATGGACTGGGGGAGGCTCGTGCTGCCTAGAAGGTCCTAGCCGCTGGGAGAGGGTGGAGAGTCATGACCCTATACGCTGTCATAAGGATAAGGGGGATGTCCGGAGTGCATCCTGAAGTCGAGAGGACTCTATACCTTCTTAGACTTCGCCAGAAGTATGCTGCAGCCATCTACCACAGTAGCTTACCCGGGATATGGGGTATGCTGAAGAGGGTGGAGAACTGGGCTACCTTCGGCGAGGTGGATAAGCCCACGCTGGTAGAGCTGATTAGGGTTAGGGGGAGGCTGCTTGGTGACAAACCTATTACGGATGAGTGGGTTAAGTCTAGCCTAGGCCTCTCAGGGGTGGAGGAGCTTGCCGAGAAACTCTTAGCAGGCGAGATACATTACCATAAGCTAAAGAGCCTGGGGGTCAAGCCGTTCTTCAGGCTACACCCGCCTCGCGGAGGCTTCAAAGGCTCTATAAAGAGGCCCTATGGTGACGGCGGGGAGCTGGGGTATAGGGGGAGCGCTATAAACGAGCTGATTAGGAGGATGCTCTAGGGGGTGTATCGGGAGTGGTCGTTAGGAGGAAGAAGAAGTCACGGAAGCTTAGGGGTAGGACTAGGACTATGGGATGGGGTAGGATCGGTCAGCATAGGAAGAGTGGGTCTAGGGGTGGTCATGGAGCGGCTGGCCTAGGCAAGCATAAGTGGACTTGGACTATAAAGTACGCTCCTACATGGTATGGTAAGAAGGGCTTTAACCCGCCTAGGATTAGGGTCGGCATGGAGGTAAGAGCTGTTAACGTGGGCGTGCTGGATGAGATCGCGGCGGCTATGGAGGCTAGTGGCGAGGCTAGGAGGGAGGATGGAAAGATAGTGATAGACTTAGCAGCTATGGGAGTCCACAAGCTTCTCGGCTCGGGGAGGATTACAAGGCCCATTAAAGTCATAGTGCCTATGGCGAGTGAACGGGCTAAGGCTAAGGTGAAGGAGGCTGGGGGCGAGGTAGTTACACTAGTAGAGGAAGAAGGCTAAGGAGCCATCCTTCTAAGGCCCGCTAGAGTCCACTCGCTTCATGACGTCTGGTTATCTAATTGTTTATTTGCTTAGTAGTGGGGAGGCGGTAGGTCCTAGGTCGCCCTAAAATCTCTATCCTACGCCCGCAGCCGCATTGTCTAGTTTTACGTGTTTCTAAGGCTCCAGCGGGGATTAATGTTCTCTGGTGCGTGTTGCGTGGCGGGTGTCAGGTGCTCTAGGGCTATCAGGCCTCTCGAGAGTCTTGTAGAGAGCTATGTTATAGTGGGGTCTCATGCTACTAACGCGCTTGGGGTTATGCATGGTGGTAACCTTTTGAGACTTATGGTCGACCATGCTTCAGCTTCTGCCTCCAGGGTTGTGTGGAGTTACGCTCTCCTTGCTGGGATAGACTTCGTATACTTTGCTAGCCCTGCTCGCGAGGGTGAGGCTATTAGAGTGGCGTCTTGGGCGCTGAGTGCTGGTAGGAGTAGTGTCGACGTCGCTGTGAGGGTTGAGAGCCTCGGTGTGCCCGGCATGGACGTAGGGTCTAGGCTTGTAGCTTTAGGTCACATGACCTTTGTAGCTGTAGACGGGAGTCTCAGGCCTAGGCCTCACCATACATGCATAACGCCTAAGACCTCCCTGGAGGAGAGCCAGGCCGAGAAGTCTAAGGCGCTTAGGGAGGCTAGGAGGAAGAGGCTTGAGAAGCGGAAGGAAGAGCCCTTCGATACTTCGCCTCCAGAGCCCCCTCAAGGCGGGGCGAGAGCCATTACCTCCAAGATCGTTAATCCCAGCGACACTATAGCATACAACGTGGTGCACGCCGGCTCTATGCTATACCTGCTAGACGAGCTAGGAGCTGTGACGGCGTCGAAACAGGCTAGAGGGCCTGTGGTCACAGGCTTCCTAGGCCCTCTAGACTTTTACAGGCCCGTCCCAGTGGGCTACGTGATCTCGGCTCATGCAGCCGCGTTGCACACTGGGAGAAGCACTGTAGAGGTTGGTGTAAAGGCTCTCGCAGGCCCTCTGGGGGAGCCCTGGAGGGAGGCCGTAGCCAAAGGGTATATCACTTACGTGAAGCTTGATCCTGCGGGCAAACCTTCAACTATCCCTTCCGACGCCAGGTTAGAGCCGAGCAGGGAGGCTAAGGCTAGAGACCTCGAGAGGAGAAGGATAATAGCTATGATAGAGGATGGAGAGCTAGACTTCACCCCTCCGAGCCAGGCTTCTTGATATGCTGCAACCCATTAATCACCGCCCGGTGGAAGTACATCTCTACCTGGTGTCCTGCGGGTTGAGGTGTCCTGGGCTTAAGCCTGGAAGCTCGGAGGAGGCTCTCGCAACCGAGGATATCAGGGCCTACGAGGTCAACTCCATCTGGAGGGGGGTTAGCCTAGACTTGCTCATGGAGAATGCTGGGGCCGCCGTAGCCTCGGCCCTTGAATGCCTGTTAGGCGGGCTTGAGGGGGCTAGGGTTGCTGTGCTTTCTGGGAAGGGAGGTAATGGTGGTGATGGGCTAGCTGCCGCTAGGAGGATGGCTTCTAGGGGTGCTAGTGTCACGGTCTACCTGGTTCAAGGCCTAGTCGACCACCCCTCCTCCAAGGTCATGCTAGACGCCCTTAAGAACTCTAGTGTAAAGGTTGAGCGTTCTCCGCCCGAAGAGCTTGAGGGCGTTGACGCTGTCGTTGATGCCGTGCTTGGCATAGGAGTTAAAGGGGCTCTTAGAGGGCCTGTTAGGAAGGCTATGGAGGCCTACAACTCCTCTCCAGGGATGAGAATTTCTGTCGACATCCCTACAGGCGTTAACCCTGATACCGGAGAGGCCGTTGACGGTGCTGCTCGCTCCGACTATACTGTATCATTGATAGCCGCTAAGAGGGGGCTGTTCGTTGAGCCTGGGAGACTTCACGCTGGGGAGGTCCTAGTGGCTGAGATAGGATTGCCCGAATCGGCTGTGACCCATGCTGGGCCTGGCGACGCCGCCGTGAGGGTGCCTATGAGGAGGAGGGATGCGTGGAAGGGTAGTGCTGGGAGAGTTGTTGTTGTGGGCGGTAGCAAGCAGTTCGCTGGGGCTCCTGTGCTGGCGGCGCTTGCAGCCTATGCAGCCGGCGTCGATCTAGTATACCTTGTATCCTATAGGAGCTACGACGCCGCCCTCAGCCACGTAGAACTCGTACCGAGAACCCCAGATGACCTAGAGGACGTGGTGGCTAGGAGCCACTCAGTTGTGGTGGGGCCTGGTATGGGGGTTAGCGATGAGGCCGCAGGCCTAGTCGAAGCTGTGCTTAGGGAAGCCGAGAAAAGAGGTAGGCTCGTGGTCGCAGACGCGGACGCCATAAAGATGATTTCCGAGGGCCTGGTAAAGCCTAGAGGCGTCATGGTGATAACGCCCCATAGAGGCGAGGCAAGGCAGCTACTTGGGGGCGAGAGCCTTGAGCCCCTGGAGGCTGCTAGGAGAATAGCAGCAGAGCTTGGGGTTACCGTAGCTGTAAAGGCTCCAGTGGATGCCGTATGCAACCCTCAGGGAAAGTGCAGGCTCAATGATACTGGAGTGCCTGAGATGAGTGTGGGTGGCACTGGGGATGTGCTGGCGGGCGTTATTGCTGGTTTTGCTGCTAGGAGGGCTGCTGCAGGGCTAGACTACGACCCGCTCAACACTGTAGCAGCGGCACTCTACATTACCGGCAGAGCGGGCGAGATGGCTGTAGCTGAAGGGCTAGAATCCATAACTCCCCTAAAAGTCCTGGAAAACGTACCCCGCGCAATGGAGGAAGCTAGGAGGATCGCTGGGCAGAGGAGAGTTTAAACCTCCAAATAGTATTACATGTAATAATGAGTTGGAGGTAGGGTTAAGTGAGGAGTAGCGAAGAGCTGAAGAGGGAGTTGTTGAGGCTTCTTAGGGAGGATGAGGAGTTTCGGCTCGCTGTCGCCGGCCTTGTAGGCCTCGAATCCATACTGAGAGAGCTGAAGAGCCTAAGAGAAGACCACGCAAAAAGATTCGAAACAATAGAAAGAAAACTAC